>JAEWQC010000171.1 GCA_023399355.1 Bacillota bacterium | reverse complement strand
GGCAATACACTCCTTTAAATAGTCAAAGCTATAAATTTTTATAAAAAGTCCACAGTGTTAAATAAAGTATAAATAAAAATATATAAGAAAGGAATGTATTGATGTTGAATACATCATACAAGTTTTTTATGAGATCCTTAAAAAAAGAATCAGTATCTGTAGCTTATGAAAGTAGGGGTGAAACCCTAATATATAAAGAAAATGGAAGGATATTATATTGTAGTTGTACATGGCATAATGGGTTTAGACTATATGCAGATAGTATAACAAATTGGACTGATTCAGACAAACCAATCGACAGAGCAGAGAGAGTTCATATTACCAAGAATATACTCCTGAAATGTAGGAAAAAAGATAAAAAGATAATTTTGGTCATTAATTCAGCAGACTTTGATGCTTTAGAATTTGAAAACCTAATTTACGATAAAGATATATGGAGTTTATGTATAGGTGTAGAATACGTTGGTATTGAGAGCAAAAGAAAAATTTGGGAAGGCACAATTGAAAAAGCATTAGAATCTGGTGAGGTATGTGAAATAAATGATATTAAGATAAAATCAATAAATGATTTCAGAAGAGTAACAAAGTATATGAAATTAATTGATGCTAAAGAAATTCAGTAACAAATGAGTCTTTTGAAATACGCAACAGTACAAAATTTGTTCAAATCTTGACTCAGCAATAGTTGCAAACATGTTATCGAACTAATGATAAATTTCAACAGCAACATGGGGCATTTATAGCTTGGCAGTAACAATTAAGTACTTCATAAAATTTAACATTCAGTGGTATAATATATTTGTAAAGAGATAGCCTTTATGGCTATTTTTTTAATACTTTCCCAAAATAGTTGCAATCCGCAAAATAGATGGGTTATATTGATTACAACATTTGAAAAGATAAGTTGATTTTAAACACATAACGCCGCAAATCCAGTAAAATAGAAGACTTGCCGGCTTTGTAAAGGAGAAGCATTTTGATGAGAAGAAAAGATAAGGAAATAACCGACAAGGAAACGATGGAGCAAATACTGGATAAGGCAGAAGTCATCAGGCTGGCGATGGTCGATGGGGGCGAGCCGTATCTTGTTGCCATGAATTTCGCGTATCTTAATGGGTTCCTGTACATGCATTCAGCAAAGCAGGGCAGAAAAATCGATATTTTGTTGAAAAACAGCAGGGTGGCGTTTCAGGCAGATACCGATGTGAAGATCCAATTGGAGGAAGAGGCTTGTGAAAGCACTACCAGATATATGAGTGTGGTTGGCACGGGAAATGCATCTTTGATAGATGAAAATGAAGAAAAAATCAAAGTGCTGGATGCGATTATGACCAAGCATACTGGCCGGACCGGATTTGAGTATTCCGAGAAGGCATTTGAAAGAACGCTGGTCATTAAAGTCGTCATTGATTCAATGACGGGGAAGAAGTCGGGATATTAGAGGGAACACCTGTCGGCCTTGCATCTATAACTGTCCCAATCAACCGGGACAGTTAAATTATTACAGGAGTTGTCACTCTTCATCATATGCTTCCATAGCAACTGGCAAGGCACCAATAACAATGTTGCCGACAGCGGGCAGTCCTACTAATATTGCGCTTATAATTTCTTCTCTTGTGCAGCCATGCAGTTTAGCCATTTTAACATGAAAAGGCAGACCACTTTCTAGACGTGCAGCAGCCATAACGGCAATATAAGCAAGTGCCTCTGTTTTTTTATCCAGTTTACTCGCTTCGCCCAGCTTTTGTACGGCTTGCATCCAGGCTTTCTGGGTTTCCGGTGCTTCATTTGCAAAGAGTTCAAATGCTTTGCTTACTTTCATTTCATTCATCTCCATCTACCTATTACAGGAACGCCTATAAACTTTTGAAAAATTTTTTTAATTCCTGTTTTGTCCCTTCAGAAAGAAACTGATCCTTAATTCCTTCAATAGCGCCTTGAATGCCATAGAGCATATGCATACACGCCCCGGGGTCATATGCTCTGATACGGAGAAAGGCCTCCTTTGTGCCAACTTCCCTAAGTTGTTCCGGGGTCGTGATACCTGCCACAATTAGATTTTGTTCAAGTACTTTGCCCACATTTGGCAAATCAGATAATACACTCATTCCCTATCACCTCAATGAATAATAACATAGTAAATCTGACAATAGTGTGTCATATTATTAAAAAATTACACACAATAGAAATGATGCTGCCACTTTTGGGTGGCCGAAAGCAGTCATCTTTACATTGTGGTCCAGGTTTCGGCATTCCATACCTCGGTGACCCAATCCTCGTAAAACTCGGGTTCATGGCTGACGAGTGTAATTGTGCCCTTGAATTCCTTCAGAGCCCTTTTTAATTCTTCCTTGGCATCTACATCCAAGTGGTTGGTGGGCTCATCCAATACCAGCCAGTTCACATCCCGGAGCATCAGCTTGCACAGGCGGACCTTGGCGCTTTCACCCCCGCTGAGAACCATCATCAGGCTAGTGATATGCTCGGTGGTCAGGCCGCATCTGGCAAGAGCTCCGCGCACTTCCGCATTGCTCATGCCGGGGTACTCGCTCCAGATCTCCTCCAGAGCGGTATTATCCGAACGTTCGGATTCCTGTTCGAAATAGCCGGGGAAAAGGTAGTCATCCAATTTAACCTCTCCGGCGACAGGTTTTGTGAGTCCAAGCAATGTTTTGAGAAGCGTCGTTTTACCAAGACCGTTCACACCCTTTATTGCAATTTTTTGCCCTCTTTCAAGCGAGAGTTCCAGCGGTTGAGTCAGGGGACGGTCATATCCGATCACCAATCCGGCGGTCTGGAAGACGAACCTGCCGGGAGCACGGGCTTCCCTGAACTTGAATACAGGCTTGATCTTTTCGCGGGTTTTCTCTATGATATCCATCTTATCGAGCATCTTCTGCCTGCTTTTAGCCAGAGTAGCCGTAGCGGCCCTTGCCTTGTTTCTGGCAACAAAGTCTTCCAGCCTTTCGATCTCTTTTTGCTGCTTGTCATAGGCAATCTGGTTCTGCTGCTTTTTCAGCTGGTACATTTGCAGGAACTGTTCATAATTACCGGAGTATCTGGTTAAAACGGCATTCTCCACGTGGTAGATCACATTGGCCACTTCATTGAGAAAGGGCATGTCATGTGATACAAGAATAAAGCTGTTTTCATAATTTTTCAAAAAGTTTTTCAACCAGTTGATATGGTTTTCATCCAGAAAGTTGGTGGGCTCATCCAGGATAAGGATCATCGGATTTTCCAGCAGCAGTTTTGTCAGCAGCACCTTGGAACGCTGTCCTCCGCTCAGGTTGGTGACATCCGTGTCCAGTCCGATTTCCCCAAGTCCGAGGCCATTTGCGACCTCTTCTATTTTCGCGTCCAGTATATAAAAGCCGCTATGCTCAAGTTCACTCTGGAGTTCTCCCACATCCTCCAGCATCACCGCCATTACTTCGTCGGTTGCAGTTACCATGCTTTCATAGATGGACAGCATTTCCTGTTCCATATCAAACATATGCTGAAAGGCTTCACGCAGGGTCTCCCGTATGGTCTTTCCCTTTGTCAGGACTGTGAGCTGGTCCAGGTAACCTGTAGTGATTCTGTTGCACCACTCTACTTTGCCCTCATCGGGTGAAAGTTTGCCGGTAATGATGTTTAAAAAGGTTGATTTACCTTCTCCGTTCGCACCTACCAGGCCGACATGCTCGCCTTTTAAAAGTCGGAAGGAGGCGTTCTCCAATATTTTTCTGGCACCAAAGCCATGATTTACGTTTTCTACATTCAGAATGCTCATGAGTAACCTTTCATTTGTCCATATCCATTTATAAAGATTTGGGTTCAGCCAGTTTTCCAACCAATCGGTTTTGCTGTTTTCCAATCAGTCGGACTTGCGTTCGAACTTTAAGATTATAACACATGTTCGTCTTTTGACATACTCCTATTTTCGGCTCATACGCATCCACTATCTGCAGCCTTTGCGGAATTGGCCCGGCGATATGCCCACGGTTCTCTTGAACATTCTCAGGAAATTCGAGTAATCGTTAAAGCCGGATCTGGCACAGGCTTCCGTTACATTAAGGCCGTCCGAGAGCATTTTCTTCGCCCTTGATATCCGTTTGTACTGGATGTATTCATGCAGGCTGCTGTTTGTAACCTGCTTGAAAAGTCTTGTCAGATAGAAACGGTTGATATAGAAACGGTGTTCCAGATTTTCCAGGGACAAATTGCTTTCCAGATGGGAGTCTATATAGTCAAGTACCGGTACAAGTTTTCCAGGAACCATCGGTTTCTCCCCCTCATGTGCAGGAGCGCCGGAAAACGCGCGGTTGATTAAAACCAGAAGCTCAAGAAAAACTGCCAGCTTCAGGACATCCGAGCCGTTTGAGGTTTCATTGCTCAACAGTTCCATTTTGCCAAACAGCTTTATGATTTCTTCGCGCTGCTTCCTGCTCATTCTGACCAGGTTATTTTCTCCTGCCGGCCGGTTTGTAAAGCAGTTCAGAAGGTTGAAGGACGGGGAACTTAAAGCCTGCGGGATGGCTGCGTCAAAATGCACGGCGATTCTTTCGTAAGGCGCTCCCGGTGCAAAGGAGGGCTTGTGTATTTCATGACTGTTCATCAGCAGGAGGTCCCCATAATGCAGCTGATATACTTTTTTCTCTATGAAACAGTTAACATTGCCCGAGATGAAAAAGTATATTTCAAATTTGTCATGCAGATGAAAATCGGCTTGTGCCGGGTTTTCAAGCTTCATGTGGGAATAATTCACCGAGCGGTTCACATCACTGTAATAGGTTTCCATGCTTTAGTCCCGTCCTTTTATGCCAAGAAAAGCAATATTATTATCAAAATGTGCAAAGAATATGGATTAATTATATAATAAAATTTTTATAGAAGAAATAGCGAATTCCTGCTGAAAGCATGGAGGAGGTTAATATTACAACTTTAGAAGGAGAACATGGATAAGGTTGTAATACTCGCGTCTTACTATTCCGGGAAGGTAATTTCGCGGGGAATTCACCAGATATTTCAGCTGGGACGACAGACCAGGATTGTATTGCGAAAAATTGCATCAAAGCGTAAAAGCATAAAGCGTCCAAGTTACAAAGCATCGCATAAAAGCATAAAGCGTCAAAGTTACAAAGCGTCAAAGCATAAAAGCATCAAAGAATCCAAATATTTTAGGCCCAAAACGAATGAAAAAACACACGATGCAGGGGGAATATGAGAACATGAAAATTCTGAATACGGCAATCATCGGCTGTGGATCGATTTATGAAAAACATGCCGAGGCAATTGCGGAACTAAGTACTTCAAGAGTATGCGCGGTTTGCGATATAGACGGGAAAAGAGCCGAAGATGCCGCTCACCTGTATGGCTGCAGTTTCTTCACGGATTACAGGGTGATGCTGGAGGATAACAACATCGATGTGGTGCATATCTGTACACCTCATTACCTCCATGCAGCAATGGCTATTGATGCCATGAAGAGCGGCAGGCATGTGTTGACAGAAAAGCCGATGGCCATTTCTGTAGCGGATGCGCTTGAAATGAACCGGGTATCAAAGGAAACCGGCAGAACTCTGGGAGTCTGCTTTCAAAACAGGTACAATACCACCTCGCTGAAAATCAGAGAAGTTCTCCAATCCGGGAAGGCAGGCCGGCTGCTCGGCGCGAAAGCGATCGTCACCTGGAACAGGATGGGGAAATACTATACGGAAAGCGATTGGCACGGAAAGCGAGAAAAGGAAGGCGGCGGGGTATTGATTAACCAGGCCATCCACACACTGGATCTGATGCAGTGGTTCATGGGAGAGGCGGACTGTCTCAAAGCACATGTTGATACGCGCCTTATGAGCAGTGTCATTGACGTGGAGGACACGGCTGATGCCACGATTACCTTTAGAAACGGCAGTAACCTGCTTTTTTATGCGACGAACAATTATTCGGCAAATTCTCCGATACAGATAGAGATTATTTGCGAGAAAGCTGTTATCAGACTTGAAGACAAGCTGATGATCAAATATTCCGATGAAACGATGGAAGAAATGCAGGAGACGGTTAAAGCCACAGGTGAAAAAGCATATTGGGGCAGCAGCCATAAGTGCCTGATCCAGGATTTCCACAACAGTCTCCTTGAGGGGAGAACATTTAGCCTGACAGGGGAGCAGGGAATCGCCGCAATAAAAATAATTGATGCGATATATAAATCCTCTGACACTGGATGTTATGTTAAGCTTTAATGAACTCGAAATGGACGGGTATTTCTGCCTGATATAAAGCAGACCTTAGTTGCGCAAAACATTAAAGGGATATTGTCCAAAGTATCTGTGCAGAGTAGGTATATCCTACCCAGCAGTGGTGGTGTCGGACACGCCATGTGTATACCGGTTTTCCGGGAACCAGAAGCTAGCCATTTCAATGGCGATGCAGTTCACCGCTTTTACTTTTAAGTCCGGATCGAGGAGTCTCAGGTTTCCGGTGAGGCAGGTCAGTGAGAACGACAATGTACGTTCATGCTCACCGGAAATTGCCAGGCGGGCACCAACGGCTGGTACGCCATTCTTACCAACTGTCATGGCAATCGACAACAACCGGAAGCAAGCAACATCATATATGGCCGCCGCAAACTCCGGCTGCAAACTCTTCGATAGAACTATGTTATGATCCAGCTTCTATGAAATCATCCTTAGCAATTCGGAACGCACACAATTGCGGCCTTCAATCTTTGCTGCATATAAAGCCCGGTCCGCACTTTTAAGGAAGGAATCCAGGTTTTCATCCTCTACGCAGTCGGTGCCGGTAATTCCAGCACTTACAGTGACTTTTATCTTATGACCTTCAAATGGAATTTCCATGGCTTCGATTTCGGTGCGGATTCTTTCCGCTGTCAGAAGGGCACCCTGTGGTTCGGTTTCGGGAAGACATATATAAAATTCTTCTCCGCCCGATCTTCCCAAAAGGTCAATTGAACGCAAACTATGAGAGCACATGTCTGCTACCGCCTTCAGAACAGTGTCTCCTCCCTGGTGTCCATACTTGTCATTCATATTTTGGAAGTGATCAAGTTCAAAGATGATTATCGAAAGGGCATGTTTATACCTTCTTGCCCTATCCAATTCATAATTGCTGCGGTCAAGAATAGATTTTCTGCTGTAAAGACCCGTCAAATCATCTCTTGTTCTTTCGACTGAAGGTTCCATCAGATACACCTTGAAATTTCATTTGTTTCCATTATAACATGTTTGTGAAAAAAAATAAATTCTCTAGGCTAAAATCGACATAAAAGCTATTCTTTTTAATACCTCATAGGTGACGATGGCGATGGCAAACCCCAGTGTAACGTCTGTGGGATAATGCACACCAAGATATATGCGTGATATTCCAACAAGAACTGCTATCGTAAGAAGCGCTATCCTGAGGGCCGGGAAAAATGAAGAAAGTGACAATGCAATAGACAATGCGGAGCCAGAATGACCGGAAGGAAGGGAATATCTGCATTTTGGCGGATTGATTGCAACTGCCCACTCCAATGTCGTATATGGCCGTGGCCTGTCGACGATTCGTTTGATCAGGTGTATGATAAATTGGCTTGAAAGAAGATTCATCAATAGCGCGATGCCCATATTCCTGTTGTAAAGCAGCAACAACAAGGATATCATAACCGCTGCAGCCGTTGCTCCCAGCTGTGTCAGACCTTTCATAACCTGATCCAGTGCACGGCAGTGGAATCTTCTGTTGATTGCATAGAAGCATAAAACATCGTTTTTAAGTATTATACTTGCTAAAGCTGACATGGTCCCTCCCTTTCCAAGTGCCGTTGCTGCTGTATTCATATAATAGCTTATGTCTATTCTACAATAGATTTGATAAGAAAAGGGATTTATTCTGTTATTTAATTGTTAAATATCGATACTTGCTGGCGAAATGCAGTACATGTAAGGACGATGCATAATAATGGTTGTGGTGTTAATAATGTAGACAGGCTGAAAAATACTTTGCTCAGGGAACAAATTGTTTTTCTCAGCAAGGTATCAGATGCAATGCATGCGAAAAAACGGGTGATTCCAAATCCGGATTCATTTTAGAGTGATCATGGTTTATTTAAGTTATATATTGTTGTTACAGGGTAAATAGTGGTATACTATTGCGAATGCTGTTAAAATTTATAGAGTGCATGTGAAAATAAAGGAGCTATTAAATGAAATTCAAGGAATTGAATCTATCGGAGGAAATACAGAAGGGCATTGACGATCTGGGGTTCGAAGAGGCAACACCCATTCAGGCCCAATCCATCCCCTACATACTCAATGGAAGCGACATTATCGGCCAGGCGCAAACCGGTACGGGAAAAACCTGTGCATTCGGAATACCTGCAGTGGATATGCTGGAGTCCGATTCGGAAAATATCCAGGTGCTTGTACTTTGCCCTACCAGAGAACTGGCTATTCAGTCGTCTGAAGAGATTAAAAGCGTATCGAAATATAAAAAAGGGATCAGGATCCTTCCCATATATGGCGGGCAGCCTATCGAGAGGCAGATCAAGGCACTGAAGAACCGTCCGCAGATCATTATCGGAACACCCGGCCGCGTCATGGATCATATGAGAAGGCGAACACTCAAGATGGCTAACCTGAAGATGGTCATATTGGACGAAGCCGATGAAATGCTGAATATGGGTTTCCGGGAAGATATCGACACCATCCTGAAAGAAGCCCCTGAGGGCAGACAAACAATTCTGTTCTCGGCAACCATGCCCAAGGAAATACTGGATCTGACGAAGCTGTACCAAAAAAATCCGGTGCATGTAAAAGTCGCCCACAAGGCGCTGACAGTACCGAGTATTGAGCAGTACTACCTCATGGTAAGCGGCTCTTCGAAGTTTGAAGTGCTGGCAAGGATCATTGATGCCAATGATATCAAACTGTCCCTTGTATTTTGCAATACCAAGAAGCGTGTGGACGAACTGGCGTCCGATCTCCAATCCAGAGGGTATTCCGCTGAGGCACTGCATGGTGATTTGCGGCAGGATCAGCGGGACAAGGTCATGGCAAAATTCAGGAATGGGCAGATCGACATACTGATCGCTACGGATGTTGCCGCCAGGGGAATAGATGTGGATGATGTCGAAGCGGTTTTCAACTATGACCTGCCAAGCGACGAGGAATATTATGTTCACAGAATAGGAAGAACAGGCCGTGCGGGTAGAGCGGGGAAAGCCTATTCGTTTGTTGTGGGCCGTGAGATAAACAAAATCAGAGATATTCAAAGGTTTACCAAAGCCGCGATTACACCAATCAAACCACCGACAATGATGGACGTTGAAGAAAACAAGATGGGCAAGCTGATGACTTCCGTCAAAAAAATCATTACCGATGGAGAGCTTTCAAGGTTTTCCACCTATATTGAACAAACACTTGCCGAGATGAATTCAATCAATGAGGAAGAAAACTTCGTTAGTCCGATGGAATTTGCAGCGGCTTTATTGAAGATGGTAGCAGAGCCTGTCGGTTCGGAACCTGCTGCTCAGAGTGCTGCCAAAACGCCTGATCTGACCGATATGGATGAAGAGGATTCCGGTGCGGAGGAAGGCTATGTAAGATTATTTATCAATGTTGGCAGCAAGGATCACATCCTGCCGGGGACTATCGTGCAAAGCATCGCTTCGACTTCAGGACTTCCGGGAAAGCTGATCGGAGCAATTGACATCCTTGACAGCTATACGTTTGTGGAAGTTCCGCGAGAGTATGCACACCAGGTTCTCGACTCCATGAAAAATTATACGATGAAGGGCAGGAAGGTCAATATCGAAAGATCCAACAAGAGACCTGAAGACAGGAGACCTACTGTTAAAAGGCATTTCAGCAGCAGGAAAAAATAACGGGGTAAAAGATGTCCGCCGCTTCTGTAAGTGGCGGGTACCGATTCGGCTTTCAGCCGATGCGATTATAGTCGCTCCTATTTGATTTATAAGCCTCCTTGAATCCCAGAAGGCTGTTTGCGTTTTACTTTTCCCAAAGGTTCTGTTATGAAAGAAATCGATTTGGGAAAACTACGGGAATATCGGATAAAATGCGATCAGGCCGGGATTGATATTAGGGATTGAGGAGGTTTTTTCATGAGCGAAATGATAAATAACCGGGAATACAGGCAAAAGGTGTTAAAAGAACTGATTACCGAACTGCATAAAGGGAAAGGCGTTGAAGAAATAAAACCCAGATTTGAGGAGCTGATCAGCGGTATTTCCGTGACGGAAATTGCAGAGATGGAGAAGGCGCTCGTGCTTGAGGGCATGCCTGTTGAAGAGATACAAAAGCTTTGTGACGTGCATGCCGCAGTATTTAAAGGCTCCATTGAGGATATCCATCGACCGAAGAAACTGGAAGAAGCACATGGCCATCCTGTCCATATGTTCAAACTTGAGAACAGGGAACTTGAAAAGCTTGTCAATGACAGAATTAAACCTGACGCAGAAGATTTTGTGATGGAAGACAATACGGAGAATGTCCGCAAACTGCTGGAAGATCTCAATAAGCTCCGGGAGGTTGAAAAGCATTATCTCCGGAAGGAAAACCTTCTGTTTCCTTATCTGGAGAAGTATGGCATAACTGCCCCGCCTAAAGTGATGTGGGGTGTCGATGACGAGATCAGGACTGCCATAAAGGGACTGCAGAGCACGCTTTCCTCATATGATGGCAATAAGTCCGTGCTGCTCGACAAACTGAATGAAGCTGTAAACAAGCTATCGGAAATGATTTTCAAGGAAGAGAATATCCTCTTTCCAATGGCGCTCGATACTCTGGCAGAGGATGAATGGGACAGGATTGCGGAGGAAAGCCGGGAATTCGGATATTGTCTGATAGAACCGAAAACGGAATGGAAGCCTGAAAACATTAATATGGAGAAAAAGGCAAGTGAAAAAGGAGAACTGGCTGATACCAATGAGTATGTTAAATTTGACGCCGGTTTCATGAGCCCGGATGAAATCAACGCTGTATTTAATACATTGCCTTTTGATATAACCTTCATTGATGAAAGCGGTGCCGTGAAATATTTTACGCAGGGGAAGGATCGTATATTTGCAAGACCAAAGACTGTTATCGGAAGGCTTGTTCAGAATTGTCATCCGCCGGCGAGCATGCATGTTGTTGAGAAAGTTGTTGAAGAGCTCAGATCCGGCGCCAAAGAACATGAGGATTTTTGGATCGGGATGGGCGACAGATTTGTATTCATCAGGTATTATGCGGTAAGAAATGCGGATGGAAAATATCTGGGGATTATGGAAGTGACACAGGATATTGCTCCAATACAGCAGATTACCGGGGAAAAAAGGCTGATTACGGAAGGCTGATTACGGAAGGCTGATTACGGAAAGCTGATTGAGAAAGCTGATTGAGAAAGCTGATTGTTAAATATCCCGCCTGACTCGAAGCATACCTTTTCAAAAAGATCCTGCTTTCTCCCTGGACAGGCTCAAACGTGGCGATTAATGTAAGAACTCTTATGTATCAATTGACAAGGACTCTGGAATATAATAAACTCAGGAGGCATGTAAAATACTAACTGGGAAGCAGAGCATTTTTATGTCCTTCCAAAAATAGACTTGAATTGATATAATGGATATGCAATATTGCATGGGAGGAGGCGATCCGGTGTCTGGTAAAAGAGCTGTCGGGCTGATAACAGCAATATGTTTTATATTGACTGGTCTATTTGCCGCCCCCTCTTTCGCAGCTGAACCCGTTCAATTCCCAACCGGTTCTTTAGATAATCCAGTAAGTACCACCAACACAGCCACTCAAATCTCTCTTCCAAAAGGAATTCCCAATACTGCAGGAACTTCAGCAGACATTACAGGTTCCGCCATCAACTCCACCGGGGCGGCAATCAATACAAGCGGAACTGCCATAAGTATCACCGGGGCGGCAATCAATACAAGCGGATCTGCCATTAACTCCACAGAGGCGGCAATTAACACCACCGGTTCCTCAATTGCGGCTACCCCTGGTGCGATCAAGCCTGCAAAGGATGATGAAGGTCTGTGGTATCTTCCCCAGATACCGATGAAAAAAGAACATCAGAAGCTGTTGTGGGATTATTGCGAGAAACGCGGCATCGATTATATCGATATGCTTGCACTGATTTATGTGGAAAGCAATTTTTATGAGAAGTGCTCAAGCGGGAAATATAAGGGTTACTTCCAAATCAGCTCCTCTCGTCATAAGAGTCTCGCAGCAACATTGAAAACTGCCAACAAGCCGCTGGACGGTGCTATCAACATCAACTGGGGAACGGCGATATATAGCTGGATATTGGCCGATAAGCGGGTTAAGGGACTTAAGGGGCAAAAGCTTCGTGATGCCGCACTGTCCATTTACCAGCGCGGGACGGGCGGATATGACAGGTACGGGGTTAATAAAAGCTATCTGAAGATCTATTATAAAAAAAGAGATCTCATCGTTTCCTACTTCAAAAAGCAAAATGAAAAAGAAGACCGTTCCGAATAAATCGAGAGTACTGAAGGGAATATTAATTGCGGACTAATCTATTCAGGCAACGGGAGGGGAAAGCTTTGGGAAAGAACAGGAACAAAGGCATCAACTCGGATCCGATGAAGGAAAAGACACAGGAACTGGAAGAAACAAAACGGGTGCCAATGGGATTTTTCAAAAATAATCCTAAAAAATCAAAATGAGCCGACAATAGGCTCATTTTTCTCGTATATATTGATAAAAGAAAATGGAGGTATTATGATGATAGTGACAACAACTCCTTCTATTGAGGGGAGAAAAATTATTGAGTACAAGGGGATTGTATTTGGAGAGGTCATTTCGGGAGTGGACTTTATAAAGGATTTCGCTGCAGGTTTGACGAACTTTTTTGGTGGAAGATCCGGCTCTTATGAAGGCGAGTTAATCTCAGCAAGGGAAAATGCCATCGCAGAGATGACAAACAGGGCGCAGCAATGTGGAGCCAATGCAGTGGTTGGCGTTGACTTTGATTACGAAGTACTGGGGCAGGGAAATAACATGCTGATGGTCACAGCTTCCGGTACTGCGGTAGTGTTGGAATAGTACGCCTCCGGCTCAAGGACGAGTCGGGTTGGCCTGTTTCTCCCATGCATCCTGGCCGGTCGTTGGCTCAAGTCAACTGCTCGCCCATACAGCATGGGGGAACAGGCTATATTCTTTTTGAAAGGATTAAAAATGCCCTATATTAGCATACTGGAAGCAGGTACTTTTTTTAATTCTGTTTCGGCTTTTGACAACAGTGTGTACAAGCTTGTTTCAAGCTGGATGTCGGAAGGGTTGACCGGTTTCATGAAGCTCATTTCATTCATAGGCTCTGGATGGATTCTGACACTAATTGCACTGGCCGCCTTCATTATCACCTTAAGAAACGGAAAGAAATTCAAATGGGGTATGATGATAGCACTGAATTTCGCGGCAGTTTCATTGCTTAATAATATTGTCAAAATCATTATTCACCGCCCGAGGCCAGACATATTGAAGCTTGCCGAAGCAGGCGGCTACAGCTTTCCAAGCTGGCATGCCATGACTGCAATCAGCTTTTTCGGGTATATGATCTATCTGATCATGAAATATTTTAAGCACTGGACCAGATACATAGCTGCTGGATTATTGGGATTATTGATTCTTGCTATCGGGTTAAGCCGGATTTATCTGGGGGTCCACTATGCGAGCGATATCCTGGGCGGTTATATTTTCGGACTTGCCTGGCTGTTTGTGTTTATAAGGCTGACCAGCTGGGCATCAATCTGGATAAAGCTTTAATAAATGTATCTTTATTCCTATTTGTTTTGATATAATATAGACAGTCCTATTTTTTAAAAATGGAAAGGGTGATGGGTATGATATTCTACTTTTCAGGGACAGGCAACTCACTTCAGATCGCCGGAAGTATTGCGGAAAGTCAGGGGGAGAGACTCGTTTCAATTGCTGCACTTATGGATAAGAAGCAGCAGGTTAATGAATTCACGCTAAAGCAAAATGAGGTAATCGGCTTTGTTTACCCAATATATGCGTGGAATCCGCCTAAAATGGTGCTGGCATTTATCAGACAGTTGAAGTTTACGAATTATAACGGCAACTATGTTTTTTCTGTAGTAACCTGTGGGGACACTATTGGGAATTCAATGATGACTCTCGCAACCACACTTAAAAAGATAGGCCTGACACTGCACAGCGGATTCTCCATCCAGATGCCGAATAATTATATCGTTGGCATGAATGTAGATCCGAAGGAAGTGGAAACCAGTAAACTGCAGGCATCCTTTTCAACTATGAAGGATATCAACAGCATTATCTCCAGGAGGGAAAAAGGAGCCTTCAAGATGGAAAAAGGGTTTTTGCCCATCCTACTGACAGCGGTGGTAAGTCCCTTATTTAATCACTTCGCACTCAGAACCGGAAAGTTTTTTGCAACAGAGCAGTGCACAGGCTGCGGTATTTGTGAAAAAGTTTGTAACTGCAGAAATATCAAGCTCACATCCGCTGAAAACCAGAAGGATCGCAGGCCTGTCTGGGGAAAAGAATGCTCACAGTGTTTGGCATGCATTCATTATTGCCCTGTCAGAGCAGCTCAATATGGTAAAGGAACGGAGCACAAAGGCAGATATACAAACCCGAACATAAGCATCAGAGAAATGTGCAGTCAAAACGTACAGGAATAACGCTCAGGAATAACATACGTGGGATAACGTACGGGAATAACATACGTGGGATAACGCACAGGGATAACGTACGGGAATAACTTATGGAATAACGTACAGGAATACCGTACGGGAATACCGTTCAGGATGATCTGGCTTGAGTTATATCTCTTTCAGTGATATATTATAATCACATGTTATATTGTTAAATTACTTAATAAGGTGTGGTTATATGGCCAACTTGGAGTATTACAGGGTATTCTATCATGTCGCAAAGCTTGGCAGCATCACACTTGCGGCGGCTGAGCTCTTTATCTCGCAGCCTGCGGTAAGTCAGGCAATCAAACAGCTTGAAAGTTGTCTGGGGGGAAGCCTGTTCTACAGGACGCCAAAGGGTATGCGGCTGACGGACGAGGGTGAGCTTCTATATTCTTATGTATCCCAGGGCTATGAATATCTGATGCTGGGCGAGAGTAAGTACAAGGAATTATTTGCGCTGGAAACTGGCGAGATCCGCATCGGCGCCAGTGATATGACTTTGCAGTTCTACCTGTTGCCTTACCTTGAGCAGTTTAACAAACAATATCCCGGAATCAGGATTAAGGTGACGAATGCTCCGACCCCGGATACATTGGAATATCTCGGCTTCGGACGGATCGATTTTGGCGCGGTAAGCTCGCCGGTAACAGAAAGCAAAGGTTTGAGTGTGACACCGGTGTGCAAAATCAACGATATATTTGTGGCAGGAAGCCGCTTCAACGAGTTGAAAGGCAGAACGGTTGAGCTTTCAGAGCTTGAACAATATCCGCTTGTTTATCTGGAACAGAACACAAGTACTCGAAAACATGTAGATGGGTTTATGAATAAGCAGAGTATTAAGCTGATCCCTGAATTTGAACTGGCAACAAGTGAACTCATTGTACAGTTTGCAGCTCGGGGTCTTGGCGTGGGATGTGTTGTAAGCAATTTTGCACAAAGGCAGCTTGCAGATGATACACTGTTTGAAATAAAATTGAAAACGCCTATTCCCGAAAGAAATATTTGTATAGTTGCGCTGGACAGGATGCCAATGTCACCTGCAGGGAAAAGACTGCTTGATGTTATGTTATCAAAGAACTGAGAATTTTCTGCAGTTTTATCAAGCTGCAAGACCCTGGGTTCTAAATTGCCTTTTCTCCCGGACTTCGTACGGGGTGGAGCCTCCAACTGAAGCTTCAATTGGAGTAGAGTCTCCATTTGACGCCTCGATGTTCAACCCGGCTGCATATTACTACAAACATAACCACAGATTATATTCCATATAACAAATATCAATTTTATTTATGAAGCCTCCTGTGATACCATCATTTTGTGAAGCCGATCGTATTTAGCTCAACATTTGGTTTAAAGGAGGTATTTTTATGGTCAGAGCAATTGTCGGAGGCAACTGGGGAGATGAGGGCAAGGGCAAGATGACCGATCTGCTGGCAGGACAGTCGGACATCGTTGTAAGGTATCAGGGGGGAGCTAATGCGGGACATACGATTATCAACGAATACGGAAAATTTTCACTGCATCTTCTGCCATCGGGTGTGTTCAGAGAAGGAGTTACTAATGTAATTGCACAGGGAGTGGCGCTGGATGTGCCCAAATTGCTTAAAGAGCTTGACAGCCTGACAGCACGTGGTGTAAGTGCACCTGATATCAAAATATCCGATAGAGCACAGCTTGTCATGCCCTATCATATTCTATTTGACAAACTCGAGGAGGAGCGTCTGGGTGCGGAGGGCTTCGGCTCAACAAAATCGGGCATTGCACCGTTCTATTCCGATAAATATCTTAAAACCGGCATTCAGGTAGCTGACCTGTTTGATGAACAAGATCTTTTGGCGAAAATCAAAGCGAACTGTAGATTTAAGAATCAAATACTCAAAGCGGTTTATAACTCGGCACCACTTGATGAGAATGAGATATTCAGCGAATATCAGGTTTACAAGGAGCGTTTAAAACCGATGGTTTGTGATACCGCCCGATTTCTGAACAGAGCGGTCGCGGAAGGCAAAAACATCCTGCTTGAAGGGCAGCTCGGTGCATTGAAGGATCCGGACAATGGAATTTATCCATTCACAACTTCGTCCTCTCCACTGGCTGGATTTGGTGCTGTCGGAGCCGGAATACCACCCCATCAGATCAAGGAAGTTATCACGGTTGTAAAGGCATATTCTTCCTGTGTCGGAGCAGGGGCATTCGTCAGTGAACTTTTCGGGGAGGAGGCGGAAACACTCCGGGGGCTTGGGGGCGATTGCGGTGAATATGGAGCGACTACCGGCAGGCCGCGCAGGATGGGATGGTTTGATGCCGTTGCCACCGGATACGGCTGTATGCTGCAGGGTACAACGGAGGTCGCGCTTTCTCTTGTTGATGTACTTGGTTATCTTGATGTAATTCCCGTGTGTACCGCTTATGAAATAAAGGGGGAAGTAACAGGTGATTTTCCTGTCACACCGCTGCTGAACAAGGCAAAGCCTGTTCTAACGGAATTGCCCGGCTGGAAATGCGACATCAGGGGAATTCGCAGGTATGAGGACTTGCCTCTGAATACGAAGCGGTATGTTGAATTCATAGAAAAAGCCATAGGCTATCCGATAAAGTACATTTCAAACGGGCCAAAGCGGGATGAGATCATTGGAAGATGAAATGCTGTCAATTCATCAGAATAGGATGCCCATCAATCTATAGAATTATATTTGACGTATATATCAGAGTGATATATAATTATATGTATCACTCTGACATACTTTGCTAAAGGAGGGAAGGTTATGGGTATTAAAAACAAATCCAGATATGCATTACTTGGAGTCTTAAGTATGAAATCCTGTTCCGGGTACGATATAAAGAAATTCTGCGACAAGACCATTTCACATTTCTGGAATGAAAATTTCGGTCATATTTACCCGGTGTTAAGCGAGCTTCAGAAGGATGGCCTCATCAGTCAGGTGAAGCAGGATAGTGGTGATAGCGACAGTAGACGTAAAGTATACGGCATAACCGACAAAGGCAGGAAGGAATTTCTTGAATGGCTGGTGCAGCCTGTAGAGTACCAACCCGGGAGGTCTGAGCTGCTTCTGAAATTGTCCTTTGGACTGCAGATTCCCAAGGAGAATGTCATTGAAATGCTGGAAATGGTAAAAGCCAGGAATATTGAAAAGGTGTTGCAGTACAAATTGCTGGAGCAATCCTATTCCAGTGATGAAAATGCGAGGAAACAACCCCAGTATATCTATTGGCTGGCTCCTCTCAGATACGGCATCATCTCATCAGAGGCGGCGGTCACCTGGTGCGGTGAAACAATAGAGAGTCTGTTGAATCAGGAGAGAGAGGCATAATATATGGCAAAGGTACTGTTTGTAAATGGGGTTGTACATGGACATATCAATCCTACATTACCTCTGGTAAAGGAGCTGGTGAGCCGGGGAGAGAAGGTTTTCTATTTTTCAACTGCGGAGTTTAGAGAAAAAATAGAAAAAACCGGAGCGGAATTTATAGATTATGGAGACAGGATGGTTCAGTTTCTTGGCAGCTACAGACCGAAAGGAAATCATCCGTTTTTTACGCTGATTGAATTCTTGCTGGAGATTGACAGGATAATCATCTCAAAGGTTATGGAAAAGGCAGAGGGCAACAATTATGATTATATCATCCATGACGCCATGTTCGGAGGCGGGAACATCCTGTCGAAAAAGCTCGGCATTCCCGCTGTGTGCTCCTGTACTTCCTTTGCCATGAACAAGCTGCCGATGCCGGATCAAATGCTCAGCCGCGGAGCTCACCCACAGCTGGATGGTATTTATCACGAGCTTGGGGCTGCGGCGGGTGAGTGGGGGACAGGTGTGCCGGGATTGATGGATATTTTCTTCAAAAAGGCGGATTTGAATGTAGTATTCACTTCGAAAATGTTTCAGCCGGAAGGAGAAACTTTTGACGGTAGTTTCAGATTCGTGGGACCTTCCATATCCGAGCGGCAGGAAAAGTTGGAATTTCCTTATGAACGGCTGAAAGGCGGCAAGGTCATTTACATATCCATGGGGACTATAAACAATAATTGTACCGGATTTTATCAAAAGTGCATGGAAGCATTCAAAGAAGAAGATTACAAGGTGGTCCTGTCTGTTGGAAACAAAGTGGACATAGCTTCTCTTGGCAGCATTCCTCCCAACTTTATTGCAGGTAATTATGTGCCGCAGCTGGAGATATTAAAACTTGCGGATGCTTTTGTTAGCCACGGTGGCCTGAACAGTGTCAGTGAAGCCCTGTATTACGGGGTTCCTGTGGCTGCGATACCGATGGCAAATGATCAGCCTGCCGTAGCAGGCAGGCTGGAAGCACTTGGCGCAGGGATAAAGCTGAGAATGGATGAAATTACACCACAGATTCTGAGGGGTACCGTATACAAGCTGTTGACGGATGAGAGCTACCGTTCTGCAAGTAGAACGGTTGGAAAATCTTTTATAGAGGCAGGGGGCTATAAAGCTGCTGTTGATGCCATTCAGGAATTCATAGGATCCCGGAGGACATGAGTAAACCCTAAATTTTGAAAAAGTTGAAAGTCATTGTAACGAGGCAAAAGATGTCCCCACTTTTGAAACTGATGGGTACCGATTTGGTTTTTAGGCGGCAAGCCTATTTCACTCCTCATTGAAACGCAGCAACGGAAAAAATGTTTCAACAGCCGAAATATTCGCTTTGAATTAATGCATTATAATAGGACATACAGATGTCAAATAACTTTGATATAATAATCGAAGTGATTTGTTGGAAAAAAGGGATGACAGCTTTGAAACAAATGGATTTTTTCAACAGGGTATATAAAATAGTCGGACGGATACCGGAAGGTAAAGTCATGACTTATGGGCAGATTGCCGCATTGCTTGGAGCGCCCAACTGTTCAAGACGGGTGGGGCAGGCCATGTTCAACACGCCCGGATATGTCGATATTCCGGCGCACAGGGTTGTGAACAGCAAAGGCGGACTGGCACCATCCGGAGCCTTTGGCGGCGAAGGTGTCCAGAGAAAACTGCTGGAGGAGGAGGGCGTTGTATTGAGGCAGAACGGTTGTATCGATCTGAAGAAATACAGATACATAATAGATTTGCAAAAGGAGGAGGGGCTCAGTTGATGAGTGACAATTATTTTTGCATGCATTTGGTTTTTTAATCTGATCATAATTTGTTTAAAAAGGAGCGGTGACCATGCAGTGGAAGGATATTTTCCCATCGCATCACAAGCCGACGATGGAAGAGATAACGGACTACATAGGCGGTGACGCAAAAGAATTATGGCTGGAGCTGATGCAGTATATGGAGTCGGCTTACGGGGCAAAACCTTCAATGTCGTACAGTGTTTGTTCCGGGAAGCCCGGCTGGAACATTAAATTCCAGAAAAGCGGCCAGTCCTTCGGGACCTTGTACCCTGAAGAAAATTCATTTTCGGTGTTTATCGTGATCAGTTACAAGCTTATGCCCCGCATGGAAGATATTCTTCAGAAGCTGAGCGGCAATACTGCAGAATTATTCAGGCAAGCCGGGGACTACATGAAAATGGGGAAGTGGATGATGTTCCGGATAAATGACAAGGTGGGACTGGAAGACTATAAAAACCTCATATCTGTCAAACTTTCCCCAAGGGCTGTTTAAAATCAAAACAAGAACCGCCCCCGCTTTGCCGCGCTTGGACGTACCCGTTTCGAATCCGGAGTGGGATGGTTCCTGCTTGGAATTCGGCAGGAGAGAACTGTGTCAAACTGAAAGAACTCCCACTTTTGCAAGAGGGAGTTCTTTTCCGATTTTCAGATGGACTGGAGTTTCCGCTTCAAGCCAGAGTGCTTAGTGCATGACAGTGAGAATGGCCGGTGCTTTATGATCATGCCATGAATTCGCCGTAAGTACTGAAATCCTTCCCGAATCTGCTGATATTTACCGATAACCCTTGTAACCCTGTTATCTCTCTCAATTTAGCGGCAATGTCCTTATCGTCAACCTTTTCATTCGTAATCACAAATACGGTATTGTAGGAGAAAGGGTATATTTTTGGAAAGTACGGCTTCAATGCACCTGTCATATCAGGACAGGTGAAGTTGAATTCGTCGGCAATGGAAAGCCCCATCACACAAAGATCGAGATTGTATTCAGCAGCCAGGCTGATTTCCTTCTTCAGATCATTTTTGAAGATTGCCAGGTAATTGGGGATCAACAGTGCATTCTGTTCTTCGATTATTCTCAGGTTAAACAGGATGGGTGCAATGTGGCCCGCAATGGTTTCCATTGTAAGGACGTTTTCCTCATCGCTGATGATACTGCTGAAGAATTCGAAAACGATGATTACACCCAGCAACTCAATTTCGTTTTTATCAAGATAAATAGGTACGATCAGGGCTGCTGAAATTTCTTTGAAGCTCTTTTCCGCATCCTTGCCGAAGTAATTTTTTAATTCAAGCGTATCAAAGGCCAAGGCAGTCCTTCCCTTGAAAACTTTGCTCCAGCACTTGTTTGGTTCGATGAATTTTTTGTTGCCGCTGATCCCGTAGCTGTTTTCAATACGAAATCTTTTGCCTCCCTTGTCATAAAGTGCGATAAGGCATTTCTCGGCTGAAAAAGAGATTCTTAGCGTTTTTATGGTAATTTCAAGCAAGGTGCTGATACGATCGGAACTGTTTATATTCTTCGTAAGATTGTTGAGGGAGATCAATCTGTCGAGTTTGTTTTGCAGGAGCACTTTTTGTTCTTTTACCTGTTTGAAATGCTTAGCATTTGAAATGGAGATATATGTGGAAGAGGCCAGGCTTTCAATCAATTCGAACATGCTCTGCTTGTATCCCGCTCCCGTCACGGAAGAGCCCAGGGTTACAAAGCCCAGCAGTTCAGTATCTCTGTTGAGCAGTACAAGGTACTTGGGCATCAGCTCTTTCAAGGCATTAACGCCATTCAGGAAGAGATTGTCAAAATAATTCCTGTCCTGTTCTTTCGACATGTCGATGATAACCCGGTTTGGTTCTATAATGGCTGATTTTCTTAGATCCAATTCCATAGTAATCATTTTGCTGTTATCATAGATCAGTCTGTACGACTTTAAAGCGTATCTTTCGATTTTATCATCATAGAGTATAAAACCTGTTGCGGAACTAGTCGTCAGCTCTGAAAAAACATCGATGGACAATTGGTATAACGCATCAAGATCCAATTCACTCAATAACGCCTTGGAGGATTGGTTTATGGCAAAAAGGTTGAATATCTTTTCATCAAGACTGACATTGATGCTTTGAAGCTCCGTATACCTTTTGAAATTCTCCATCGAACTGTTGAAAAGCTTCATTAAAACTTCACATATGATAAAATCATCATCATCAAACTTGTTTCCGTTTGCTCTTTGAGGGATCAGGATGAATCCTTCAACAGCACTGTCAACAATGACAGGTATGATGATTTCAGGATGATATGCATGCAGAAGTTCTTCGCTGAAATACTTCAGTATGACATCTTCGCCGACAAGTATACTGCCATGCAGAACGGCCAGGTCTTTGAGGGCATCGCTTGCGGCAATTAGCTTCAAGTCCCTGCGGGCCCCTTTGACGCGGCCAAGCTTGTAGGAATTATCAACGTGGGAGAATTCATAGGAACTTTCAAGAGTGAGGAGTTCATTTACAAAATCGAAGGCTGCCTCAAGAATCTGTTCAGAGTTCAACTTCTGTGAAAAAAAGTCCACTGCGAGTATTAGACCGGAATATCGAAACATTTTTCCAGAGATGATTTTTTCTTTTTTTTGCTCTTCAACCTGATTCAAAATCGCTTTATATTCCATAACAGATCCTCCCGTTAATCATAAATGCATTTAAATTTCCCGCATCCTGCCATCCTGAAGAAAGAAGCAGGAAGTCAATTTTTCTTTTTTGATTTCCCGAATTTCCCTCTTCATCTCTATGACAGTGTTCGGGTATATTCTTTTTAATATGTCGATTTCACCTTCACCTTTCACCTTAAAACATTTCAGCAAGGTTTTCAACTCATTTTCCAGGATCTTTACCGCATCTTTTAAAGCAAAATAATTCTCTTTTGCCATTTCAAAGTCAGTAAACTGTCGGGAGCCGGTTTCTATGGTATAGGAATAGATTGAGAACAACTGCTTGGCTTTGGCAAGTTTCGTTTTAGCAAGCTCAATTGAGGATTGCAGTTTCTCAAGCCGATCCTTGAGTTCTTTCCTGTCAAAGCCGGTGACGACGATCTGGGTGCGCTTTTCACCGGTATTGCCGACAAAAGCTGCCGACACTTTTTGTTCTACCTCAACTCTTCCACCAATGATTTGCCCTTTTCCGGATTCAATAATCAACTGTTTTGCAATGATATTGCTGTTCATGCAGTAATAGCCGACGTACACGATCCCTTCGCATATAACAGTAGCATCGGAGATATATTTGGTATAAATGTCTTTGGAAGATCGAACAATTGCTTTGTTTTTTCCGGCAATTCCACCATTTATGCTTATGTTCCCATGACGGCTGACAACCTCTTTGACGCTTCCGATGCCAAATTGACCAAGGATTTCAATATCATTCTTTGCAGCAACGGTAAAGTTATCCGTCACGGCCCCTTTGACAGTCAGATATCCGTCAAAATCTATATTGCCCGTATTGAAATCAATATCTTGCGCAATTTCCAAATAGTTGGAAACATTTATCTTGTCGCCGTTATAATGAACGGCGCCGTTTATTTTTGAATAAAGTGTGGTTATGCCATCCTTATAAACCTCCTGTACAGTAGTCGGTTCGTAAAAAAGCGGATAGCGTTTACCTGACAATGGTTTTACTGTTTCACCCTTTACCGTCTTGCCAGGGACACCTTCAGTCGGATCTGTCCTGTCACCCAGCCAATCACCTTCGCGGACCTTGTTGATCAGATTCAACTCGTAATAGTCCACCTTTCCGTCATCCTTTATTTCCGGACGCGGATCCCTTAATTCATACATCCTGATGACAGAGTCCTCTCCGTTAACCGGTGGAACACCTTCAGCAATTAAAATCGGTTTATTGGCAGTCAGTTCTTTTATCAGCACATCTGTCTTAATTCCAAAAACAATTCCACTTTCCTTAATTTTAGTAATGATGTCTTTCAATAGTTTGTTTCTGTTACTTTCCCAAAAGTCCGAATCATCAACCAACAGGGTCAGATATGCATTCATGTCATTGTTGGCGGTCTCAACAATAATCTTGTCCTTAATATCCCCGAATTTGATAGGGAGCTGGGGAGCATTCAACAATGCGTTTCTGATGACTGCAAAACTTGTGATCCTGATCTCAGGATTCAAATTGAGCACTTTGTTGAAGTCGTTGATTGTGAACCCTTTCTCATAGGATTCAAGATAAAAACCATCTTCTTTTTTAATAATTTTGATATATTGGTTTTTATATATTACCATGAAATTCACCTTACTATATTCCAAATCTTTATTTGTTGATTAGTATTCGACATAATTCGTAAGTCTCCTGCTTTATTATGTAAATTCACAGGAGGAACAGAGAGGAGATTTAAAGAGTTTTATAAAAACCATTATATAACATTCATTTTATGATAAAATATAAAAATTACATGCCGCGGGATTTATGTCAAAGACGAAATCGAATTAAAAAGGTAGACTGGCTGTACAATTATTCAGTCATCTGATGTTAAGGCATTTGAAAGGATATGCAGAATTAGCGTCTTCTATATTTCTTAATTTGGAATATCTATGTAAAGGGAGGTAACGAATGAGCACTTCTCAAATAATTGCAAGAATGTTTTCGTACATACGAAAGTACAAACTGCGGATTACTTTATATGTTGCTTTTTCGGTATGTGCGACGTTGAACAATCTTGCATTTGCCGATTTGATCAATGATTCCATCGGATCTGCCATAAACGGGCAAAAGAGTGAACTTCTCCAATGTATCGTACAAGCGGTTGTTGTGACTTTAGCCAGTATTATACTTACCTTTCTGACAACCTGGTGTTATGGCACCTTTAAGGCGAAAGTCATGCTGGATATCAGGAATAGCGCGGTCACCCGCCTTCAGAAGCTCCGGCTTTCATTTATAGAAAACAGCCACACCGGGGACCTTATTTCAAGATATACCAAGGATATGTCAACTGTCCAAACCTTTATCGGGGAGGAACTCTTCAGCACGGCAATCATGCTTGTAACCATTGCAATCTCCTCCTGTTACATGATTGTGGTCAGTTGGAAGCTGTTTGTTGCTTCAATGATCTTGTTGCCGCCGACAATATACCTTTCAACTTTATGGACAAAACCGATGTCGGGGTATTTCAGGGAAGCCTCAAAAAATGTGGGTAAATCCAATTCGCTGGCCCAGGATGCATATGGCGGGATTTTTATCGTAAAGGCGTTCAATCTTGAAAAATTTTTCCGTGGAAGATACTCCGAACAGGTGCAAAATGGTGTGGATTTTGAACTGAAAGCAACACACCGATTAAGATGGATGCCGGTATTCAATATCATAAACTGGTCATCTCCTTATTTAATCTGTATGATCTATGGGGCCTGGCTTTCTATAAATAAAGAGATAACGCCAGGACAACTTCCGGCATTTATTTATTTGATGGGAAATATCGTCTGGCCCGTGTCAAATTTGCCGAGAGTCATTTCAAATTTTAGAAGTTCCATGGGGACGGCACAGCGGTTTTTTGAAGTCCTGGACAATCCTGTAGAAAGGGAGGACGGAGAAGACTTCGACTGCTCGGATGCAAAATGCTGCATTGCATTCCAGAATGTAGGCTTTTCTTATAATGCGGATAAGGATGGCAGCGACAGGAAAATTCTCAATCAGTTAAACTTCGAACTGAGGCCCGGCAGAAAGCTGGCGCTGGTTGGAGCAAGCGGATGTGGAAAGAGTACGGTTCTGAAATTGATATCCTCCTTTTATGATTGCCAGGATGGGAAAATTGAATTCTTCGGACATGAATTAACACAGTGGAGCATATCAGCTCTCCGGTCAAAGATATCACTTGTTTCGCAGGATACTTATCTTTTCCCTGCCAATATCTTCGACAACATTCTTTATGGCAAACCTGATTCTACCAGGGAGGAAGTCATCAATGCCGCCAGGGCGGCGAATGCGCATGAGTTCATCATGGAGCTGCCGGAGGGCTATGAGACATTGGTTGGAGAAAGAGGCATCAAGCTTTCCGGGGGGCAAAAGCAGAGACTGTCTCTTGCAAGAGCTTTTTTGAAAGATGCGCCTGTTATTCTGTTGGATGAGCCGACATCGGCCCTGGACACCATCTCGGAATCCCAGGTGCAGGAGGGGATGAATTTGATCATGAAGAATAAGACATCGATCATCGTGACACATCGACTGTCAACAATTAAAGACGTGGATGAAATTATCGTCATGGATAACGGATGTATTGTTGAAAGAGGAACACATGAACAGCTGGCAGCCACGGACAGTCTTTACTCAAGGTTGTACAGCAAGCAGACAGAGAAGGGGGAGGATGTGGCGTGAAAAAGCTTGACTTGAAAAGCTTTAATAGGATATTCGGCTACGTTAAACCAAACAAACCATTCTATTCGGCAATGCTGTCACTGGACTGTCTTATTGAAATCAGCCTGATCATGTTACTTCCCATTACGATAAAATTAGGATTGGATGCCGCAGTCAAGGGTGATATACAGTTGATTAAAAAAGGCCTTATCATTACCTTGGCGGTTAGTCTTGCAGGTATGGGGCTTTTTGCCATATCCCAGTTTTATTTTTTCAGGTCTTCTTTCCTGACAACTGCAAATGTGAGGAGGTTGCTCTTGAGAACGATTCTGAATCTGCCGGTGGAATATATCGAAAAGCATCATAGCGGAGATACTCTATCCAGACTCACGAACGATATTGATAAAATGGAGGACGCGTATTCCTGGCCGTTGAGGATGATGATTGTCAATTTATTGAATGGCTTCACCTCGGCAATGATTATGTTCATCATGGACTGGAAGCTGAGCATCATTCTGTTGCTCATCAGTTCGGTTTCGGTCATTATCAACATCAGACAGAAGGACATTCTCAGAAAATATAATGATGTCATTCAAAAGGAAATGGGCAGATATACGGAGAACCTTTCGAATATGATAGGCGGTTTTATGACAATCAAAAGCCTCCAGTTTGAAAAACTCATGCTGGACAGGGCTGAAGAGATCAACGGGAATATCTGTAAAAGCAATGTGGAACTGGCGAAAAAGAGTTCTTTCATTCAAAGCCGGAATGCGCTGTTCAATGCCATCAATTTTTTGAGTATAATCCTCCTTGGATCTTATCTTGCGCTAAAAGGCATCAGCAATCTTGGCGCCGTGGCAGCTATGATGATTTTATTGGGACGTGTCAATAGAATGTTTGAAGGAATTAATGATATGATTGTTCAAATGCAAGGATTTCTGGCAGGCGCGGACAGGGTAAACGAACTGTTGGATACACAAACCGAACAGGAGAGAATTGACATGGAGGCAGTTGATGTGGAGGCAGTTGATGTGGAGGCGGTTGGAAAGGAATGCATAGATGGCGGACAAAAAAGTATCGCAATTGCCATGCAGGATATCCGGTTTTCGTATGATGGTCAGAACAATGCACTTGAGGGAATCAGCCTGAAAGTCGGGAAAGGTCAGGTCGCAGCATTGGTTGGACCTAGCGGAGGCGGGAAAAGTACGATTGTGAAACTGATTCTGGGTTATTACTCCCCTGCATCGGGAAAGATGACGATTCATGGGGAGGCACTAAAAAAATATACCGTGGCCGAATTGCGGTCGCTTATAGCATATGTCCCCCAGGATGCCTATGTCTTTGACGGGACGATACTGGAAAATATCCGGTATGGCAGGATGAATGCCACGGCGGAGGAAATTATCGCTGCTGCCAAGGCAGCTTATGCCGATGAATTCATACGGGAAATGGCCGAAGGATATGATACATTGGTCGGTGAGAGAGGAATCAAGCTGTCTGGGGGTCAACGCCAGCGAATAGCTATTGCGAGGGCTTTTCTCAAAGATGCACCGATCCTTCTGCTGGATGAAGCAACCTCCTCCCTGGATTCGCAAAGCGAACAGCAGGTACAGGATGCACTCAATACGCTTATGATCGGAAAGACCTCTTTGATTATTGCACACAGGCTTTCTACAATAGAGCATGCGGATGTCATCTATCTGGTGGATAACGGGAAAGTAGCCGAACAGGGAACGCATGACGAACTGATTGAAAATGGCGCTATGTATCGTATGCTGTATGAGAGACAATTCAGAATAAGCGAACAGTTGGTGTCGTAAGGGAGGGTGAAACCATCCGGCAGGATCGGAGTTTTCCGTGTATATCCGGATTCCGATGGCAGTATAGTTCACATAATGTATTTGATGTGTTACTGGACTTATCTGTTATAAATGAATATAAATTTCATTATAGTTCGCGTGAGCCATTTGATGTGTGGCGTGAGCTATCTTGTGATAACAGGATTGCAATGGGGATGTAGTTCGCGTGAGTTATTTGATGTGTGAGGGGGAGTTGTCTTGTGATAACAGAATTTAGATGGCGATGTAGTTCACGTGAGTTATTTGATATGAGAACGGCGGTAATGTTATAATAAGAGGCACATGCATCAATTGCCCGGTTTTTGAGGTGAATCTTTTCTTTCAACCAATGAAATTCCGGCATGAATGAACTTAAGGAGCAGAAAAATGCAGAAAGCCAAAGAGGTCATCCTGTTCGATCTGGACGGAACGCTGACCGACCCTAAAGCAGGTATTACGAAGTCTGTAGCATATGCACTCGATTCTTTCGGAATAAAGACGGACGATCTTAATGATTTGTGCTGCTTCATTGGTCCTCCGCTCAAGGATTCGTTCATGAATTTCCAGGCGTTCAGCGAAGCGGATGCAATTGTGGCGATTGAAAAATATCGGGAATATTTTAAAGAAACAGGCCTATTTGAAAATGAACTGTACGACGGGATCGACAGTATGCTTCAGAGGCTTTCAACAGCGGGACGCCAGTTGATTGTCGCCACATCCAAGCCAAAGATATTTGCAGACAGGATTCTGGAACATTTTAAAATTGCACAATATTTCAAAGAGGTCTGCGGCAGCGAACTGGACGGTACCAGAACAAGAAAGAGCGAAGTCATTCAATATGCGCTGGATAAAGCCGGAATCACCGACTTAAGCAGGGCAATCATGGTTGGTGACCGTGAGCACGATGTCATTGGTGCCAATGAAGTGGGGATTCCCTGTATTGGCGTTTTATACGGCTATGGCAGCCGGGAGGAGTTCGAAAAAGCCGGAGCAGCCCTGATTGTTGAATCAGTGAAGGAACTTGACAGGGCTTTACTTTAAAATAAAAAGGATTTATCAGGATTGGGGGGGGGGTATTCTGTCCAGTTATTCGGGTCATGATGAAATAAAGAAAAAACTCAGAAGACTTAAAAAGCTGGAAATAAAAATACGTTTCGGTGGTTCATTTCATGCAGTTAACTCAAATAGCAGTTATTCAAGTGGCAGTTATTCCGGAAAGCCTTCTTCGTATCAAACCAAGCCTGGGAATCCGGCCCTTGTATGGGATACTTTTTTTCATATGGATGGCAGAGCTTGCGGGAAAGCCGGATATACAGCGGAAGATGTTGCTTCCATGAGTAAAGAGACGTATCGGAATGTAATAGATGAATTTTTCTTTAGTGTATATTACAAATATTATATGGAATGCGGAATTACGGGCTCTCATTTATATGACCCGGAATTGCTCGGCTGGATGGGCTTGTCGGCTGATGCAGGTTCAGAGGAAATTAAGAAAAAGTTTCGTGAATTAGCCATAAAGTATCATCCAGATACCGGCGGGGATGAAAATAAATTCATTAAATTGATGGAGAATTATCAAAAGCTTATCAAGTGATAAATTCGCAGGAGTGCTATGAGACCGATTCCCAATTCGGTTAAGGCGATAATCATAAAAAATGGGAAGCTGGTGTGGGTTTGGAGGCAGAATCAATGAGTGGCAGCGAACGGGAAATTAAAATCGGGAAAAAGTACAGGCACTTCAAAGGGAATGAATATTTGGTGCTGCATGTGGCAAAGCATTCCGAAACACTGGAGGAAATGGTTGTCCAGGCGCTCTATGGCGGGAAGGGCATCTGGGTCAGGCCGTTGGAAATGTTTCTGGACCGGAAGGAAGTCGATGGAAAACTGGTGGTCAGGTTTGAGGAAATGGATGAGGTTTGACAGGATAATATAAGTTGAAGATAGGTGATTTTGATGAACATTCAAATATTTGGTACAAAGAAGAACTTTGATTCTCAGAAAGCAGAGCGGTATTTCAAAGAACGTAAAATAAAAGTTCAATATATTGATATGCATAAATATGGTTTGAGCAAGGGCGAATTCGATGCCGTCAGAGCGGCAGTCGGTCTGAAGGAACTGATCGATCCTGAAGCGAAAGAATACAAGACGTTGAACATGCAAAACCTGGGTGTCGGGAATGTTGCTGCAGAAGTACTGTTCAACAATCCCAAACTATATAGGTCCCCGATTGTCCGCAATGGCCGTAAAGCTACTGTTGGCTTTCGGCCGGAGATATGGAAGGACTGGGAGTAACGGACGGCAACTTCACTTCAATCATCCTTCGAAAATACCCTTGAGAGAAACTTCAAGTTTGTCGGACCAGCAAGAGCGGACAATTTCTTCGTTTTTATATGAAATAAACGAATCAATTACAGGATCCTTGAAGCCATAGACCAGAACAGCCTTTTCCTTCGGGTGAAATTCGCCTCCCGTTCAATTTCAGTCCTCAGTTCAATATCGTAAGAAATTTCTTAATATCATATAATGGTATTATTTATATCGCATGATATTTTGAAATACAATAGCATCATATATCCCCCGATAATAAACTGAGGGGAATACAATTGGAGTGTAATTGGAATATAATTTGGATTGAAATCCGGTTTTATTCCGATTGAAACGTAATTTGGATTTAGAATGGATTCTAATTCGATTCCAATTGGATGCTAATTTTGATCGGACTTTTTACATAGGATTCTGCAA
>JAEWQC010000166.1 GCA_023399355.1 Bacillota bacterium | reverse complement strand
TCCTGTCGTACACTGGGCATGGATGGGGCAAAATGTAGACGTATTGATTTGATAGTATGGGAAATACAAGCTTGCCTTTTTCCCATTTATCCTGTTTTTTAAAACATGATCTTCGAATTCGTATCTGTTGATTCCTTTACTCTCCAGGAAGTGGGTGTAATGTTCACAATTGAGATTGTTTTCTTCAAGCAGCACCTTATTTTGTGCGGTGCCCCAAACCCAATTGATCCTGGGGTCTTTTTTCCGTTTGTTTAACAACCTGCCTAAGATCGGAATTATCGTTTTATACTCCTTGACGAGTTCCAGCATCCCAAAATCATTAATAACAACCTCAGCAAAAGTATGGTTTTTCTGACACCAGTCATCTGCCTCATGCAGCATCTCCCTCATCTTGCTTATACGATCTTCTGATAAATATGGCAGTGCCAATGTGATGGAAAATCCCTCTTCCTTGCTTGTCTCCAATATACGGTGCAGTGTTTCATCATCCATAACATTATGCGGACAAAATTCATTTCCAATATATAACCTAGTAAATCTCTTGGAAAATAGCGTCGTATTTTTTAATTTCTTCTGATTCAGATACTCCTCTATCGTGTTCTTGATTCCCTTGCTGCATATACTCTTATAAAATGGAAAGCTGCTTGCATAAAAGGCAAATTCCAGAACTTCCAGGCATGTCCCATATTGCAAGCCATCTCCGGGCCGAATATCATCCCAAATTTTTTGCTGCTGTGCATATGTATCACAATAGACTCCATCCTTCTCATATGCATAGTCGGATAATGCGTTCCTTTTGAATTTTAATGTTTGAATCGTACCTAAGTTTGGCACCGTATCTTTCGCTCCTTCCCCGGCAATAATGTTCCGTATCCGGGCGAGGTGGACATTTATTTTTTCCAGATCCCCTAACAATCGGACCCGAAACTGATAGCTATATTTTGTCTCTTCCTCCTCAATGATTTCCAGTTTTTCGAAATGATATTTTTCATATCTCTCTGCACTAAAATCATACAATTCGACGGAAAAACCTTTTTCTCCGCAAAAGTTTTCTGCACTTTCAAAGCATACCTCATCCCCTGAAATCGATTGGATTGTATAATCATTCTCACCGGAAAATCCGCGGATTATTGTTGGAGGCAGCCCTAATTTATTTTCCATATCCACCCCTTCTTTCTCTGTGATTTTAGCTCTTAAATCTCTGAGGTCTATTAAAAACAAGTCTCGAAAATTCATTGATATTTGCAGGCAGTGTCTCATTTTCATAAAAAATCGTGTTTCCATATAAAATCATCTTGCGCTTTATAATATTGTTGTACATCATATAGTATTTGTCATCACATCCTTTGTCACATAAGTTGTCTGTATAATACGCATCACTTCCCAGACAAGAACCAAGGCATCTTCTGGCAGTAGATATCTGTACGAGCGGGTACATCAGATGCTTTTGAAACGTATTGTCCGGTTCTATTTTTAAGCTCTGCATGACATTATCATACTGAATGTTCCTGATATGGAATTCTCGTAATACCTCATAAATATATTTATTATTACAGGCATTGATTTGAAAGGCTTCTTGCGAATCCTTCGTTAATTTTTTATAGAAATTAAACATAGAGGGAGCCTTCTTAATTCTATTCAGCAATCTTCCATAAGTCAGAACAAATCTGGTGTCGTATTCTGCCGCAATGTAATCCAGTAAACCATAATCATTTACTGAAATTTCAATTATTGCATCTGAATGCGCCAATCGTTTGATGAGCTCTTTTGTCTGATCCATATACTTTTGCGGAATATATGAAGTCATCAGACACAATGTTTTATAATATTTCAGGCAATAGGAAACAATAGCTTCCCAATCATCCTGTCTGAGCAGTTTTCGAATGCAAAATTCACTGCCATAGTAGAGATATTCATAGTCACTCAGGTCGTTAGCCAAATCCTCGGCAGAATATAGGACGATTCCTTTCTCCATCAGTGATACCTTAATAAAAAGCAATATTTTACCCTTTCTGCAAGAATCATTACACATAGGTCAACGAAAATGTCTCGTTTATAGAAACATTTTCTTACCGCTGCCGCGTATCAACAAGGCTGGTCGCAAGCTTTGCTTGCTGCTCGCCCATGCATCCGGGGCCGGAGATCTGCCCGCTGCCTGAAAACCGGCTGATTACCCGCCACTTGTAGAAGTAGGGGACATCTTTGTCTTTATATTTCATCACGAATAACCTCAGAGTAATAACAAAAGATGTGTTTCTTTTTATACTCGTTTTTACAAAAATCCAGCCTTACCCGTTTTTTGAACTCCATAAAGTCATCTATCTCATCGCATAACCGAATTGATTCCTTTACTTTCTTAATATCCATTACAACACTATCCGGATCGGTATCACGGCTGACGATTTTCAGGCTCTTGATTCTAGCCCGGTTAAATAGGTAAAGGCTGCATATTCCACAATTCCCTTTCATCCCAAGAACTTTATCCAATCTGCTCTCCAATACCACCGGCTCCGCAGGATTTTTTTCTGAGGAACACTTTACCTGGTATCGTAATTCACATGGGGGATTAGATGTGCGTTTTTCGCCATTGGGTATAAATTGAACCCCATGGACAAAATTGCACAATCCATCTATATAGGTACAGCCTTCATTCTTAATAAATATTTCAAAATCCATATCCTTATTTTCATTGGCAATCTCATTGATTTCCTGAATCAATAACACTCGCGGCAATATAATCCGCTTAGCCCCAAACTGTTCTTTGTAAAATTTCACCGCATAATTGTTAAATGCAATTCCGCCAGTACTAATATGGATTTCATTCGAAAAATTTAATTCTATTATGTATTTGATCAGTGAAAGATCCGAGAAAATAATAGCATCCGTATTCATTGCAATTAGCTTTTCCACATGTTTTGCAATGATAGGAAATTGCTTTTTACTATAGCAATGTTCATTTAGCGTATAAAATAGTCTGCATCCATTGGCATGAGCTATCCTGACCGCCTCTTCCAATTGATAAAAATTGGAAAAATTCGCTTCCGGCCATGGGCGCCTGTTAATCGGAGTCACATAATCATATGTATCCAGCCAGTTGTCATCGATCATTCCGCAATAAAATTCGGTTGCCCCTGCCGCAATATATTTTTTTAAAGTATCAACATCCCTGATCCCCGTGCATATCTCCATTTCTCCTCATCATACCTGTAACGGTTACGACAATTCACCTCCTGGCATTCAATTAATCCATGCGATTATCACCTGTCGTTCTCTAACTCGTCAATGATATATTTCTTGAATATGCATTGGATGACTTCTCTCATCACGGTGCATAAACGTGTTGTTCCGGCTTCATATTCGCACTTCCCTCCGCATAGATACCTAATGCTGCAGTCTTTGCAGGACAAAATATCATTTACCAGATACAAAAGTCCCAATTCCTGAATGTTTTTTGCCGTTCCTGTCTCCTGGTGCCTGCTGCACCGGTAAAGCCCGCCGTCTTTACCTATAAAAATCCTGCTCACTCCCCAGTCACAGCTGCAAAGCCGCCGTGACTTGGTTCTCAATCTATGATATATGTCCAGTATGCACGGACAGGATACTATGTCAGCCCTTCTCTTTTCCTCTATTGTATACTGGTTAATGGTATCAACTGCCCGCATTACCTCCTTCGTTTCCACTTTACTGATCTCTTTTTTGCAATGGTTCAAATGCTGCTCCAGAAAATGTTCAAGCACCCAATAGGGCTGCCTGTTTTGCTGCCTTGTTTCCTCCGCATGTTCTTCCTTGTGTTCAAGCACTTCACAATTCTTCAGTTCATATAAGCTTGTCAAATCTGTGATAGTTTTCATCGTTTCCGGCGTTTGTATCTGAATATATATCTGTCGGATATCCACGAAATTGGAATAATCGTAAACCTGGGTACGTTTTTTGCTTATTTCTCTCCCTCCGGAATTCTCCTCAACACATGTGGCTTTTAGAATATCCAGGCTTATAGGGTTAAAAAGATACGCATGATTTTCATCTATTTTTAACAACTCGTATTTATAGTCCATCAGAAAGATCTCCTCACGGTACTAAATTCATCCCGCACTATTTCCGGACTCAGCCATGCACATACTCCAGACATTGTTTCAATCCATATCTTTGCAAGTACAGCAGCAGATGCTCTTCGGATGGGAAGGCAAACATTCCATGGCAGATTTGCTCTATTTTCTCCTCTATTGCACCTGATTTTATCTGATCGTCTTGCTCCTTGATTACATAATCGCAATAGTATCGAAAAATCTGATTATTTGTATAACTCTTTTTGACTATATTGAATTTTTCCGGATAGGAAGACATTTCCGTATTGTCAAATAAAATAAACGGGTTGCATTTAATGTCCACACAATATGGAGATACTTCCTTTAGCATGTTTAAGTTGTATTCTGCCTGCTCAAAGGTTTCCGTCGGATAGCCGACAATTGCCGTAAGTTTTACCGCTATTCCTGTTTCCCGGCATGATTTTATAACCCGTTTGGCCTCGATTGTATCAATACCTTTATTCATATAGAGCAGTGTATCATTGTTAAAAGATTCAATCCCGAATGATAGCATCATACACCCTGAAAGCTTTAATTTCCTGAACAGTTCGCTGGAAAATCCTTTCTCGAACCGGGCCCTGCAGCACCAGGAGATTCTTATTTCCTCTTTAAGGAGTTGTTCTGCAATCCTGTCCAAATCTGTCGGAGAGATACAACAGTCCCGGAAACGCACAATCGGATAATTCCCATTTACCGCTACCTCACGCAGATCCTCCAGCACATGTTCCGTCGTTTTTTTCTTATACCGGCTATGCTTCTTGATCGAACAATAACTGCATTTCCCCCAGTAACATCCTTGCGAACCGAGTATATTCAATATGTTTTGCGGCATAAAACGGCTATTCGGCATCTTGCTTAAAATGTTCTTGTTCAGCTTAAATATATCGTTTCCACGTCCTACTTCTATATGAAGACTTCTTTTATCTGCAGTGCATTCTTTCTCCACAATTACCTTATTATATATGTCAACTATATTTTCATGCGATTCCCCGATTCCCACACTGTCTATGTATTTACTGACTTTTGTACTTATCTCTTCGGGAAAATCCGAAAACAGAAGCTTCGTATTCACTTGATCTTCCAGATTCCCAAAAACATGGATATGGATATCCGGATTTTGGTTTTTTATTCGATCCGCCAGCATAAATAAGGGGATCAGTTGATCAGGATGGTATAGAGCTATCGCAATGAGCTTTACATTATCCGTAAGCAAATACGAAAGTATATGTTCAAAAAAAGGGATAAAAGGGTTTATATTTTTCTGGTTCATTCTCCTTATAATTTCCTCAAGACTTCTGATATCAATTTCAGACCTATAAAAGTTAATGCCCAGTTTATTTGGAATTATATTGAGATTTACATTTTGAAACATCAGATTTATTTTTTCATAACATTCTCTTAATTTTGTAATATCATAAAAGGTATCCTGATTGCTTAATGTGGCAATAATGTCTTTATCATACTGATTGCACAGGTATTCCAATGCCTCCAGGTTAAGATCCCTTGCCTGGTAATCTATGCCATTTATATCCAGTTGGTATGCAGCATATATGAAGTCCACCGGGACAGATTGGTAATACCATAACGGCGGGTTAATTAACAGAACTTTCGGATCGTCCATTACATTTTCCTCCTGGTATAATAAAATAAAGCTATAGTAACTAGCGAGGCTAATAGTTTCTTAAACAAATGTTTTCTATAATTCCTTCCTGATCAGATAATATTTTTTAGTATTACATTCTTAACACCCCCCTTTAGCAATAGTTGAATCTGCTCAAGTGCGGGTGGACCAGCCTGAAGCCTTTTTTGAAAAGTCTGCGAAATCAAATCTGCCGTCTCATCCGATTTTCCCCGCCAATACGCGATTACCTTGTCTAGTAATATTTCCAATACTTCTTTGATATCTCTTTCAACAATGGCATGGCCCGTTTGTTTGGAGACGAAAACCGGGGTATTGATTCCATACTTGGTTACCCGCCGGAAATTTTCCTTCACAAAACTAATTGGAATGAACGTTGTTTGTTCAGATTCACATTGAGATAAGATCGCAAACATAGATAAGTGCATTGCCAGTTCTTCCTTTATATCCGGCTGGATGGACATAAATCTCGTTTCCAGCAGACAGCAGCCATTAAGTAATTTTATTCTGCTCAGTTTCCAATACATTTTCTGATTATTCTGAAATGCATGCTCCGGGTCCCATTTCATGTAGACCTGCTTTTTCATGTCATTCCAGTACTGTGTCATACTTACGTAATAGTCCTCCGGAAATATGGTCCGGAAAGATACATTATCTACAAATTCGCAGAGTTCACGCAGATCATAGCCGTTATTCCAAATAACATTCCGGATATCCAGATATTTGGAGTTTCTTTCATCCACAATTGGAGAATTGGCGCTGAGTGCCAGAAATAATGGGGACACCTCAATCACCTTATTTAATAAGATGATTGCCTTATTGTAGTCTACCTGCAGATTAAGCTGGCTCGACTGCCCTCCTGCGATAAATTCATGAATCCGCTCGCCCAGACTTATGTCCCCCACACTGCATTCCACATACTTTTTTCTCATAGTTTTATATCTGTCCAAAACATTCTGATATACTTCTGCATTATCCGTAATTCGGATATCGCTGAGTCTGCCAGGATAAAACCCGAGTCTGACAGCATAGCATCCATATTTATTAAGCGCCCTTGAAAGCTGTGTTTCGCATTCTTTCATATGATGGTAGATGCTTTGATACCCATCCTTCACCGATGTCGGCAAATAATTTAATTCGATCTGGCTTGCACCTATCTCACAGTTGGATAGCGGGACACAGGAAATAATCTTATCCCGTACACTTTGGTTTACAGGTTTTAAGTTCTCATCAACCAGCAGGTACTCATTTTCTAATCCGATTTTATCAGAGATAAAGCCATGAAATGGTTTCAATGCAGATAATTTTTCACTTAATTGACGGTCAAATGCATCCTCCATTATATTTTGATAAGAAATTAAATCACTTAGCATACCGTTTCTCCAATAGCCACATCCTGATTTTTCAGTTTGAAAAAATAAAAGTATGTATCTTTGCCCATTCTGCTTTTTACACAAAAGGTTTTCCAGATATACATTCCAGCACAATCAATCATGTCCTCTAATTCCCTTTGAAGAAGAATCCTGGATTTCAATTTTCTCTCCGTATCCGCATCTTTAAAGTAATATACAATCTCCTGATTGAAGATATCTACTTTTACCTTTACATGCATTTGCTCCGTGACAGGGTCACACTCTACATCAAGTGGCTGATAGCCGTCACCATATTTTAATATGTCGTTTTCCGTAATCGGAGTTATATTGACCACAGCCACTCCATTTTTCTTTAGAGAGCGGCTGATAAGCCGAATGACATCATACTGCTCCTTAAAGGTATTAAACATCTGAAGTGAATTATCCCCTATATTTACGAGATCAAATTTTTTCCGGATCTCTTCTGCGAATATATCGCCAACGACAATTTCAAATTTATCAATATCTTTTCGAAACTTTTTCTTTAGAATATCAAGGCTCTCCTTACTGTTGTCTATAACGGTGAGATGTGAAATTTTCTTTTCAAGATAGATACGCAAATGCTCGCCGGTTCCGGACGCAATATCCAGCATTTCCAGATGCGACATATTATCCGGCAGCACCTTTGACAGCATCTCTTGTATTTCTCTCTGGTCGGGGCTTAAAAAATCAAATATTTTCATGGTCTACATCCATGAAACCAAAGTATATGTGTTGTCGTCTCCACCCATATAACGAACCGTTTTGGGAATGATCCTATAGATAAGCAGACTGGAGGAATCTCCATTCTCAAGCATATCGGCAATGCCTTTGTTATCCGCTAAGAATTTCTGTCTTGTACTTTCATCCTTAATCAACTCTGCCGTTCCGATAATTCTTAACTGGGTGTAATTCTGTACAAAGATTGCTTCTACTTTATTGCACTGCTCAATTTGTTTAATTTTATCCGCGGTGATAAATGTCGAAAAATAAATATCATCGCCATATACTGTTTTCATGTCAACCGGGCGAACATATGGTTGGCTGTCTTTATCACTTGTAGCCAAATATCCTACCTTTTCTTTTCTTACTAATTCTATGCATTCTTTCTTATTCATCGTTTCCACCCTTCCCTTATACCTACTATTTCGATTCTTCCTTTCGTTCTTTCGAGGCTGTAATCAGTTTATATCCCCTCTCGTCTTTGTCATGCTGCATGAGAACAATTGCATTGTCCAGCTTGTCCCTATTCAAGGAATACCTACCATCCTTTATCTCCAGACAATTATATTGTTTCAGATTACTGACCAGCTTGCTAATGGATTCATCCTGACTGATGAGTTGCTCCGTCGATAAATTGAAGTTCTTCAGAATGTCTTCTTCAACGATGTATCCGTATGCATTCAGATGACCCCAGACAGTCGCGTATGCATTGGTTTCTACGGAAAACTCTTCGCAGACACTCTCCGGCTTTTGAATATACTTTTCGATTTCAGGAGGTGTGTACCGGATGGTATTCTGCCAATAACCGGAAGAACCTGGTCCGAATGCCAATACGGTTCTTGTTCCGCTGATGGAATCTTTTTCATAGCTGAATATATGCCCAGGCAAAGAAAAGACTGTGTTATCCACTCTCAAATATCCACTCTCTTTTAGCAATTCACATATTTGCTTGTATACTTGCAGCTTTTCCTCCAGTGTAAACAGCATATACCCCTGTTCCAAGGAACTGTTTACATATTCAAACCCTCCCGGGTAGGATTTATAAAACAGGCTGATGGAAATATGCTCCGGCCTTAATGCAATCGTTTCTCTTACACTTTGAACTGCGGATTCCATAGTCTGTCCCGGTGTTCCAATCAACAAGTCAATATTGACCAAATCATAGTTTAACTTTCTGATGTCTTCCATTGCTTGTACAATCATACTCTTCTTATACGGTCTGCCTAATAGCTTCAGCTCGAGGTCATCAAAAGACTGGACTCCAATACTGATCCGATTGAATCCATGCTTCCGAAAGCTGCTGAGGGTGCTGTAGGATGCTGTGTCCGGTGATACCTCGTAAGCGATGTACTCCAGACTTTTAAATGCATCCGGGGAAACTTTTTTATGTATGGCATTCATTATAATGCCTAACTGGTCATCAGATAATAAGGATGGCGTTCCACCTCCAAATACAATAGATTGCAGTTTCCCTTCCGGAATATCCGTATTCAATATGTCATACTCCAGAGCTGCTATATATCGATCAAGATTTCCCAGATCAATTACTTCTTTTTCTTTAAATTTGGCTGTGAAATAACAGTACTTGCAGCGTTTTTTACAATATGGTATATGACAATAGATATGATATTCTTGCATACCTTTTCCTCCAGTTCATCTAATTTTATGCACGCATCGGCACTTTCCCGATTTCGGGTCCCTATGTATCCTCTGGAATAAATTTCGTATAAGCGCCTCCCTCCTTGTCATTGCAATGCATTTGTTTATCAGAATATGCAAGACACCTTCACACCTTTGAAATATTCACGTTTCTGCAAATTGATCCCGAAGTCTTTCTCCTTTGCAAAATGATCCTATAATAACATTAAGATTTTTTCCGCTGCGATCTTTTCTCCGTCTTTATATCCGGTTTTTATCAGTTCCTTGTAATAGCCGGCATTTTTCATATAGCTGCTGTCATGTAATAATTTATCAATAGAGTCAAGTATTTTGTCCTTCTGGAAATCACATTTACCCAGGCATATTCCTGTCCCAAGCTGCTCAACCAGTCTTCCGTTATATTCCCGTTCCGTATGGGTTGCCAGAATCAGTCCCGGAACTCCGTATTTTAGAAGTCCCATGCAGCTTCCATGTCCGCCATGATTAATAACCAAAGCTCGATTCTCATGTGCTGCCTGAATCGGGAGCCAGTCTATAACTTTTATGTTGTCCGGAATGTTTTTTTGTAGCTTTTTCATATCTTCAGGATTTCCTGTTGATATGACAATATTGATATTACTGTTTTCAGATACTTCCATAAGTGCATGAATCAATTCTCCGCTGCTATCTCCCGAATTGTCCCGCAATTGCCCTGCATAACAGAATACGGCGGGTGCGTTTCCCAACCTAAATGAGAATTCCTTTGCTGGACATTCTAAAAAACCATCCCATAAAATGGGTCCGGTATAATAGGTATTATCGCTTTTACGTACCTCTTTTAATTTATCAAATTCAGGAATACTCGGAATGAGCGTAATATTTCCTAAAAACAATTTTTCGAATTTCTCAAGATTTTCTGTGTGGTAGCTGGCAAGAAGTTTGTTGATCGCATCAAGTGTATCGCTGCATATTTCCTTGTGCATCCAATATCCCTGTATTTCATGATATATTCTTGGGTGATAACAACTTTGAGTAATGGTTGCCAACGGTATTTTAAGAATTCTTGCAACGATGGATGAAAAGACCCCTATATCCGATACAATGATATCCGGCTTAAAATTTTCCAGTTCGTTTAGCCATAGTTTCGTTTCTTTGCTTAACCATTCGTAATTCGAGAATCCGAAAGAGCTCCAGTATTCATCCGCATCAATCCAATCATTTCTCAGACTGGCCTTTGGATTTTGGCAAACTGATACGTTGATGTCAATATGCTCAAATCCAAACTTGTCCATATATCTCCGGCACTCATTATGTGCAAAGTAATTAATTGCATGACCTCTTTTTTTTAGTTCCAGTGCAATTGGCAAACATCGAATTAATGGGCCAATTCCTGAACTAAATTCGAAAAATATTTTGGCCATCTGCTGTTCCCCGCTTTTGTGCTCGCCACAAATTTATCCAGAATCAATGGATCTTATCTTTATTTACTTATTATGTATTAATTTACCATATTTGTTTGTGAAAATCAAGTCATTTTTGTTATAATTTTGTATTTATTGCAAAATGAACTCTAAATATGAATATTCTGGTATTTTTTTTATCAAATATTTATACACTTAGGTAAATTTGCTGGTAAAATAGAGGTGCTGGCAAAAAACGAAAGTACTATCTTTTTAGGATCATATCTAAAATTGGCTCCTGTTAAGGAAGCCGTGGATGGAGTGGATGAAAATGGGCAGGGTTTATGTCAAAACGAAATTAAATAGTGTGTTGGAAATTAAGAAAATCATCTCACTGCATTATTTTGAATATGTAAAAGATTTTGCAGGAATTGAAGAGAACCACGATTTTTGGGAAATGGTCTATATGGATTTTGGAGAGGTTGAAGCGGTCGCAGATGGTGCAAGAAGCATTTTGCGCCAGGGGCAGGCGATATTTCACCGTCCATGGGAACAGCATAATATTTATGCACGAGGTAGTTTCGCCAGTGTTTTCATTATAAGTTTCGAGTGTTTTAATCAGGCTATGCAATTTTTTTCAAATAGAATCCTTACCCTGAATAATACTGAGCGTGATTTAATTGCCGGGATTCTTCGTGAGGGAAAGCATGTATTTATTGAGCCCTTTGACATAATAGATCAGACCGAGTTGATCAAAAAGCCCAACACGGTATTTGGCGCAGAGCAGTTAGTAAAAATACAGCTTGAGCATTTGCTGATCAGTCTGATCCGCAACGCCACCAATGCAGGGCATACCGCCACTCAGACGACAATGACAAAGCTGTTGAATGAACAGCATATTGTAGATACCGTGATTGCATTATTAGTGGATAACGTTTACGGTTCCATTTCACTGGACGAAATTTGTGAGCAACTCTCTTTCTCGAAAAGCTATATGGAGATGTTATTTAAGAAATCCACCGGTGGAGGGATTGTGAAATATTTTAACCAGATCAAGGTCAATGAAGCGAAACGACTTATTAGCGAGGGTTCCTACAGCTTCACCCAGATTGCGGCAATGCTGCATTTTGGTTCTATCCATTACTTCTCCAGAATTTTTAAACAAATTACCTGTATGACACCTACGGGTTATGAAAAATCAGTCAAAGCACGTTCACTGCTTTAAGTATGGAATGTGTAATTTGTATTATTATCCACTAATTTATGGACAATTGTCGGATTCTCCTTCAATTTTGGTGACAATCGGCAGATTAGCCCCCTGAATCTGCATAAATTGCAGGATTATATTTAATATGCTGCAAAAAATCGTAATCAATGATTTATTCCGTTGAAATTGGTGCATTATTTTATTTGAAATCAGAATATCTATCGTAATATTGTGCAAACAGATAGTCATTTTATATAAATACAAATATTTTATTACCTTTTATAATTAAACCATAGTTGAGGTTCATGAACAAACACTAACAACAGAATATTTAAGAAAGAGGAGAACAAAGCGATGTGTAAGAGACTAGTATTGATTTTTCTTTGCCTTCTACTCGTATTGGGCATGACGGCCTGCGGTGGCACAGACCAGCCAGCTGCTCCCGCGGAATCACAAGCAACGGCAGCACCTGCATCGTCAGTTGCAGCACCCGCTGATCTTTCCACACTGGAAAGCTGGGGCGCAGCAGTAAAAGCTAATTCGGACGGCAAGGAAATTACAGTTGCAATGGCATCTCATCCATCTACTGACGCATTCCAGACGATGGCAGATGAGTTCACGAAACTCACAGGAATCAAGGTAAAATGGGACGTAGTTGAGGAAACCAACCTGAAGAGCAAGCAGCTTCTGGATGTCCAGGGTGCAGGCAGTTATGACGTATTCATGGTCGATGCTTTTTGGATGAGTGAATATGCTTCCAAAAACGTCCTGGTCCCAATCGAAGATTATGCAAATGATACGACTAAAACACCACCATGGTTTGATTACAATGACATCATGCCTGCCTACAGAAACGGTATCGCTGGTGCAAATGGCGTGAATTACGGTATTCCCACTGCCGGTGAAACAAGATTTATCGCATATCGCACAGACCTTTTTACAAAATATAATAAGCAGCCCCCAAAAACAATGGACGAGTTCCTGGAACTTGCGAAATTCTTTAACGGAAAAGAAGATGGCCTATACGGAGTCTCCATGAGAGCACAACGTGGCATTCACTTTGCTTCCGGCTGGATGAGCCTGATGTATAATTTCGGCGGCGGCTTCCTTGATCAATCCACCATTGGCAAGGATAAGGTAGTTGTCACTGCAAATTCACCCAAGACAGTACAATCTCTCCAGTTCTATGTTGATCTTCTCAAATGTGCACCTCCTGATGTTGGTACCTATACCCACGAAGAAGCACTGGGTGCATTCATGGCGGGAAAGACTGCCATGTGGCTTGATGCAACCGCTTTAGCCAATAAGATCACCGATCCTGCTTCCTCCAAGGTAGCTGACAAAGTAGCATTTGTTCCGACTCCGACTGGTCCCGAAGGGGATGGAGCGGCACTGGCCGGCTGGAATCTGGCTATCTCTCAGAAATCCTCCAACAAAGATCAGGCTTGGGACTTCATCGCATTTATGGCGAGCAGGGAAAAGTCTGTTGACTATGTAAAAGCCGGCGGTATTGCCACCAGAGACTCTACTTTTGGAAATGCTGAACTGGCAGCACTCAATCCTTCGTTTGGCGCACAGAAAGAAGCGTTGGTTGCTGCAAACGGTCTTGTTGAAAAGGGCTTGTCCTGGATTCCCCAGCATGACCAGATCAACCAGATTCTTGAGATTGCAGGCGGTTACGGAAGCTCTGCACTCGCAGGCGACATTTCCGTAAAGGAAGCTTGTGATAAATCCCAGAAAGACATTGAAGACCTTATAAAATAATGAACCAGCCTGTGTATTTTAGGCAGCGTTCCGTGTCTGGCACGGAACGCTGTTTAATCTACAGGCAAGCGGGCAAATAAGCACCCTATGGTAGAACGGAGGCAATAGAAAATGAGACCCGGGAAAATTAAAAAGGAAATGCAAATAAGCGGCACCATCCAGAGCTATCTGACTCGCAATCCTCAAACCAAATTCATTGCGCCTGCAATGATCGTAATGTTTATCATGTCAATTGTCCCAACCATATTTCTATTTATCATCAGTTTCACCAACTATCAACTGGGCTGGGACTTTAGTCGGGCAAAATTTGTGGGTTTCGAAAATTTCATTCGCTTGTTTTCTGGATCAGACCCGGATTTCTGGCACTCGGTCAATATCAGCCTTGCTTTCATGTTGATGGCAACATCCATTGAAATGGTTCTTGGATTTTCAATTGCACTACTGTTGAATTCATCGGAATTCAAGTTAAAAGGACTGGTAATTGGTATTTTGATCATTCCGTTGGCAATGACGCCATCTATCGCTGCTCAGATGTGGAAGCTGATGTTCAATGCAGAATACGGCATAATAAATTATTATCTGCAGCTCTTTTTCAATATTAAGATTACATGGCTTTCCAGCAGTATGGCTTTCTGGTCGGTTCTTTTAGTAGACATCTGGCAATTTACTCCCTTCGTCGCGCTAATTATATACGCTGGATTGCGTTCCATTCCGAATGAGCCATATGAATCTGCGGCGATGGATGGTGCAAACGCAGCACAGGTATTTGTCAATATTACAGTCCCGATGATGCATAAGCTGATCTACCTCGCACTTCTTTTCCGTGCCATTGATTCCCTCAAGCTGTTTGATACGGCGTATGTATTGACACAAGGCGGTCCCGGGAATGCAACCGAGCTTTTAAGTCTGCATGTCTACCGAATGGCAAATGCACAGAACGGTTTGATCGGAAGAGCGGCTGCCATCGCACTTGTGCTGCTCGTACTGGTTACAGTAATCAGTAGCGTATTGATCAAGCAGCAACGCAAGGAGGGTTAGAAAATGAGCCATAAAAATAAGAAAATACTAATCAGTGCGTTAAGAGGAATTGCCATCTTTATCATCTGCTTTGGAATCATATTCCCTTTCTTATGGATGATTGCGGTAAGTTTCCGAAATAAAGTGGATATCTTCACCCCTGGAAACTGGTTCGTTCCTCCGACATTGAAAAATTATATTACCATCATTAAGACAAACAATATTTTCACATATTTTTATAACAGTATTATCGTAGCAGTCGCCACAACTCTGGTTTCTTTAATTTTAGGAGGCTTTGCAGCATACGGTTTTGCCCGGTACAACTGGGCAAAAAGAGAAGACCGTGCATTCTTTGCACTCAGTCAGAAATTTCTTCCCGCTATGGCTGTTGTCATCCCTTATTTCCTGATGGCCTCATTATTCAAATTGCTGGACACCAGGCTTATATTAGTCATCTGCTACACTACATTCAACATCCCCTTTACCATTTGGATGATGAGAGGTTTTATTGAAGATCTGCCCAAGGAACTGGAAGAGTCCGCCTATATAGATGGTTGTACCAGAATGCAGACACTGCGCAAGATCATTCTGCCGCTGGTAACCCCCGGATTGGTAGCGACAGCAATCTTTTGCATTATCAACTCATGGAATGAGTTCGTTTTAGCAAATTTTCTCACTACCATCAACAGCAAAACAGTCCCCACATCCGTGATGATGTATCTGTCGGTTTCAGGTGTTAAATGGGGCGAAATGGCCGCGACTGGAGTTCTTGGAGTTCTGCCTGTACTTATATTTGCGATATCTGTACAAAAGCACATGATTCGTGGTCTCACCTTTGGCGCAGTCAAGGGATAATCCAGGGACATTTCATTTTAATTAATAATAGGAGGCAATGCTATGAATTCCAAATTGAAGATGGCAATAGTCGGTGCGGGTATCTGGGGAGAGAATCACGCCAATATTTACCAGGCACATCCTTTTGCTGAGGTTGTTGCTATCTGTGATATGAACTATGATAAAGCAAAAATAATGGGTAATAAACTGGGCATTGACAAGGTTTATTCCGATTACAACGAGATGTTCCGCAGCTCGGATTGCGATGCTGTTGCCATTGTAACCCCTGACTTTGCACATGCGGATATTGCCGTTGCTGCGGCAAATCACAAAAAACATATTTTGATTGAGAAGCCGCTTGCAACCACACGTGAGGATGTGTTGAAAATTCTGGAAGCGGTTGAAGCCAATAAGGTGCGTGCGATGGTTGATCTGCACAACCGCTGGAGTCCTCCGTTTAATGCTGCACATCAGGCGGTGGAACGCGGAGATATCGGTGAAGTATACAGTGCGTATTCACGTTTGAACGACGTTAAATGGGTTGCAACCGATATGCTTCCCTGGGCTGCAAAATCCTCAATTCTCTGGTTTCTTGGAAGCCATAGCCTGGATACCCTTCGCTGGTTTTTTCAGGATGAGGTCAAACGTGTATATTGTGTCAGCCGCGAAGGGATTCTGAAGGGTCTCGGTGTAGATACCGTAGATGAATACCTGACCACCATAGAATTCAAGAAAGGCGGCATCGCCCAGATGGAAAACGGGTGGATCACCCCAAATGCCAATCCTTGTGTAAATGATATTAAGTTTAATGTCCTGGGAACCAAAGGGATGATTGCGATAGATGCAAGTAATCACAATATGATTCAGCAGTATACGGATCATAAAGTGTCAGTTCCCGATACGATCGTCCAAAATTCCATTTTCGGAAAACCAAGGGGTTTTGCTTTTGAAAGCATCCGTGGCTTCGTTGATTGCATTTTAGACGAAAGCGAATTTCCTGTCAGCATCTACGATGCAGCCAATACCTCACTGGCCATCCTTTCTATAATGGAATCCGCAAAAACCCGTACGCCGGTGGACGTGCAGTACTGAAAATCATATGGATATACCGCCGTCTCTCCACCTAAAATCAAGGGTTGCAGCAATTAGCTGCAACCCTTGATTTATATGCAAAAGTGCTTTGTTGTACATCATAGCCCTCTCCTTACAGAAATGTAAGATTATTGGGCGAAATGTAAGCCCGCCTTATGGCAACGCATCCGGTTACATCGTAAGATTAAATCAAAAGATCTGTTGAAATAAAGAAGAAAAGAATGGAGATAACTATGAGACCTTTTGAGATAGCCTTTCTAACCATATTCGTATTATCCTTCCTGAATCTGGTTATCCTGAAAAACAGGAAAGTCTTAAGAATGTTTTAGAGCATTGGTTCGGTTTCAATGTATATCAGATCCCATATATCGAGGATCGGAACGGTAAATTCCAGCAGTACGCCTCTGGCATGTTCCGAATAAGTAAATTCCAGTTCTGCCGGTATTCCGTTATTATGATCCGGAGTCGCAAGGATTACCTTCTTTACCGTTTCGTCAATAAGGACTTTGATATGGATATCTTCTGCCGGGACCGGCCTGGTGGTTTTCGCTTCATTCCAGACGTCGCTGGCGATCCCTCTCAGGTTGATGAGATTGATTACTTTCGTACCCGGCTTTTCCTTTATCAAGGTCCATACCTTGTCAGGTTCCCCGTAGGACGAGAATTCTGAATTCCCGAATACATACTCTTCGTTTATGCCATTTGCATGAGTCATCGATTTATCCGTCAGTTCCGGATCGTAAAGCAGGCTTTGATATCTTACGATGAAATCATAATAGTTCCTGACCGTTCTTTCAAATTCCCTGCGAATTACTCCGTACTTTACAAAATACGGATCTGCCAGGATGCCGTTGTTTTCGCCAAGGAGGATATGATAGCCGCCACTTGCGAAAATAACGCCTGATGCCAGGAGGAAACAATTTTCGGCATGTTCCGGATTCACTCCGTTTTCCTTTAAAAAGGCGGAAAGGTAAGCCGCCAATATGACCGGCTTCCTGCCAAGCTCCTTTGCCCTGCTGATGATATGATTCAGGTGGATATACCTGTCGCTGGGATCCCATACTTCTATATAGACCGCATCCTGTTTTGCGGATGCAACTGTCTCCACAGACCAATTTCCCACGGCATTGAAAATGATTCCGACATCCTCCTTCAGCGCCTCCAGTTCCCGACGGGCTCTGTTGATAAAATCCGGATAATGCCGTTCCAGCCGCTCAAGCTTTTTCTGCCCGTTCAGCCTGGAAAATGCGGCTTTCGGGAATCCGTACGTATCCATGTGCATCCCGTCAAAATCCAGAAGGGTGACGGTTTTGGCAAATTCACCGATAATATGTCCGACCCACGGTGATTCAGGAGAAATATTCATAATAAACAACCAGTTGTCACCAAGAGTCTGGACATCCCCGTTGCTGTTGTATAGTGCCAGATCCCTGTTCTTTTCAAAGAACTCCCTTCCGGCAGCATAGATTGCACCGTAAGCCATTGTCTTCATCCCATAGTCATGGCACTGCTTCAGCTTGTTCTTTACAGCATCCATGGACAACTCCCTGTTGAGAGGATCCGTAAAATACGTTACAGGCGGAATGAGATTGTCATGCCTGTACATCCAGTCATAAAACTGGACGACATTCAAATGGTATTTGGACATCTGTTTTACAGCTTCCGAATCATTTTCATCCTGCTTGTAGAAATCGCTTAGAAACCCGTATCGTGGAGCACTCTTCCATGAATACGCTGCATCGAACGCCGTGGAAAGCCTGCTTGTGACATTCCCATTCACTATCAGTATTACATCAACGCCATACCCTTTTGTTTCACCGGATAACGGGGCAAAGCTGAAAACAACCTCACTGATACTATTCGGTTTATCAGGCTTCAAGGTTACTTCCCTATTTTGTTGAATGATCACCTGATCTATATCGCGAACGGACAATTGTATGACCGCATTTATTTCTTGCTGTAGTTTTCCTGATAATTCCACAAGAATATTCACGTTTTCATTCAACAGATATTGTGCCTTATCAGGGTAAACATCAGAGATGTAGAGTTCTGAAACGGTTGTGTCCATAATTTCCCCCAGTTATTCCGCATGTAGAAAAATTTTGTAATTACATTTTTATTCCGCCTTCGGTAACGCCGCCGACGACAAAGTACTTCTGAAAAACGATATACAGTGTAATGATTGGCACAAGCATCAGCAGCGCGGCTGCAAATATCAAGCCCCATCTTGTGGCAAACTGCCCATAAAGCCTCTGAATCATGACAGGAAGCGTCAGCACATTATTGTTCGCCCCAAGGATGACCTTTGCTGTAAAAAAGTCATCCCAGGTTCCCTGTATGGTTAGTATCGAAAGTGTTGAAATGCCTGCTTTAGAAAGCGGTAAAACAATCTTTGAATAAATGGTGAAGTGCGAACCTCCGTCTATTACCACCGATTCGCCTATTTCATCCGGAAGTGTCTGGAAAAAGGTTCTCAGAAAAAAGGTGTTCCCGCATATCCCCGTCCCGACATAGAGCAAAATGAGACCCGCCCGATGACCGATCAGTCCCAGGTTATTGATGAGCCCGAACTGCGGGATGATATTTAAAACTCCCGGAATCATCAGCGTAAAAAGGTATATTTTAAAAATGGTCTCCCTGCCGTAAAACTTGATTTTCGCAAAGCCATAGGCCGAGAGGGTTGATATTGCTATCCCGATAATGGTTGTAGCTACTGTAATAATGACGCTGTTTAAAAAATATATTTCAATGTGCTGTTTTTGAAGGATTGATATATAATTTGAAAGAACAAATTGCTCCGGCAGCAGCCTTGGCGGATCAGGAAGCACATAGGTAAAGTCCTCGAAGGAATTGCTTATCATAAACAGGAATGGGAAAATAAAAGCAGCTGTCCCGCCTATTAGGAAAACCCACAAAAATAATTGTCCTGCCTTGCTCTTTCTCACAATACCACCTCTTAGTAATAATTCTCGCTTTTCAACAGCTTTCCTAATGCAACGGTCAGTAAAAATACACTCACGGCAGTAATGACTCCAATGGCTGCGCCCTGCCCGAAGAGCATGTTTTTAAAGGTCTGGTCATACAGCAGGAACTGCAGCACACTTGTCCTACCGGACGGGTCTCCGTTTGTGAGGACCAGTACCTGCAAAAATACATTGTAGGAGCCTATGAGAGACTGGACAATCAAAAAATAGGCCGCAGGCTTTAAAAGCGGAATCGTTATTCTGAAAAAAGTATTTACCGGCCCTGAGCCCTCAATTGCAGCTACCTGATAGATATCACGCGGTATGCCCTGCAGCGCGGCCATGAAGATAATCATCGGGAAGCCGATGCCTTTCCATATGCCCAGCAGCCATATGACAAAGTTGCCCGGCCATTCCAGCTTCAGCCAGTTTATATGCTCCTTCATGATATGAAGCACATCTACAAGAATATAATTGACAGGCCCGGAGCTTCCGACATTAAACAGATACTTGAAAACGAGTCCGACGATGATCCACGAAGTGATAACCGGCAGATAATAAATCGTTCTGAAAAAAACCGAGCCTTTGTTCAGGGAATTGATCATGACAGCGAACATCAGCCCTGCAAAAATAGTAATTGGCGTTGTGACAACCGCATATAGCAGCGTATTCCTGTATGCATACCAGAACCTGCCCTGATAACCTGTTAAAAGATCGTGATAATTCTTGAGACCTGTATAAGTCATCTTGCCGGTAACCAGTTTGTAATCCGAAAGGCTTATTATAATATTTCTGAAAACAGGATAGATGATGAATACGCATACAAGCAGCAAACCTGGCAGGACAAAAGGCAGAGCCTGCCGGATTTGCCCGAGTTCCCGTTTCATATTCGTTGTTCCTTTAAGAGCCATACCGCTGCTCATTGTGCTATCCTCCTGATGGTATTGCGGTCAAGGGGGAATCCCTTGACCGCAATAAGAAGTTTGATTCGATATCCCTTACTTGGCAAGCTCGGCATCTATAATTGCTGCCGCTTCTTTCAACGCCTGGCCGGGAGTTTCCTTCTCCGTGAAGATCTGAGTGAACTTATCCTTTAACGTATCCTGGATAATCTGCTTATGGGGCGAAGGAATCCTGGCTTTTGCACTGTCCATTTGCTGCAGATATACGCTCCATGCTTCATTGCTCTTGATATCATTATTTTGTGCTGCGGATTTGAGCACGGGCATCTGTCCCATATTCACCCCTGCAAGTGTTTGTACTTCTTCCGAAAGAAGGAATTTAACAAATTCAAAGGCTTCTTTGGGATGCTTGCTGGATTTGAATATGATTGCGCTTTGTCCCCCAATGATGGAAGCCGTTTTCCCATTGTATGACGGGATCAGGGCGGGAGCGGCTTTTAAATCCTTCCAGTTTGCATTGAAGGTATAGAACCACGGTCCCTCAAACATCATCGCATAACTGCTGTCTTTTATCCCGTCCCATGCATCTTTTGTCCCGTCAAGATCCTTTATCGCAAGCACTTTATCCTTATAGAGCTGCAGCAGCTTTGTAACTGCCTCCGCACTTTCCTTACTGTCAAGATATCCTGTTGTTTTTGTAAAGCCTTCATCGGAAAGAACTCCTCCAAACAACCAGAAATAAGGTAGGATATCCCAGTCTCCGACACTTGATACACTGATAGTAGGTACTCCGGGGCTGTTCTTTTTGCTTGCGTCTATAACTTCTTCCATTGTTTTTGGCGGTTCTTTGAAGCCCAGCTTTTCCAGCATGGGCATGCTGACAACAGCAGCCTTGCAGTTCGTGTCGATCGGTAAACCATAATATTTACCCTTGAACACATCACTGGACATAGCTCCTTCATAAACTGAAGCCTTCAATGCGCCGAAGCCTTCCATATCATCAAGTGCCAAAAGTCCGTCCTGATTTGCGAAAGTGGCAACATCCGTAGAATCCAGCCTTGCACAGTCAGGTGCGGAATCAGTACCTAAAGCTGTGGTAATGAGATTGGAATACTGATCGTCGCCCTGTGCAACTACTTCAACTTCAATGTTGGGATACTTTTCATTGAATTTTGGAATGATGGTGTCCGCAAAGTATGGGGTTTCCTTGTCGGCACCATAATTGTGCCAGAAGGTGATCTTCACCTTTTCTGCCGGTGTCTCCGCCGGTGCCGCTTCAGGTGTACTGGCCGGTACGGTTACCTGCGTACTGCCTTCAACGGTTCCCGATGGCTTATCCGTATTGCTGCCGCACCCTGCGAGGAATAATGAAGCCATCAGTGCAATAACTGCAAACATCCCAACGACTCTAACAAAACTTTTTTTCACTTGAATTCCTCCTTGTCTATTATCCTATTTTAAGCGATAGATTCGCTAAAAATCAAATTAAACAGCTAATCTGTCCAGTAGGATCAAATACATGGCATGTGACCATAATAACGGCATCGCCGGTTCTCCCCACAATTCCTTCCATTTACTTATATACTCCGCTTTATATACGTGCTCCAGAATCTGTTCGGGCATTCCACCATCCTTATCCACGTGGCTCTCAACCCAGCTCAGGATCCCGGCTGTCTCACTTTTCCGCCCAACCTCGGCGTAATACCATCCCAGCCAGCATGACAGCAAGAGCCACTCTCCTCCGCCATAGTAGGTATCCTCAGCATATCTGTGGACACCCCCGCCGTGCAGCAAACGATTTTCAATCTCCAGCACTGTTTTTTGCATGATTTTATCTTTCACATCAAGAACATTAAAGGGCAGCGTCGCCCATAAAAGACTGGAGTCAATGTCCTCCGAGCCAGGAAACTTGAGAAGCCTGCCGTTTCCTGTACAATGCTCCAACAGATACTCCTCTATGTCGCCTGCTGTATCAGAAATGCGGGAGTCCTTCTGATAGGCGGCAATGGAACTGAGCCCGCCATAAATACATGCCAGCGTCGATGTATGGATTTTATCTCCGTTTTCCTCCCAGCAGTCGTAGCATGGCCTATCCCAAAAGCATGTCAGATAATCGGAAATTGCCCTGATGCTATTGGCATATTTCCTGATCAACTGCTCATTTCCGGTTATTTCTACATGCCTGCAAAGTGCCCATAGCCACGTTCCGTATCCATCCAGTTGAAAGTTGGGCCATTCGTCATTGGTGTCCGTTCCGTCCATATAATAACGTGCAGGAAGAAAATCGCTGTTCAGAAGTTTTTCGCCCTTATCATGAATGGCAATCGCTCTGTAAACTTTATCGATCCTGCCGGATATTACCTTGTCAGCCCACTCAAAAAACCTGCCGGCTGATTCGGTTTGACCTGCCAGATCCATCGACCAGGCAATGAAGCTGCCGTCCCTCATCCAGCAGTATTTGTATGTGTCAAATGCAGGACATGCCATATAGGCCCCTTTCGGGTGCTGGTTATTCAATATGATTTCAATGGATTTCTGTTTGAGATTCAAGATTAATCCACCTCCGAACAGATTTTTATGTGAAGTTTCTGTATGATTTGATTATAATAAGGATTATAATTTTATTAAATGTTCGCGTCAGTTCTTTTTTGTAAAATAGCGTCTTTTCGAGGTGGAGTATGTTACTTTCTTTTAACGCCGATATCATGCCGAATGTCAGACTGATAGGGCGAATAGCGTATAAAAAGCCGTGGAGCCATTTTACCAGGACCATTAACGAATTTATTCTCTATGTGATAAAAAGCGGAGAACTATACATACAGGAGGGTGAACAGAGGTATCCTCTTAGGAAGGGGGATGTCCTGCTTCTGGAACCCAATGTTGTTCACACCGGCTATAAGGAATCCTGCTGCGAATATTATTATATCCACTTCCGGCATCCTGAAATGATGCGGGTGGACGATTCTCTTTATAACGAAAAGGCACAGGAGATGCTGTCGAAAAGGAAATTGTCTCTAACCGGCAATTTCCTGGATGAGGAACCGCCGACGGATGCCATCTGTTATCTGCCAAAGATCTACAGCCTTGCGAATGAGAACGAGTTCATGTACCTCCTGAAGGAAGCGACCGACGATTTTTACAACAGATATGAGAATTATAAAAGACTGTTGTCCAGCAGGATCCTCTGCCTGCTGATTAAAATCTGCAGGGAGTACACCACAACCAACATAGAGAATCTGCAGGCTCACTTTCCAAAAGCATTTGTAAAGGCACGCAGGATATTGGACTATCTCAATACCGGATATCATAAAAAAATATCCGGCACGGATATCGAACAGGTTTTTGAATCGGACTTTGATTACCTCAACAGGGTCTTTCATAAAATGTCCGGATATACGATATTTAACTATCTGAATATGGTCAGAATCAACAAAGCAAAAGAACTCATTGAGACTACCTCGATCAAGTTTTCAGAAATAGGGTACCTGGTTGGGATCGATGATCCGTATTACTTCAGCAAGCTTTTCAAAAAATATACCGGCAAAACCCCCACACAATACCTGGAAGAAAAAAAGTAACCGACAGAAGATGGTAAAATAGAAGAAGGGAAACTGCAATAAGCAAACATGTACAAATCAACTTGCTTTAACACGGGAATTTCGGGATATTCCGCACAATTTTGTTATCACAGTCTCACAAGCCGCAAGATCATGTCCATCGTATCCGCCAAATCTGCTTCACACCTGAGCGCTGCCTCACGGAAGGGAACCGCGACACGGTTGATGCTTACGACCGCAGAAACCCCTCTTGAATAAACTTCTTCAATATGATCTCCTATATCCCCTACCACGGCAATGACAGGGGTGTTTTTCACGCGGGCTCTTTCTGCAACGCCCAGTACAACCTTGCCCCTCAGGCTCTGCCCATCCAGTCTTCCTTCTCCGGTAAAGACAATATCCGCCTCCTCCAGCAGTGCATCAAACTCCACTGTATCCAGAACGGTATTGATTCCTGATCTGAGGTCTGCCGAAAGGAATGACAAAATACCTGCTCCGAGTCCTCCTGCCGCCCCACTTCCCGCCACAGAGGCGACATCCTTGTTTAACTGGTCTCTCAATACACCGGAAAAATAGGCCAGATTATGGTCCAGAAGTTTAACAACCTCCGGATCCGCGCCCTTTTGCGGTCCATATACTGCTGAAGCGCCATATTCTCCGCACAGCGGATTATCCACATCGCACATGCCAATAAATTCACATTCCTGCAAATCCCGTGGGATTCCGCTTGTATCAATACGTGCGATCCGGTTCAATGTTCCTCCCACCGGAATGAATTCAGCACTGTCTTCCGTATGGAATTTCACACCCAGTGCAGCTGCCATTCCTGCACCGCCGTCATTTGTGCAGCTGCCTCCCAGGCCAAGGATAAATCTCCTGCAGCCGTTTCCCATAGCATCGAGTATTAATTGACCAACGCCGTAGGTAGAGGTAAGGGCAGGATCTTTCCGGTCCCCTGCAAGCGGAAGTCCGGCCGCTGCCGCCATCTCGACCACGGCCGTCCGGTTGTCGGGCAGTATCCCGTAAAAGGAGTCCACCTCATCAAAGAAAGGCCCTCTTACCCTTATCGTTTTTCTACTTCCGCCGAGCGCCTCCAGAAAACAGTCTACCGTGCCTTCTCCGCCGTCCGCTACCGGTATTTTCACAATTTCCGCGTACGGGAATTGCTTTTCTATTTCTTTTTCCATAATAGAGCAAATTTTTATGGAACTCATCGTTCCTTTAAAGGAATCCGGTGCAAGTATGATCCTTTTCATAGATTTACAATGTTAACAGGCTTTCCGTTTATATATGCGGCAAGATTGTCCACAGCGATACCCATTAATCTTTCCCTTGACTCTTTTGGCGCCCATGCAATGTGGGGAGTGATGATGCAATTCTTTGCCTTCATCAACGGATTATCCAACCCGATTGGTTCGGTCGATACCACATCCACAGCAGCAGCAGCCACCTTACCGCTATTCAGTGCCGCGGCCAGATCTTCCTCGACAATCAGCGGACCCCTGGAAGTATTGAGGATAATGACACCATCCTTCATTTTCCCAATGTTTCCTTTATTAATGATCCCCTTCGTGCTTTCGAACAACGGGCAATGCAGACTGATAATATCCGATTTTGCGAGCAATTCGTCCAGTATCGCATATCGTACATTCTCATTTTCCGCAGAAGCATCCATATAGCTGTCAAATGCCAGAACTTTCATGCCCATGGTCTGGGCAATTACTGCCACCGTCCGGCCTATCCTTCCGAACCCGACAATGCCCATTGTCTTACCGGCCAGTTCCATCAGGGGATAGTTCCAGAAGCAGAAATCCTGGCCCTTGGTCCAGTCACCCTTTCTGACTGCTTCAGAATGATCCCAGACATGATGGCAGATCTCCAGCAGAAGTGCAAAGGTAAACTGCGCCACAGCTGTTGTTCCATAGGTGGGTATGTTTGTCACAACAATACCGGCTTCCTTCGCAGCCTGCGTATCCACAACATTATACCCGGTGGCAAGAACCCCGATATACTTGATATTCGGATGCTTTATGAACATCTCCCTGGTCAGGGGAGTCTTGTTCGTGAAAATGATTTCCGCCTCGCCCATTCTCTCCGATATTTTGTCTGCTGGCGTACGGTCATACACCGTAAGCTCTCCCAGCGATTTGAGACCATTCCAATCCAGGTCCCCCGGATTTAGTGTGAACCCGTCCAAAACAACTATTTTCATATTTTTCACCTTCCTGATTTAAATCTCTTTTATTTCCATATTGCGTCCATCATACGTTACTTTACACGATTTCTTTAAATGTCGCTCCGGGACCCGGCAGGATACTATTTATCCTCTTCACCGCGTGCAAGCTTTACATGAGAATCGGCCATCTCGTAGCCTGCCGCCTGCGCACAGGCAGTATTCAGGTCGAGTGCCGTAACAGCGGTTGCTGCGATTTCCGCCAGACGCAGTACATTTGAATTATCATCCACGCTGGTGCCGAACCCACCGCATCCGATAAGGTTGAGCGCTTCTTTTGCCGTTCCGAACATAGTGCCGCCTCCGATGGTTGCCAGTTCCATGCATGGCAGGCTGACCATGAAGTGCACTCCGTTTTCCTGAGCATCCGCCTGTACAAAGCAGCTTGCTGACGAAATGACATGAGCCAGATCCTGTCCGGTCGCAGCATAGAATGCAGCCACGGCGTTTGCAGCGTTTACATTGAAACCTGCAATGGTTCCACTGAAGCAGGATCCGAGATAGCATTTGTGAAATACCGTCTTCTCCACGCTTCTCGGATTAACGCCCTTCTTGAATACCGCCTTGAGAACTTCATCGGGTATAAAGACCTCTGTCTCGACTGATTTCCCGCGTCCATTCAATATGTTGATATGGGATGATTTCTTGTCGCTGCAGAGATTGCTGCTGATAGTGATCAGCTTCCAATCCGGCATCATGGACAGAATACCACGCGTAATATCGGCCGATGCTTTTGTTACACCGTTCATTCCCATCGCGTCACCGGTCTTGAAGATCATGCGAAGGAACACCTTGGTTCCCAGCTGATACGGATCAATTTTTTCAAGCCTGACAAACGGGTCTCTTGACAGCTTGGCCAGTTGCTCAAACAGCACCCTGTCCGTCTGGACCCGGACGCAGAATTCATGCGCCTTTACAATATCTGGTGCTTCGATCAAAGGCGCTCTTGACATGCCGTCAAAGTGCACCATCGTACTCAATCCCCCGGACATGTTGATGGCCTTGATGCCGCGCTGTACTCCTGCAACCAGGGCGGCTTCGTTGGTAGCCAGCGGAATGTACACCTTTTCTTTTACATACTGTCCGTTGATCTGCACAGGTCCTGCAATGCCGAACGGTATAACTGCAGCGCCGATTTTTCCCTCGATGCCTGAAAGGATTCTATCCCCTCCGACCAGTGAGCAGCTATCGATTCTCGTATTCCTGATCTGCTTCAGTGACACGCCGGTTGCTTCTTCTGTGATTTCACAGCGGATAATGGCGGCATCGTTGCAGGCTTCTTTTACCATTGCGGCGTCGGATCCGTATACATCCGTGAAAATAACGGTTTCAAGATTCTGACTTTTTATGTCGCCCGAGGCATATTTTGATTTGATTTCTTTTAATTTATTATTCATTTCAATCGACTCCTTAACTACATTTTTGATGAAGCAGCGTGCTAAGTGTCTGTGCATACCGGCCTGCTTCTATAATTTTCGGCAGATCGATGCCTGTGTCAATTCCCATTCTGTGGAACATTTCAACCAGTATCTCTGTCTGGCAGTTTCCTTTTGCTCCGGGAGCATACGGGCACCCGCCAAGTCCGCCTGCAGCACCGTCAAATATAGTAATTCCTGCCTGAAGTGATGCCAGATTATTTGCAAATTCCAGTCCGTTGTACTTATGATAATGAACTGCAAGACTCGCTTTAGTTAACTTCTCTTTGATCATTTTTGGAATTTCATATGCGGTGATCGGATTTGCCATGCCCGTCGTGTCTCCCAGTGATATTTCATACGAGCCGAAGCTTTCCAGTGCAAGCGCTGTTTCCAGAGCAAGCCCGGGTGCCATATCTCCCTCGATCGGGCAGCCGAATACCGTCGCGATGTAGGAACGCACCCTGACTCCATTTTCCTTTGCTGTCTTGTTAATTCGTTCAATTTCTTTCAAGGATTCCGCCCTGTTCATATTCAGGTTTTTCTTGTTGTGGCTTTCACTGGTGCTCATAATGGTGACAACTTCAGTCAGTCCGCATTCAATTGCCAGTTCCAGCCCCCTAAGGTTTGGTATCAGCGCGTTGTATGCAACGCCTTCTTTCCGTTTAATGCCTGCGGTTACTGCTTTGGCGTCCGCCATCTGCGGTACCCATTTGGGATGCACAAATGACGTTACCTCTATTCTCTGGCAACCTGCATCCGTCAGGCGGTTTACCAGTTCGATCTTCTTTTCAGTCGGAATGAATTCCGGCTCGGGCTGAAGCCCATCCCTTGGTCCCACTTCAAAAATGGATACCCTTTTGGGAAATGCTGCCTTGTTCATAGTTGGTCTCCTTCCATTTAATATTCTAAAGTTTCATCCATCCGCACGACTCCCACATCCAAAAGCAGGAATTTCCGCTTCCAGGCTTCAGCTAAATCAGATTCTTCATCTGAACCCCGTATGTTCGGTTACAGGTGAACATGCCTGCCTTTTAGCCCTGGCTGGATGAGTTCACTACGGAATCAATACTGCGCGGCCATTCAAGTCATTGAAATGCGCCAACGCCTTCTCGTATTCAGTGATCTGCATAACCTCTCCCACATAAGCGTTAAGGTTGATTTTACGGCCGTTTACAAGCCTCATCAGCAGTTCCCATGTCTTAAACATGTGTCTGCCATACAACCCCTTGATTTTAAGCTCCCTGTACACCACACGGTACATATAGTCCGGGACGACAAGCTCCCCGGCTACCATGCCCACATGTACAAGAGTACCTGCCGTAGTCAGCGAATCAATTGCCTGATTGATAACTCTCATGTTCCCGGTGAAATCCACAACACAGTCCACACCCAATCCATCGGTCTGTTCCCTGACGATTTTTACGAGATCTTCCTTCAGACCGTTTACCGCGATATCCGCGCCTACCTTCAGACTGTAAGCCAGTCTGTTCTCATTCACATCCATTGCGATTACTCTGGTGGCACCAAGTATCTTCGCCAGTTCGCATGCCATCAGGCCGATTGTGCCAACGCCAAGTATTGCAATGCTCTTTCCGCTCGGTTCGGCTTTCTGCAATGCATGCAAGGCTGTACCCAATGGTTCGAGCAACGACATTTGTACGAAATCAGCATCATCGGCCAGCTTGATTGCCGATATCTCGGGCAGGCGGATGTATTCTGCAAAGCACCCGTCGACATTTCTTCCGAGGACGCCCATATGATTTGTGCAGATGTGCTGATTGTCCGTCCTGCATTCATGGCAATAGCCGCACGGAATATGTGTTTCGCCAGCTACACGGTCTCCCGGTTTAAAGTTCTTCACCAGTTTGCCTACCGCTTCCACTTCACCTGAAAATTCATGGCCAAGTGTAAACGGAAGGTCATAATTTGCAGACGCTACAAGCGGTGTCCATTCAAAAACCTCAACATCTGATTTGCACATAGCAGTGGCTTTTACTCTTACCAATAGATCGTGTTCGCCTATCACAGGCACGGGTATATTTACAAAGTCCGCACCAGGCCCGGGTTTTATCTTCCTTAATGCTTTCATAGTTCACCTCATTTTTTCAAGCCCAATTATTTGTTTGAAGCTTCCTTACATCGGGAACTCTGCACAATAGATCACTTTATCAGGTTCCGCGACTGCCACTTCAGAACTTCAGGCGGAGTAGAGTCTCCATCTGAAGTCCCAATGTTCAGTTACAGGTGAAAAAGCAAGCTTTTTCACCTTGTCTGAACGAGTTCATTTCCTATCTGACGATAATATCCGTATAATTGTCCGAAAGCTCCGCGCCGGAATGATCGGACACTTTCATTTTGACAACATATTCTCCCGCTGCATCCTTTGGAATATTCCATACGATTTGGTCAATGACATACGCCGAATCCGGTTCGAGGTTGGAAACAAACGAATTTGCACACGCCACCGCGCCGGTAGCCTTGTTGATAATCTGCCATTCCACTCTGCAATCCTTCAGTGCGCCCAAATCATTCGTGATCCAAACCTTGCCGACGAAAGTGGTGGAAGGGTGATAAATCTTATCTCTTCCTATGACATAGGGATCAGCGTTCCACTCAAGGCTGACCAGGACCGGCGTATAGACAGCTTTCATCGAATCATATACCTTGTATGGCCTGCGGTAATAGTCCAGCAATCCAGACCCTATCATTGCGCAGGCGTCGGACCAGTAATAGAGGTACATGGAGCTTACGGGAGCGTACTTCCTCTGACGGCAGGCTTCAATCTGCTCTTTTACTACCTTTGCCTCATACACCTGGGAATTGTCAATGAATTCTTCGATGGAATTTCCCATTTCCACTTTCGCAAACTTAAACGTCAGGTCATAGAAAAGCCCCCAGTATTCCCATGTATCCCAGTGTGGCGGCCACATCTTGTCTTCCGGAATGAATGTTTTGAGCGTCTCCATGCAGGGAATTGACTGTGCACCGAATTCAACGACATTGGGTTGGAAAGTGACCTTTTTGACATCCGTGTCTCCATCATGGCAGCAGCCGATCATGAAGTTCTGAACGCCATCCCTGTAGTCTCCCTTGTGGATCCATCGCGTCGGGTCAACCGTTCCCAATGTCTCTTTCAGGACTTCACACAAACGGAAGAAGTTATTCGGTCTTTCCGTAAAGTTGTAGATTTCCGGCTCCTTGAACGTAGACCACATTCCCAGAGATGCATGGTTATACAGCATTTCACCCATTTCCCTAATCATTTCACTTGCACGGTCGATGAAATCGTCGGAATCGCTCACACAATAATGCAGAGCGAATACCTGCCATACTAAAAAGCCCATCTCGTCGCAAAGAGTATATAAACCGTCCTTTTCGATATGGCTGCCAATTCTGATTGAGTTGATGTTCATATCAAGCATTTTCTGGAGGTCTTCCACCCACATTTTTTCATTTGCTTCGGACATCCAATTACTTGAAATGTACCTCATGCCTCGCAGGAACATCTTTCTTCCGTTTAGCTTCCAGCTGCCTGTCTTTTCGTCGTACTCCACTTCTTTAATCCCGAAGTTCTGATGGAGAACATCGCTGCATACACGAAACGTGGCCGTATACATATTGGGCCTGCCCTGATCCCATGTCCACCAGAGTTTTGCCTCTTCAACCGTCAGGGTAAGCTTGAAGGTGTTTATACCGGGCTGGAGTACCACGCTGCGGGTCCTTTTGCCTTCATATGCCTCCGCAAAGTTGTGAGGCTTTATCCTCATTTCAATATCTGTTGCAATCACTTTAGAAGTGGTGTTGCTTATTCTGACATCCGCTGTGACAAGGCCGGTTCCATCGTATTTATCCATTCCGTCGCCTGCCCAGTCCTTTTTCTTTACAACGCGGGTGAATATCTTTACATATTCTACAAATACATCCTCACGCGCAATAAGGGAAACATCGTCCCATATTCCTCCACTGTTGCCATCACCACGGAATTTGGTCATGGCACCCGGACGGTGCATGGCATCTATCATATGTCCTTTTACAAGGTCAATGTCAACAGCCTGATGTCTTTTAAAATCCTTGGAAAGCGGATTTTCCGAATCAACTGCAAGTTTGTATTCGGCGTTTGCTCTGGGCGCATCATCACGGACAACAAGTATGTTTTCACCGTCCATTTTCACAATATCCGTAACATCGAATTCAAACGGATTGAACATTCCCTCGTGAGAACCCAGGAACTGTCCATTCAGCCAAACATCCGCATAATAGTCGACTCCGGCAAAGCGCAGGAACAGCCTCTTTCCCCCATAGCCCGCCGGTACTTTGAAGGCTGTTTTGAACCATATCGCACCAAAGTAATCGCCTACCTCGGTAAGATACCAGTTCGTGGGGATACTCATATCCTTCCACCCGGAAAAATTGACATCCTGTTTATAGTAGCCCAGCTCTTTTCCGACATTCTTTTCATCAATTTCATACTTCCAGATACCATTTAAATCTATCTTGGGGAATTCCGGCAACAATCTATACATACTTAC
>JAEWQC010000065.1 GCA_023399355.1 Bacillota bacterium | reverse complement strand
CATAGAAGATGATTATCCTTTGTTGTGTATTTGTGTGGAAACTATATATTAACAGGATTTCATCTTCTTTTCTATTGTTCTTACTTTTTTTCCCACCAATTTCCCTACAGTAACTTTACGCTAACGCCTTCAATGCAGATCATAAATACCGAAGACAGGCGTACGAAGACAAGTTAGGCTGCATGTAGAAAAGTAGCCGAATCTACCTGAGTAAATGTTGAGACTTCGATTTGGATTTTAATTTAATCAGACAGGGGAACAACAGGACAATAATCAACAGGGAGATAGTAATCAGAATGAGATCGTGCATACTCTGTTGTGCAGAATTGGAATTCATATACTACCTACAACCTTCCAAGCATGGCTTTTACCACTTCATCAAAGGGCATTGAGCCAATCTGGTCAAGAAGCTTTTCCAGGTCGGTTCTTTTCCTAAGGGATCCGGTTAATAAAATTTCTATGGTCTGGTTCTTATCCACTAGTACAGATGTTACTTCCAGTGCTCCTCCAAGTATTCCGCCGATGACAATTAGCTGTGAGGGGGTTATGACAGGTGCCTTTCCCGCCGAACCATCTTTGCCTCCGGTGCCGGCAGAAGCATTGGGAGATACATTTGAATTCAGCCTGGACAGGACGTCCTTGAGCATATTGTTGATATTCTCCGATGTAAACACACAATATCCCCCTTAAGTTCCTCCTCTTGTCATACGCTAGGCACAATAAGCGGTACCGCCGGCGTTTGAGACTCTATCGCAAGTCCGCTTGCGAATAGGATGAAAAGTAGGGATATAACTACCAGCAGTAAATCATGCCGATTATTTTCAGATAACAGCGCCATAAACCATAAACCTTCATTGTTATTTTGTAAAAAATCTCACTATAGTATATACATCGTGCATTTTAAATGTGATTGGAAAAGCTTATCAATATATATTTATTATATAGCGCAAATTATTTATTGTTTTACAATAAGTTTATATTGAAATGCCATTAACCTGGGCGTATAATGTTTTTAGAGTACGCTTAATAAAGGAGAGTAAATCCTGAAGATTATTAATAGAGGTGATTGGTTATGAATGAGATTGAGAATCTTGAAAAGTCTAATATCCCCGATGTGGAGATACAGCAAAAAAATACTCCAGTTCCGGTGAAACCCGATTTCCTGCAAGCATTAAATATGCCGGACAAATTACTGCCGGCAGGTACATTTACTTTTGGTATATTGTTCGTATGGCTTTTGTATGGAAAACTTCCCGGCGTATCAATACCATTGTTTATACTTGCTTTTTATGCTTTGCTGCTGACTTATGCCAGACCGGTGTTAAAAAAGGAGGCTTTGTTTGGCTGGCTGTTGTGTATTCCTGTATCTATGATTTCCTTTACGTATTTGTTTTTCGGAAACTACGTTTTCAGAATACTGAATCTTCTCGTACTGCCTGTGCTCGTATTATTGCAGACGCTGCAGATAACCGGTGCCAACAACTATAAATGGTATAGTCCCGGTGCAATAATCGACTTGGTATATGGCGTGTTTTTCAGATGTCTTGCACACATTGCAAAACCTGTTGGAATAGCATCAGTTCTATTTCGAAGGAAGTCCGGTGAAAAAGGGACAAAATCTATTGCGCTGCGTGTAATGACCGGGCTTCTCATTTCATTGCCGTTAATGTTGATATTAATGGCACTGCTATCTTCGGCCGATATGGTTTTTGGAAGCTTTGTGGGAAAGTTTTCAAAACTGTTTGAAGGAATCAACCTATCGAATCTGACTGGAAAGGTCATCTCAGTTCTTGTGATTTCTTTACTCACCTTCAGCTATCTGTGGAGTCTCGCACACAACGAAAAAATAGCTGAGAGCACATTGAAGAGTTTGCCGCCGCCATTGGCTGCGCAAAAAGGTTTTTTGGACCCGGTCATGGTCCTTACGACTACTTCAGCGATAAACATATTATATATCGTATTTGTTGTGATTCAGTTTGCATATTTGTTTGGAGGCTCGGGACTTCCTGACGGATTCACCTATGCCAGATATGCCCGCAGTGGATTTTTCGAACTGTTGCTTGTCACCCTGCTGAACATAGGTTTTCTGGCCTGTACGCTCACATTCGCCAAAAAAGGCGTTATGGCAGCCTGTATGGCAATGAGGATTATGAATACAATTATGATCTGTTGCACCATTGTGATGCTGTTTTCAGCGTATTACAGGATGTCTCTTTATGAGGAGGCCTATGGATATACATTCCTGCGAATTATGACGCAGTCTTTCATGGTATTTCTGCTGGTGCTGTTTATCATCACGATGGCAAGAGTATGGAAAGAGGGACTTTCACTCCTGAAACCCTACATTGCCGTTGCAATTGTTGCATTCGTCGCAGTAAATTATATGAATGTCGACAGGATCATTGTAAGAAAAAATATCGAGCGCTACACGAATACGCAGGTGATAGACATCCCCTACTTCAGTTCCCTTTCAAGTGATGCTGTAGCGGAAGCCATGAGCCTGAGTAAAGATAAAAATCCAGACGTTGCCAAAGCAGTAAAGGAGCTTGTAGAACAAAGGAAAGCACTGCTTGATAAGCAAAGCGCCTGGCAATCCTTCAACCTGGCAGATTACCATGCAGGCAGTGAGTTTGGCAAATGACACCGGGGATTTAAATGAAGAGGATTCTAAGGTAAATTATTGATAGCAGGCCGTATTAATGAGATAATAGGAGAGTATGCCAAAGAATCTTATGCCACTGGGACCTAATTACAGCCGGGAAGAATATTTCCATGGCTTCAGATGGAGTTGCTGATGAAGAAAGTACGAATTGCGGTAATGCTATTAGTGATATTATTTCCCTTACCCTCTCTAAATGGGTGTACGCTTATTTCAGGAGATAAACAGGCTTATATTTATGAAAGGCCAACAATAGGTTTGACGGTTAAGGATGAAATCACAACTGACATAGAAATAGGTAAGCAGAGCAGCCTCAGCCTTGCAGCAGGTTATGGGGTCATAAGGATTACGCCATATGATGGAGATAAGCTTCAGGTGATAGAGAAAAGGAAGTTTACAGGTCCTTCTTCAAAAAGAGTGTTAAAGGCAATACTTGATGAAAATAAACTGAATATCGAAAAAGAAAGTATGGAAGTTAATTTATATTATCCTCCTGAAGAGAAACAGAAACCTCTGTTTTCATTGATCATCGATATTGAATTGAGGGTACCGGACACAGTCAAAACACTGGAGATCACTTTAAAAGGCGGAGGGATTCAGGCAGAAGGGCTAAAAGGAATGGATAGTTTGGATCTAAAGGTGGACAAAGGCAATATTGATGTGGATTATTGTGAAGGAAACCGGATTACTGCTGCAATTTCAAACGGTAATCTGGACGTGGACAGCTCGAGCGGGATCGGCTCCTATAAATGTGGAAGAGGAAATATCAAGCTGCAGAAGACAAAGGGAAACATTGATTTGAAATCCGTTGCCGGGAATACGTTAATAGAAGAGGTTGAAGGAAGACTGGAATGCGATGTTTCAGCCGGTGACCTGACGGTCGGAAAATCCCGGATCAGTAAAGACTCAACGCTATATGCTTCTTGTGGTGATATTAAAGTGGATTTTAACAATCTGGACTTGGAAGGAAAGTTTACGGTAAAGGCGTCAAAAGGTACCATCAAGCTAAAATTGCCGGAGACAACAGGCTGGTCGCTGCTTGCTAGATCCACAAAAGGAAAAATAAGCAAGAATCTTGAATTGGAAGAGGGAGTTTTGAAAACAGCACCTTCCGGTGAGGTATATGGAGATGTACATGGCGGGGGACCTTTAATAGATGCATATGTGGATATGGGCAATATAGTTTTGAACTGACAAACCATGATTTGTTTGCATATAGCCGACCTGTATGATAAAATTTTAAAGACGAATCAAAGCCGGTTCGGCAGGAACGTGACGTTCATAAGGCGGATAGCCTTTATGGGCGTTTTTATTTTCAGCATTTTTGAAGGTGAAAGGTATAAAGAAGCAAAGAGGCAAACGCCAATTTGCATTATTACATGAGGAGAAATGGGGGACTTAAATGAATCATTTTAAATTTGTAACAATACATATTTTTATTATTGCAATAGTAATAATTATGTCCATTTTCAGGCCTTTTGGAGCAGAATGGCTCAATAGTGCAATATTACTTCTATTTGCAGGATTGCTCATATTTTTTGCAGTGTTCAACAAGGACACCACAAAGACGTTAAAGAACAGACTCGTTCAGCTCGAAAAGGAATCAAAAATATTGAACAAAGAGGTTGGAGTGGCATCCAGTCAGATCATGTCTGTGTCGGAACAGCTTTATGTGACTCTTGATGAAAATAATGCATTTGCCCAACAGCTTTTTGCTGAAGCACGTGAAATGTCCGATATGAATTCCCAAGCAAACGGAAGAGCAAAAGATGTAGTTGCCGGGATCAATGAAATATTGGTACTTTTACAGCAAACGGGAGGAATATCGGCAAATATGGAGCAGACAAGCAAGTCGGCGGAGGATGCGCTAAAAGCCGGCTTCACTGAAATTCACGGGATGGTTTCTGCAGTACGGGATATACGGAATGCGACGGAGATGACAAAAGACAGCATGAATAGTCTCGAAAAGACATCCGGGGAAATCATGAACATTCTGGAAACCGTCAAGAACATTTCAAGCCAGACTCAACTATTATCACTGAATGCAGCTATTGAATCCGCAAGGGCCGGTGAGGCGGGAAAAGGATTTTCTGTTGTAGCAGCTGAGATTCAAAAGCTTTCCGTTGAGACGGGAAATGCGGTAAAAAACATTGGTGAACTCGTTAATTCCATAGGACAACAGATCCAGGCCGTTAATCAGGTAGTAGACGAGAATGCCAGAAGGGTTCAGATCGGTGTTGATGTTTCCGGTATCATCGAGCAGAATACGAAGGTCATCGATAAATCATTTTCCGGTATCATCGGCACCATCAGGGAGATATGCAGTATAGCCGGGAAGGGTGAGGAGCTGGCCAGAGGACTGGAATCTATGCTGTCCGGGATGGAATCGAATATGGAGAGTACATCTGTCCGGGTTAAGGATGTTTATGATTCAGTACATCGGCAGAAGCATAATATACAGGAACTTGCCGAACTTGGGAATCGGCTGAATGATGCATCAAAAAATATTCAGCAGCTTGCCGGAAATTTTGAGAAGCAAGAGGATTGTACGGCTGACAAATCGAAAGTGGATTCTGCGATAGGAGCAATCAGGCAGCTAACCGGTGATCTTAACGCAAGACTGCAAAAGTTTGAGCCGGAAATACACAAAAGTGAATTGTCCGGACTTTTAGCCTCCCATGATTTCATAGAAGCAGCCTGGACGAATGATATAAAAGGCAGATTCATCTGTTCGATCCCGGAGGCGGGCATTGCAAATGCGATGATCAGGGAATGGTTCAAGAGAAGTGCTACAGGAGAAGAATATATTTCAGATGTTTATATCTCTGCAATAACAAGAAATCCCTGTGTGACATACTCTATACCAATCAAGGACAGCCAGGGAAAGATACTGGGTGTATTCGGCGTCGATTTGAAATTATAGGGATATGAAATACAGAGTGCTGAAAAGTTAAAAGGGGACGGTTCTTGCTTTGAATTACCGGAATTTAAAGTAAGAACCGTCCTCTTTTTTAATTTTCTCTCTATAATTTTAGCATTAATATTTCCGTATGATTCAGGGGAGTTTAGTATAGCCCATGAGGTACTTGTCGCATTCTCTTGCGGCTGCGCGGCCTTCATTGATGGCCCAGACCACCAGGCTCTGTCCCCGGCGCATGTCCCCGGCTGCAAAAATCCCCTTCACATTGGTGGTGAAGCTGCCGTAATCGGCTTTTACGTTGGAACGCGCGTCCTGTTCAATGCCCAGAGGTTTAATAGCAGTGTCTTCAGGCCCCAGGAAACCCATTGCCAGCAATACCAGCTGTGCAGGGAATACTTTCTCTGTACCGGCTATCTCAACGGGAATGAAACGGCCTGCAGGATCTTTCTGCCATTCGATGCCAATGGTGTGCACTTCCTTAAGGTTCCCATCCTTATCCCCCACAAATTTCTTTGCAGTAATACAGTAGTTACGCGGATCCTTTCCATAAATAGCAGCAGCTTCTTCCTGGCCGTAGTCCACTTTCAGGACTTTGGGCCACTGTGGCCATGGATTATCAGCCTGCCTTTCCGTTGCGGGCTGCGGCATTATTTCGAGTTGAATCACACTTTTACATTGCTGCCGTATGGAGGTTCCCACACAGTCAGTACCAGTATCGCCACCGCCAATGACTACGACATCTTTACCCTTTGCGTTGATATACTTACGGTTGGAGTGTTTTGAATCCAAGAGGCTCTTTGTGTTAGCATGCAGAAATTCCATCGCAAAATGGACTCCATTCAGCGTCCTTCCTTCGATTGGAAGATCCCTGGGCTTTGTCGCTCCACCACAGAGTACAATAGCATCATATTCCTCCAACAGTTTTTCTGAAGGCATGTCTTTTCCAACCTCCGTGTTTGTCCTGAATTCTATCCCCTCTTTAGCCAGAAGGTCGACTCTGCGCTGAACGACACCCTTGTCCAGCTTCATATTGGGAATGCCGTACATCAACAGGCCGCCGATGCGGTCATTCCTTTCGAAAACAGTAACCAGATGACCCGCTTTATTGAGCTGATCCGCACAAGCAAGTCCTGAAGGGCCTGAACCTACAACAGCTACTTTTTTGCCTGTACGTATTTCCGGGGGCTCGGGAACCACCCAGCCGTTTTCAAAAGCCTTGTCTATGATTGTGCATTCGTTATTTTTGATGGTCACCTGTGGATCATTTATACCAACAGTACATGAACCTTCACATGGAGCCGGGCAGACCCTTCCTGTAAATTCAGGGAAATTGTTGGTTTTGTGAAGCCTCTTTACAGCCTCACGCCAGTTGCCTTTATAAATCAGATCATTCCACTCGGGGATCAGATTGCTGATAGGACACCCTGCGGCCATACCGTTTATAAGCAGGCCCATGTGACAGAACGGAATGCCGCAATCCATGCAGCGTGCTCCCTGTAGTCTCTGCTTCTTTTCAAGCATATGCAGATGGAACTCGTTCCAGTCCTTAATTCTCTCCAATGGGGAGCGGTCAGCCGGAAGCTCTCTGCTATATTCCATAAATCCTGTTGGTTTTCCCATAGTAATTCCTCCAAATTTAAAATCCAAAACTTAAAAGGTGCATTTATAAATTCACAATTCTATTAGGCTGCAAGGTATTTCATACTCAGTCATTATCATCCTTTGCCTTGGCCGCTTCTCTATTCACTGCCTCAAAAGCAGCCAACAGTGCTTCTTCACCGGTAAGACCCGTTTCATGCATCTGACTTATTGCTTTTAGCATCTTGTCATAATCCCTTGGCAGCACTTTGACAAACTGCGGAACCATGTCGGTCCAATTATCGAGGATTCTCTTTGCCAGAAGGCTTCCTGTATATTCATAATGCCTGCGGATCAGGTCATGAACTTGCTTGATCTCTTCCCTGTCTTCAAGCTTTTTCAAATCAACCATTTCCTTGTTGCAATTTTTGTTGAAGGCTTTATTTTCATCTAATACATAGGCGATTCCACCTGACATACCGGCAGCGAAATTCCTGCCGGTCGAACCAAGTACAACTACACGGCCTCCCGTCATGTACTCGCAGCCGTGGTCGCCTAATGATTCAACTACGGCGGATGCTCCGCTGTTACGGACACAGAAACGCTCTCCTGCCATGCCGCTGATATAGGCTTCACCGCTTGTTGCACCGTAAAGGCAGACATTGCCTGCAATAATGTTCTCTTGTGCTGAAAATGTAGACTCGACTGGAGGGTGAACAATGATCTTGCCTCCGGAAAGTCCCTTTCCAAGGTAATCGTTTGAATCACCTTCGAGCGTCAGCGTAATACCTTTTGGTACGAAAGCGCCAAAACTCTGACCTGCGGAGCCGTGGAATTTTAAGTTGATCGTGTCTTCGGGCAAGCCCTTCTCGCCATATATCCGTGTTACTTCACTGCCAAGGATCGTTCCGACGACACGATTCGTATTCTTCACCGGAAGCAAAGCTTCAACTTTTTCACCATTTTCGAGGGCAGGCTTGCAAATACCAAGCAGTACCTGCATATCCATTGTTTTTTCTATTAAATGATCCTGACTTATCTGACAGTATCTTGACGCACCTTCCGGTAATTCCGGCTGGTATAATATCGGTGACAGGTCAATTCCTTTTGACTTCCAGTGTAATATTGCCTTATTAGCTTCGAGCAGGTCACTGCGTCCAACCATCTCCTCAATGGTACGGAATCCGAGTTTAGCCATCCATTCACGCAGTTCCTGTGCAATAAAGCGCATGAAATTAACAACATACTGGGGATCCCCCGAGAATTTTTTACGAAGCTCCGGGTTCTGTGTTGCAATACCTACGGGGCAGGTATCCAGATTGCAGACCCTCATCATGACACAACCGAGAGTAACAAGCGGGGCTGTGGCAAAACCAAATTCCTCGGCACCCAGCAAAGCTGCAACTGCCACATCACGGCCTGTCATAAGCTTTCCGTCTGTCTCGACAACGATACGGCTTCTTAAATCATTTATCATCAGCGTCTGATGTGTTTCTGCCAGACCAAGCTCCCAAGGCAGGCCTGCATGGCGTATACTGCTCCTGGGTGATGCACCGGTTCCGCCGTCGTATCCGCTGATAAGCACTACATCGGCACGGCCCTTTGCCACACCTGCTGCAATGGTGCCGACACCTGCTTCGGATACCAGCTTGACGCTGATCCTCGCATGACGGTTGGCATTTTTCAGATCATGGATCAACTCCGCCAGATCCTCAATTGAATAGATGTCATGATGCGGAGGCGGTGAAATAAGACCAACGCCCGGGGTGGAATGCCTGGTCCTTGCTACCCATGGATATACCTTTTGGCCGGGTAGCTGACCGCCTTCTCCGGGCTTGGCACCTTGTGCCATTTTTATCTGTAGTTCTTTTGCATTTACTAGATAGTTGCTGGTAACACCGAACCTGCCGGATGCAACCTGCTTTATGGCACTGCAGCGGGAATCCCCATTACTGTCAGGCAGGAAGCGGGCAGGATCCTCACCGCCCTCACCGGTATTGCTCTTGCCGCCGAGGCGGTTCATTGCTATAGCCAGCGATTCATGAGCTTCCTTGCTTATGGAACCGTACGACATGGCACCTGTTTTGAAACGTTTGACAATGGATTCGATAGATTCAACCTCGTCAAGCGGAACCGGTACCGGAGCATATTTGAATTCAAGCAGGCCGCGTATCGTGCACTGCTTCTGTGTTTGTTCATTCAGAAGCTTTGAATATTCCGTAAATGTCTTATAATCGTTTGTACGGCAGGCGCATTGAAGTTTGTGGATGGTCTCGGGGTTATACAGATGATATTCCCCATCCTTCCTCCACTGATACTGTCCGCCTGTCTCAAGGCAATCTTCTTTGGAGGAACGCTCATCATATGCATTTGAATGGCGGAGCAGCGCTTCATTCGCTATAACATCCAGCCCAATCCCTTCCAATGGGGAGACGGTTTTTGTAAAATAACGGTCTATGACTTCCTGGCTGATACCGACAGCCTCAAAGATCTGAGCTCCCTGATAACTCTGGATCGTAGAGATGCCCATCTTGGATATTGTCTTAACGACGCCTTTTACAGCAGCCTTGATATATTTCTTCGGACCTGATTTGAGATGGGTCTCCTTCATAAGGCCATCCTTGATCATGCCCTCGATTGTTTCAAATACCATATAAGGGTTGACGGCCGAAACGCCGTAACCGATAAGAAGTGCAAAATGATGGATCTCTCTGGGCTCACCCGATTCGAGGATAATGCTGACCCTGGTGCGGGTACCTTCACGGATCAGGTGGTGATGGAGTCCGGATACTGCAAGAAGTGCCGGTATCGGAGCAAATTCACTGTTGACGTCGCGATCTGAAAGGATCAGAATATTGGTTCCCTCGGAAATAAGCCTGGATGCCTCGCTAAAAGTACTTTCAAGTGCTGACTTTAAACCATCTGCGCCCTCTGAAGCCTTAAAGAGGATGGGGATTATCTGCGTCTTGAAGCCGGGAATATTAATGTTTTTAATTCTAGCCAGATCTTCATTATTAATGACAGGGTATTTAAGCTTAATCTGATTGCAGCTTTCAGGTATCGGGTTAATAAGGTCACCTTCGGTACCTATGAAAGTTTCAGTCGCAGTGATGATTTCTTCACGTAATGCGTCAATGGGAGGATTCGTTACTTGAGCAAACAGCTGCTTGAAATAGTTGTATAATAGCTGGGGTTTTTCAGAAAGCACTGCAAGTGGTGTATCTATACCCATTGCACCTATTGGTTCGGCGCCATCCACAACCATTGGAACAATAATTTTCCTGAGTTCTTCATAAGTATAGCCAAAAGCTTTCTGACGCTGCAGCAGAGTATTATGGCCCTCTGCAGATTCCCGTTCAATGTCTGCGGCGGTACTCCCTGTGTTGCCTATCTGAACAGGAGCTTCTTCCGCTGGAACGGACGAATCAGCGTCTGCGGACAAAGGAAGGTTCTCCAGTTCTATCAGGTTCTCGTCGAGCCACTTGCGGTATGGGTATTCATGTGCTATTTTATGCTTTAATTCTCGATCGTTTATAATACGTCCTTCCACAGTATCAATAAGAAGCATTCTGCCCGGCCTTAGACGTTCCTTGCTCAGGATCCGTTCCGGCTCTATATCCAGAACGCCTACCTCTGAAGACATAATGACCTGGCCGTCTTTTGTAACGTAATAGCGGGCCGGCCTTAAGCCGTTTCTGTCCAGTATCGCACCAATTACGGATCCATCGGTAAAGCCCATTGCTGCGGGGCCGTCCCAGGGCTCCATCAAACAGCTGTGGAACTCATAAAAGGCTTTTTTCTCATCGCTCATGCTTTCATGGTTTGACCATGGTTCGGGGATCATCATCATAATGGAATGCGGCAGCGAACGTCCGGAAAGTGTCAAAAATTCCAGGCAGTTGTCAAACATTGCAGAATCGCTGCCATCCGGATTGATGACAGGAAATACTTTTTTCAGATCGTCTCCGAACAGTTCCGATTTCAGATTGTTTTCCCGTGCAGCCATCCAGTTCACATTTCCCTGCAGGGTGTTGATTTCACCGTTGTGGCACAGATAACGGTTCGGATGTGCCCGCTCCCAGCTGGGGAAGGTGTTAGTGCTGTAGCGGGAATGTACCATGGCCAAAGCGCTCACAACTTCCTTATTCGAAAGGTCTTTGTAGAACTCGTCTACCTGCGCTGAAGTCAACATTCCTTTATATACAATGGTTTTTGCAGAAAGACTTGCAATATAAAAATTGATACCGTTGTCTACTGATGCTTTTTCTGCACGCTTGCGAATAATATAAAGCTTTCTTTCAAAAGCCTGAGTATCTTTAAGAGTGGAATTTCTTCCTATAAATATCTGTCGCATGTACGGCATGCAATCCAGTGCTGTTTTCCCAAGCGAAACAGGATTTGTCGGCACATCTCTCCAACCCAGAATAGTCTGGCCTTCTTCTCTTATGATTTTTTCCAGAGAAGCTTCCATAATCTTTCGCTTTAAGGCTTCATTTGTCAGAAATACCATTCCTACGCCGTATTCCTCAGGTGCTGGCAGTGAGATGCCAGCTTTCGTACATTCCTGCTCGAAAAATTTGTGCGGTATCTGTATCAGGATTCCTGCGCCATCTCCTGTATTTATCTCCGAACCGCTCCCGCCTCTATGAGCCAGATTGTCAAGTATGGTCAATGCCTGACGTATAATCTGGTGCGACCGGGACCCGTTTATATTTGCAACAAAGCCTATACCGCAGGCATCATGCTCGTTCCGTGGGTCATATAATCCTTGCTTTGCGGGTAATCCAACCTGTTTCATAATCAAACAACCTCTCTAAAATACAAAGTTTATATAAAATGACGGTTAAAAATATATTTCTTGCAATATTTGTTTCTATAAATCAAAGTTTCCTTCTCAAAAAGAGGAAAATAAAAAAAGGCATGAAATATGCTTGATATGTCTCTTCATTGAGAATATTCAGTATTCACGACCCCAAAATGCACCATTGCATATTATTTGTGGATTTGACTGGTTCGATGGGTCGTACTTGCAAATTATTCAATATTTTTAACTATATTTAGTGCTCTTTATTATAGCAGTTATGTAAGGCATATTCAATAGTTTTGTCAAAAAAAATGCAGCTAAAGAATGCCAAACTTGCAAAAACGACGATTAAAACGACTATTATTGCAGTTTATAGAATTTGTTAAGGACGGTGAATAGGACAACTGCGATATTAAGCACGCTGGACAGGACAATCTGGGGTTTGTGTTTGTTTGGGTTGAAAGGGAAAGCGGTTTTTGCGGATTTCTTCAATATGAGGTATATCTGAAGGATGATTGCGAAGGAGGCAATTGCTTTAAGTATGATCGTTTCAAGAAAGAATGAGCAGTAGAACATAAATACGATGGCAATGAGATTGCATGCGATGCTGAGGCCTTTGCCGAACCTTTTGACATCGATCTCCATCAGGTCTTCAAGCTCTTCTTCCATCTCATCGTCCGTTTCATTGCCCTTGAGGCTCTCTCCGGCAAGCAGTCTAAAAATGTATCTGACGGAGATAACCGTAATAGTAAGCGACATCACTACAAAAAATATTTCATGGTTCGATGACAAAGCTATCATCGGAATTGCTACTACAATTATAAATAGAAGCGCCAGACTTTTTGACTGCATTTTTCACCCCTGAATAATTGAACTATCTGCTATAAACTGCTGTAAATAACGCCGTTTATGTTTTTATGGCCTTTAATATCCTATTATACACTAAAAAATAATATTCAGAAACACTAAAATAAGAATTTTAGTACGGACTTCATGGCCGGTCTTCAAAGGGGTACTTTGAATAAGATACATGCAATTTTGTAATGCTATAGATGTTGAATAAAATTTTTCTGGCTAAAGTTTTTATATCATAAGGTTCTTTAAATAAGGAGGATTATCCATGTCAAAAACACTGGTAGGAATATTTGATAACCGTCAACATGCTGAAATAGCGGCAGCCAAGGTAAAAGAGCAGGGACTTCGTACTGATGATATCTCAATAGTTTCCAAGCAGGGTGATGAAGGCGATCCGACCGACACAGCCACAGGTGCCGCACGATCCGGTACGGATACCACAAGCACTGTCGCAACGGGTGTGAGGAATAGTGGTGCACCCGTTAACGATAACATATCTGATGGGGTGGTTTCAGGCAGTGTACTTGGCGGGATAGCCGGATTGGTGATCGGTGCGGGCAGTCTGATTGTACCGGGTCTTGGTATCATAGCAGCAGCAGGTCCGATTGCCGGATTGATTTCGGGCGCAGTAACGGGAGGGATCGTCGGAGGTCTTGTCGACCTCGGCATACCCGAGAAGCAGAGCAGACAATATGAAAGTGACATAAGGCGTGGGAAAATACTGTTCAGCATGAAAACCGATGAAGATAAAGTGGATAAAATCTCATCCATATTAAAAAGCAGCGGTGCAACAAGTGTAGAGGCTTACTAGGAACAGATATCCCAACTAAAACAAAGGAACAGCTGCCGGTTATTTTTATGGTGCCGGTACATCAGGTACTGCCTGGCTGTCGGGATCGGAAATATCGCTATCTGACGGCGTGCCGGCTTCATCCACCACTGTATCCGGCCCGGCAGGGACTATAGCTGCAGGTGTGGTGGCAGCAGGATGACCGGCAACCGGCTTTGTACCGCGAAGCATTTCCTGTGCATATACCTTGTATTTACTGGTATGCAGTTTTGTTTGCGATATGACTTTTCCGTCCATCTTTACTGTTTTAAAAGTGTCGACGATATAACCGTTCATTCCTGGCAGAACTTCTTTTGTGACTCCTGCCGGCAATGTGGGATCATCGGTATATTTTATTGTAAAAGGCGTCTGTTGCAATATCTTATTGCTAATGATCACTGTTTTTCCCGGGGTATCATTAGTTCCCTTAATTGAAAAATAAACTTTGTTTCCTTTTACAGAGGCAAGCAGCTTTATCGGCCACTTTGTGCTATTTTTGAATTTAAAATCCGTACCTCCGTAATATGCCGTGGCATCCTGTCCCAGAGGTACATAACCGACGGTAAAGGAGTGGTTGAGCCTTTGAACGACATCAAGGTCAGCTTTCAATATGGCAGTGTACATGGTAGAGGAGACCTGGCAGATTCCACCGCCCATGCCATCTATAATTTTGCCCGCACTATATACATGGGCTAATTTGAATCCATGCGCCGCATCTCTTGGACCAACAACCTCGTTATATGAAAATACCTGGCCGGGTGCCAGTACCATCTCATTGATTTTTGAGACGGCGAGCTGCATGTTGTAGCCTCTGTTTTTACCATTTGTCGTAGCGGTTGAAAATGTTGTGCTCCAGGAGGACAAATCGTCCTTGAACAGCAAAGCAGTTGCCATTTCAGAGGTTGTATGCGGATTTGTATAGGTAACTGGAAGGAATCGCTCCGTATCTTCAGATTTTTCAAGTTCCGAAAGAATGCTTTCCAACTGGGATTTTTCAATTTTTCTTCCAACTACATGAGGAATCAGTGTCATTACGGAGTTTTCGATCTTATAAGAGGCATCAAACGGCTCGCAATTGATTTGCTTGTACAATTCATCAACGTTGAATTTTAAGGGAGGCGTGAGAATAACCTCCGGTTCGATGGTACCGCTCTTATCCTTATTAATTAAAGCATTCACAAGCTCCAGTGTTTTGGTCCTGTCAATATTTTCGCCATGACTTCCCGAGCGTATTGTGACATTGTTGTCCGTAATGAGCAGCGCTCCATCTTTTACGTTTACCAAAGTCTTAATATAAAAATCGTTTACAAATGCTTCGACTTTTTGTTTATTGGAGGTTTGTGGCATACTTAGGGTAAATCCGCTTATTCCTGCATGTGCGATGTCATAGAGACGATCAAAAAGATTGCCGCTGCGGCCTATTGCATATGCTTTCTCAACTGCCGCCTGCGTATCATAATGCACATCCAGGTCAGGAAAACTTGCTGTCGCTTCTGCTTTGTCCGTCTTAAGAGTAACAGCCTGCCTATCTGCAATGGTTTGATAGTCCGTATCCAGCACCTTTTTCAATTCATCCTTGCTCAGGCCTGAAACATTCTGACTTCCGATATAAATACCCTTGTATATTTTATCATTCTGCAGAGTTTTATAGGCGAATACTGCTGTTGCCATCAACATGATCAAAATGAAGACAGCGGAGATAATGAGATATAATTTCTTCTTTTTCTCCTGCGGCTGACTAAGTGGTACTTCCGGTTCCATTGCCTCACTCCAAATTTTATTTATTCTGCATATATAATAATAGACTTCTGTAAAAAGCTAATTGTTCCTTATAAAAGACTGTTTTTGCAACTTATATATTATCGCAATTGTTTCTTAGAAATACAATATGATTATACAGGTTTAATATTAAATTTCTGTTACTGTTCTTTCAAATTTACAATACAATAGTAGAAATGTCAGGTAAAAAGTATTAATATTAAGGGAAGCAGACACTTGTATAGTGAGACGCAGGCGTTCAGAACAGGAAACTCGGGATTATAGCACGCATCAGAGCGGAGGGGCCAAAAGTCACATGAATGTTTTCAATGAAACAGAATATTTTGACATATGCAAAAAGCTGGAGTCAAAAAGAAACATTACCGATGTTACCATTCGGTATGAAGCAGCCAGCTATTTTAACCGGCTGAAGAGTATGGTTCAGCACGATAGACGGGGAGAAGTTGTTTTTTGTGTTATAAGGCCGAATGGAAAGATAATTACCATCACCTGCACGGAATATCCCAGAGATATCTACAGAATCCCCACGGGTGGGATCGGTCATGGAGAAGACATTCTTGCAGCGGTATTCCGCGAAGTAAAGGAGGAGCTTGGTCTTGATGTGAAAATCAGATCTTTCGGCGGGGTCGTCAGGATACGTTTCGAACATGATCATGAACAGGTGATGTTCTATTCATATATTTTCATCCTTGATGAAGCCGGTGGCCGGCTGCTTGAAGACGCCAGCGATGATGAGGTCAGCAAGGTCAGGGAAGTCGATCTGGACGGACTTGCTGAAATTGTTGCCGAACTTGATGTGATAAAGGGAAAATGGCATGACTGGGGTCAATTCAGGTATGTAACTTCAAATGCGGTATATGATTATCTAAAGGGGACGGAAAAATTGTAGAGGAAGTTACATATAAAGATTCATGGAAATAAGATGTATATAATTGTAAATTTGCGCCTATACTTATAGCGGAACATGTACTATAAGAGGTGCAAAAATATGAGTATCGGGACAGTAAAATATGAACCCGGTCAGGGAAAGAGTTCTGCCAGACCGGAAAGAATCAAAAAAACGCTTTTTTCAAAAACAGCCCCCTCTGCTTTTCTCAGCGCTGAGGACAGCGATCTCTTAAAGGTGACACTTGAAGCACGAGATGAATGGGCGGACACAAATGCCAATTTTGATTATGTACATGAAGATAAGCTGGTAGATTATTATACATATAAATTGAAAGCCTGTGAGGCAAGATACGCTTATTTCCTGAAGCTTGTCAAAGAAAAGGGACTCTCCCGTTACATATGAATTATGCAGGAGCGTTCTTTCCGTATGAATGTGCTCTGCATGCCAAATGCAGAACCTTCTATAGTAAATGTCTTCAATCATTTTGCAAACTGCGCAGTCATAATCGGCCATTTGTACAAGTATATATATTATATAGGTCCATGAAGGAATGGAACTTAATTCTATCCATAGAAACTGGTGCAAGATTATGACGATTGATTATGGAGTAATTCTGGCATATGTAGTTGGAATCATTTTGATTTTCGTACTTGGCAGGCTTCTTCTCATGCCATTGAAGATATTGCTGAAATTGGTCTACAATTCTCTGCTTGGAGCAATTGCCATACTGCTGGTCAATTATGTCGGTTCGTTTATCGGGTTTCATATCGCTTTTAACATTTATACTGCATTTATTGCAGGTACATTGGGGATTCCCGGTTTTGTCCTTCTGTTCCTTCTAAAACTGATCTTTGGTGTATAAACGGGATATTCCAAACCTTTTCCGGCCATATGCGGCAGCTTGCCTTTACGTTTGTTTCAGCTTAACAAAACAGACATCGTATGTAGGAGGAAAAGCATAAAATTGCTAATTCTCTTCACAAAACATGCTAATAATGTTAAAATAAAATCAAACTTAATACGTTAAGGCCTAACATTGTATACAATAAACAATTATTTTTATCTTCTTATTATTTAATTTTATTACTTGACTCCATTCCCGTAAAAACGCCGGTAATGAGGGCAAATGAAAGATAAATGTTTGCATTTTGTATACACTATAATGTATGCAACCTTTACAAAACGGCAAAAAACTGATAAAATAATGTACTAGTTATATAGTATTATTTTAGTATTTCTATTTATTTAAGGGGGGAAAATAATAATGTCAAGACCAAAAAAATCAATGGACGGCAATACAGCTGCTGCACATGTATCATATGCGTTTACTGAAGTTGCTGCCATTTACCCAATTACACCTTCAAGTCCTATGGCTGATTTTGTTGACCAATGGTCTGCTGTGGGTCGTGAAAACATTTTTGGTAATCAGGTTAAGGTAGTTGAAATGCAATCTGAAGCAGGTGCGGCAGGAGCTGTTCACGGCTCTCTTGCAGCAGGAGCTATGACTACAACATTCACAGCTTCACAGGGTCTTCTTCTGATGATTCCCAATATGTTCAAAATCGCTGGTGAATTGCTTCCCAGTGTATTTCACGTGTCTGCACGTACAGTCTCATCACATGCACTGAATATCTTCGGTGACCATAGCGACGTATATTCTTGCCGTCAGACCGGTTTTGCCATGCTAGCCGAAACAAACCCGCAGGAAGTAATGGACTTAAGCGCAGTCGCCCATCTGGCAACCATTGAAGGCAAAGTTCCGTTTATCAACTTCTTCGATGGTTTCCGTACATCCCATGAAGTTCAGAAAATTGAAACATGGGATTACAAGGATCTCAAAGAAATGTGCAACATGGCTGCTGTTAAAGCTTTCCGTGAACATGCATTAAATCCCGAGCATCCTGCAATGCGCGGTTCACATGAAAATGGAGATATATTCTTCCAGCATCGTGAAGCTTGTAACAAATACTACGATGAATTGCCTGCTATTGTAGAAAAATACATGGCAAAGGTAAATGAGAGACTTGGTACCGATTATGATTTATTCAACTACTATGGTGCACCGGATGCCGATCGTGTCATTGTTGCGATGGGTTCGTTCTGTGATGTGGCCGAAGAAGTTGTCGATTACTTAACAGCAGCCGGCGAGAAAGTCGGACTTGTCAAAGTGCGTTTATATCGTCCCTGGGTTTCCAACAGCCTTCTCAAGGTTCTTCCCAAGACCGTTAAAAAAATTGCTGTTCTTGACCGTACAAAAGAGCCGGGAGCATTAGGGGAACCATTATTCCTTGATGTTGCCACAACTCTCCGTGAGGCAGGACTTCATAATGTCGTAGTAACAAACGGCCGCTACGGACTTGGCTCCAAGGATACTCCTCCTTCCTCCGCGTTTGCTGTTTATACGGAACTTAAGAAGGATGCTCCCAAGCCGCGTTTTACAATCGGTATCGAAGACGATGTAACCTACTTAAGCTTGCCGGAAATCAAGCCGGCTCCTATTACAGCTGCTGCAGGAACGGTAGAGTGTAAGTTCTGGGGTCTTGGCGGAGATGGTACCGTAGGTGCCAATAAAAACTCTACAAAGATTATCGGTGACCATACTGAAAAATATATTCAGGCCTATTTCCAGTACGATTCCAAGAAAACTGGCGGTATCACCATCTCCCATCTCAGATTTGGTGACAAACCTATCAGGAGCCCATATTACATCAATCAAGCTGATTTTGTCGCATGCCATAATCCATCTTATGTTGTTAAGGGCTTCAAGATGGTCCAGGATGTAAAACCGGGCGGAATTTTCATGATAAACTGCCAATGGTCGGATGAGGAACTGGCGACAAAATTGAATGCTGCTGCCAAGAAATATATCGCAAACAACAACGTTCAGTTATATACAATCAACGCTATTGACAAGGCAATGGAAATTGGTATGGGCAAACGTACCAACACAATTCTTCAGTCTGCTTTCTTCAAACTGGCAAAGGTAATGCCGCTTGAAGAGTCCATAAAGTTCATGAAAGATGCTGCAAAGAAATCTTATAGCTCAAAAGGCGATGCAGTTGTAGAAATGAATTATAAAGCAATTGATGCAGGTTTAGCTGCTCTTCATAAAGTTGACGTTCCTGCTTCATGGTTGAACCCGGAAGCCGACCCTGCTGCTCCGGAGCTTACAGGCCGTAAAAATGTTGTTGATATGGTTAAGAACCTTCTTAACCCGATATCCATAATGGATGGCGATAGTCTTCCCGTATCTGCATTCGCAGAGAATCCGGACGGACAATTCGAACTTGGTGCCGCTGCATATGAGAAGCGTGGTACAGCCGTAATGGTTCCTGAATGGGATGCAAAGGCATGCCTCCAATGCAACAGTTGTTCGTTCGTATGCTCCCATGCAACAATACGTCCGTTTATGCTAAGTGAAGATGAAGTAAAAGCAGCTCCTGCCAATATCAAACTTGCCGATACAAAGCCCAAAGCTGGAGAATACAAGTTTACAATGAGTGTAACTCCGCTGGATTGTATGGGATGCGGCGAATGTATCACTGTATGTCCGGTTAAAGAAAAGGCCATTAAGATGGTACCACAGGAATCGCAGGCTGATCAGCAGCCGGTATTCGATTATTTGGTTGCCAATGTGGGTAAGAAGCCCGGAATGCCAGCCGATACGACGGTAAAGGGATCTCAGTTCAACCAGCCGCTGCTCGAATTCTCAGGAAGCTGTGCAGGATGTGCTGAAACATCGTATGCGCGTTTGATCACCCAGTTGTTTGGGGAACAGATGTACATTTCAAATGCTACCGGATGTTCTTCCATCTGGGGAAATCCTGCTGCAACCAGCCCGTTTACAGTAAACAAGGATACCAACAAGGGTCCTGCATGGTCGAACTCCTTGTTCGAAGATAATGCAGAGCATGGTTTTGGTATGTATCTTGGACAAAAGGTTCTCCGCGATCAGGCAATAGACAAGATTGAAAAGCTTGCTGCCTCCGATAAGGCTTCTTCGGAACTAAAGGCTGCTGCTGCCAAATTCATGGAAACAAAAGAAAGTACGAAAGAGAACGCTGCTGCTGCTAAAGCACTGATTACAGAACTTGAAAAAGCTTCTGCTGCAGATGCTGATCTTTCTAAAGAAATCCTTGAGAAAAAGCAGTACCTTGCCAAGAAATCCGTATGGATACTCGGTGGGGATGGATGGGCTTATGATATTGGTTTTGGCGGACTTGACCATGTACTTGCTTCAGGTGCCAATGTAAATGTGATGGTATTTGATACGGAAATGTATTCAAATACGGGCGGACAGGCATCCAAGGCTTCCAATATCGGTGAAGTTTGCCAGTTTGCTGCTGCAGGCAAAGATATAGGCAAGAAGAGTCTTGCTGAGATTGCCATGAGCTACGGTTACGTATATGTAGCTCAGATAGCTCTGGGAGCAAGTCCGGCACAGGCTGTCAAGGTTATTGCCGAAGCAGAGGCTTATAACGGACCCTCTCTGATTATCGGATATGCTCCTTGTGAACTTCATGGAATCAAAGGCGGTATGAACCATTGCCAGGATGAAATGAAGAAAGCGGTGTCTTCCGGTTACTGGAATCTGTTCTCATTCAACCCTGCGCTTAAGGCGGAAGGAAAGAACCCATTCACACTGTCATCCAAGCCAGGCGACGGGACATACAAGGAATTCCTGGGCAGCGAAACACGGTACTCCCGTTTGAACCTTGCATTCCCGGAACGTGCTGAAAAACTCTTCAGCGAGTCTGAGAAAGCTGCCATTGAGCGTTATGAACATTTACTAAGATTAGTGGAACTCTATAAGTAACAGCGAAACAGGGATACGGTTCTGATATTTCAACTGTGAACTGTGAAAAACGTTATCTGAATAAGGTTTTAAGGTATTAAACAAAGGACTGTCTCAAAAATTATAATTTTGAGGCAGTCTTTTTTGTCAATGGAAGTACAAAAGGCAAATTTCAAGAATCCGCTAATGTAAGAAAGGTGTCCCAAAACAATTTTACTGGTTTTGAAACACTCCCTTTGTTGTTTGTGTACGTCCAGAAAAGCCGAGCCGGGCTAATTGTTGAAAAAATTAGCCCGGGCTTGGCTGGAGAATCGAAGAGCATTAACTAAAAGCAGAGGAAGAAAACCTCCTATGGCAGAATAATGGCAGTTCGCAGGCAACATTGCAAAATGAATCTAATTCTTCATTTTCATGATACTGATGATCATATTGTAAAGCTCATATCCCAAAATAGAGAGCATGATTAAAAGAATCACCAATGAGCTTATTCCCCAGGTAATAGAATTATTCATTACGGATAGTTTACTCTTTTGTACCTTCGGGATCCGCTTGTTCTTTTCCCTGAGGAACCACCAGTTATATATGCAAAAGCACATCAAAAGAAGCAGTATGAACAGTACTAAAATGATTGTTCCCAACGTTGTTCCCCTTTCTATTCTATTCCTCTTTATTCTACTACACATCCGGTGTTTGTACCTGCAAATGTTTTGTTCTTCTATAAAGTTTCTTTGCGGCATATAATTTACTGTTTCTCGTCAAAGTGCTGCTTTAAGTCCGGAGGTACAACATGCAAGGGATGGACAGAGAAGTTTCGGAAGTTTTCGGACTGGATGTCAGAAGTCTGGTTCCATTTAAAGACGCGTTCATGATCGGAACGCCTCAGGGTCGCAAGGTAATACGGAAAATGCCATTTTCTCCGGAAAGATTGAGCTTTGTCCATGGTGCTAAAGAGCATCTGGCGGGCAACGGTTTCAACTGTGTGGACAGGTATTTGTGTACATTAAGCGGTGAGCCCTGTTTTAGCTTCGATAACAGCTTCTATACGCTGGTCGACTTTATTGACGGGCGGGAATGTAATTTTGATAATGACGCGGATATAAAAAGGGCCGCCGCTGTGCTGGCTGAAATGCATAAGGCATCACGGGGCTATGTGGAGCCCTTTGGCTGTAAGGTGCAGGACGACCTTGGCAAACTTCCCGGATACTTTTTAAAACGGCTTGATGATATCAGGAAAATGAGAAAGCAGGCCAAGAGAGGGAAAGGAAGGTTTGACCAGTTATTTCTTGAATATGTCGATTATTTTTTCGAAATGGGTGAAAGCGCTGCCGAAGAACTGAACTCGTCAGGATATTCGAAGCTTGTTGAGATAACAAGAGAAGAGGGCCTTTTCTGTCACCACGACTATACGCATCACAATATCATCATGGAGGATGAAAAAGTATCCCTGGCCAATTTTGATTATTGCTGCTTCGAACTTAAAATATATGACATTGCCAATTTCATCAGGCGTAAAATGCGTAAATGTGAATGGGATATCACAAAGACAGGGCTGATTATTGACTCATATAGTGCCATAGAGCCGTTAAGTGCTGAAGATATGGCTGTTATGAAGATCATCCTGAAATTCCCCCAGAAGTTCTGGCGCGTGGTCAATAGGTACTACAACAGCAGGCGCAGTTGGTCTGAGAGAAGCTTCGTCGCAAGACTGCAGGAGGTCATTGAAGAAATAGGCCCGCACAGGGAATTCATTAAAAGTCTGTGAGGAAAATCAGTTCATTGCCTTTTCAGATAAAAAAGAGGCTGCCTCAAAATAGTAAAATAGTTCCGGGATGTCTTTTTTATACAAAAGTGGATTCCTGGAATCGGTCTTTTGTGCTTTTGGGGCGAAAAAGACTGCCTCAGAAGTTTTTGCTTTGAGACAGCCCCTATGTATTTTAAAGCCGATTAAAACAACCCTGTTATGATACCGTTCCCGGCTATGTCGATTTTCTCGGCAGCGGGGATTTTAGGCAGACCAGGCATAGTCATGATCTCACCTGTCAGGGCTATGATGAATCCTGCACCTGCAGATATTTTGATTTCACGCACCGTAATTTCAAAATTTTCCGGTCGTCCAAGCATATTGGGGTTATCCGAAAGGGAATATTGTGTTTTGGCCATGCATATCGGAAGCTTATCGAGGCCCATGTCTTCAAGTTTTTTAATGGACTTGTCGGCAGCAGGCGAATAGGTCACACTGCGGGCGCCGTAAATCTCTTTGGCAATCGTTTCTATTTTTACTTTAACCGGTGAAACTTCATCATAAAGCAATTTGAAATTAGAAGGGGTTTTATTCAGGACATGGACAAGCTTCTCAGCAAGTTCCATTCCGCCCTCGCCGCCTTTAGCAAATACTTCTGAAAAGCCGACTTCCACATTCATATTTTTGCATCTGGTTTTGATATATTCGATTTCTTCAGGGGTATCCGTGTCAAAATGATTAATGGCAACAATGACTGGAACTCCGTATTTATTAAGGTTTTCAACGTGCTTTTCAAGATTGGGAAAGCCTTTTTTCAGCGCATGCAGATCTTCGCGCTTCAGGTCCTCCTTGCGCACACCACCGTTGTACTTGAGCGCCCTGATTGTAGCTACCAGAACCACGGCATCAGGCTTGAAGCCGGCGTACCTGCACTTGATATCAAAAAATTTCTCCGCACCAAGGTCTGCACCGAAGCCGGCTTCCGTTATTACATAGTCAGCCAGTTTCAAAGCCAGCTTTGTAGCGTTGATACTGTTGCAACCATGAGCTATATTGGCAAAGGGACCTCCATGCATCAGTGCCGGGGTATTTTCAACAGTCTGTACGAGATTTGGCTTGATGGCATCCTTCAGAAGCAGTGTCATGGCCCCCTCTACCTTGAGCTGTGAAGCAGTGACCGGTGCTCCTGAATAGGAGTAGCCTATGATTATGCGGCCGAGCCTGCACTTAAGATCGGTGAGGTCGCTTGCCAGACATAATATGGCCATGATTTCGGATGCTACTGTTATATTAAAGCCGTCTTCCCTGGGAACGCCGTTTGCTTTTCCTCCAAGACCGACGATGATATTTCTTAAGGCTCTGTCATTCATGTCCATGGCACGTTTCCATACAATTTGCCTGGGGTCGATACAAAGCTCGTTTCCCTGCTGCAGGTGATTGTCAATCACTGCGGATAACAGATTGTTCGCAGTTGTAACCGCATGCATGTCGCCTGTGAAGTGCAGGTTGATGTCTTCCATGGGAACCACCTGCGAATAGCCGCCGCCAGCAGCACCGCCCTTGACTCCCATGACGGGACCCAGTGATGGCTCGCGCAGAGCTATTATGGCCTTTTTACCAATTGCAGTCATTGCCTCCCCAAGGCCGACAGTTGTTGTTGTCTTGCCTTCGCCTGCCGGAGTTGGATTTATTGCAGTAACCAGTACCAGTTTACCATCTTTTTTATCCCTCAGCCTTTCCCAAAGATCCGGCGACAGCTTTGCCTTATATTTTCCGTAAAACTCGAGTTCGTCGGCATTGATGCCCAGTAAAGAGGCAATTTCCGAAATTGGCTTCATAATACATTGCTGGGCTATTTCAATATCAGTCAGCATAAAGAATATCCTTTCTATAAACATCTGCTTATTGATCTTACTGCAAAAAGTCGGATTTTAGCAGGACTCCGATTTTTTGAGGCATTATCCATTACTATGCTATTATATCTTAAGCCTATAGCCTGTACAATAGTAACAGTCGGCAGATTTTATCACATTTTCGATATCATACCGGTATCAGTTGACATATTATATACCGGGAAGTATTTGCTTCCTGTGTAAACTGAATAATAGTGGTGACGAGAGATGGGTGAATTAAAAATCGGCGACATTGTCGCCAGAAAATCCTATGATTATGATGTTTTTTTTAAAGTTGTGGGCATAGTAAATAGCGGAAAGGAAAACATCATAAAAATCAAGGGCATCAGCTACAGGATTGAGGCAGACGCACCCGAATCAGATCTGGAACTGCAGCCGGAAAGCAAGGTACGGGAGTACAGAGACAAGAGCATGTGCTGTTCCGGAAAGGATGATGTAGAAAGGCAGGGCTTCGGAAGAAATACGACAGGCTATTATGGGATGCGGCACAGAGGATACTCAAAAAAAGCTTATTATAGAGATACTTCAAAAGAGGAAACAGGCAAGATAAAAAGACCTGGCAAGATACTACATCTGGATGGGGATAAGGAATATCTGGATAATTGTCTTGCTGAATATAGAAAACTGGGTTTGAATGTTGTTGGACAGTATGTACCGGAAAAAGATCAGCCAGGCGGCGTTGCGGCTTTATTGAAGGAATACGTGCCGGATATTCTTGTCCTGACAGGCCATGACGGGTTTATCAAGGGAAAAGAAAGTTATACGAATTTATCCTCCTACAGGACATCTCAGTATTTTATTGAGGCTGTCAAGGAGGCCAGGCGGGTTAACAGTGATCTTGACAGCCTTGTCATATTTGCAGGAGCATGCCAGTCGATGTACAGTGAGATCATTAGAGCAGGTGCAAATTTTGCAAGTGCACCCTTCAGGGATCTGATTCATGCGCTGGATCCGGTCAAAGTGTGTCAAAAAGTGGCGTTTACGAGCATTGACAAGGTTTTGGAAGCCGAAGATGTCATTGGGAATACCATAACGGGAAAAACAGGGATCGGGGGTGTTCAAACTCGGGGGAAATACCGCGAAGGGTATCCAATAGAGCCTTACCAACAACAGTTTTAAGGAAATTATTAAAAAACGCTTGACATAAATTAATCTCTCTTGTTATAATATATTATTTTTTTGACAAGCTATACTGTTTATGATATAATACTGAAAACAGAAGATGAGGTGATTCAATGGCAGAAAAGAGTGATCTGTTTCAAATAAAGAAGAACATTGAGACCTGCATTGGCGAGAAAGTTCAACTCAAGGCTAATAAAGGCAGGAAAAAGGCATTTATTAAAGAGGGAGTAATTGAGAACTCCTATCCCAGCATCTTCATCATCAAGTTTGAAAATGAATATGAGACTACAAGGCGAGTCTCCTACAGTTACACGGACATACTTACGAAGGCAGTGGAGCTTGTAATTTGCAAGGATGACAAAAGAATTCGCGTCAGCTGAAAAATCATTCAAAACGACGTTTGTGAGGAATAAATTGACGATGATCAGGATAAATTAGTGAATTGCCTTAAAGCAACCCGGTTACACAACCGGGTTGCTTTTTGTATGCGAATACCCCGCGTTTGACGCGGGGTTCAAAAAAGCTTATAGCGGTGAGGATAATATAAAAACTCCTTTTGATATAATTTAGCTGCGGTCTGCTAACTGCAACAAAAATATCAAAAGGAGGTCATTCGGAATGAATGATACGCACAGTTTATCACACACAAAATGGAACTGCAAATATCACATAGTATTTGCACCGAAGTACCGCAGGAAAGTGTTCTTTGAGGAGAAGAGGTCAGAAGTAGGAGCGATACTAAGAGAGCTATGTAAGTGGAAGGGCGTAAATATAATTGAAGCAGAAATATGTCCGGACCATGTACATATGCTAGTGGAGATACCACCCAAAATCAGCATATCTAGCTTTATGGGATTTCTCAAAGGAAAAAGCAGCTTAATGATTTACGAACAAGGGGGAAATATGAAGTTTAAGTATCGCAACAGGAATTTTGGTGCAGAGGCTATTATGTGGACACAGTGGGGAAAGATGCAAAAAAGATAAGGGAATATATACAAAAACAGCTAAAAGAAGATGAATGAAGTGGTTAGTTAATGATAGAAGATGGTAACCCGTTTACGGGTGGCAAGAAATAATCCCCGTTAACGGGTAGCTGGCAACAAGCCTGTCGCATGTGGCAGACCGTACCAACGCCTTTAGGCGTGGCTGGCAGTTAAGGGCTATGCCCGTTAAGGAAAACCCCCGGCTATGCCGGTGATAATTACTCATGAAGGAATTTAAGTCAAAAGCTGTCTCCCCTTTGAATCCTCTAACTTCAAATTGTATGCGATTCAGTGGGGGTGGTTCAATTAAAGTAATATTTCAGAGGCCTTGTCAATATACATTAAATAGGCTGTAAAACGATATAGCTTAAACAATTCTATTTACTATATTTAAAATGCAGTGAAAAAATCGCTCTACACATCATTTTCACGGCATAGGATTGATATTGTTTGCGATTATACGGGGGGAGGATATAAAATGTCTCTGGAACTAGTCAAGGAGGCCGTCAGGCTTAATCAACCGATAGGTGAGGATTCTACGCAGACGATTGTAGAAAATGATATTATTGTACCGGATATAAAGCCGGACATTGTCCGTATATTGCTTCTCGACGGCGATGCTTTCATTAACAGCGCGGAGGCCGCTTCAGACAAACTGATGATTGATGGCACGGTAAGATACAAGATTCTGTATGTCTCTGATGACCCTGAACAGCCGGTGAAGAGTATAAATACCAGTTCAGGCTTCCGCTATTCCATGGATATCCCCAATGCCAGGCAGGGGATGCAAAGCCGTGTAAAGTGCGAAGTTGAACATATGGAGTATGAGATTTTAAATAGCAGAAAGGTCAGTGTCAAGGCCATTGTAGGCCTGAACGGTATTGTGACAAGCCAGCTCGAACAATTTGTGGTGCGTGATTTCGATGGGGTTGAGGATGTACAGGTGTTAAAGAACAATATCAGCGTGAATTCATATATCGGAAACAACAGCAGTGACTGTCCTGTAAGGGAAACGTTGGAG
>JAEWQC010000063.1 GCA_023399355.1 Bacillota bacterium | reverse complement strand
CCGTTTATTATGGAACAAACCTGCTTGCCATGCTGCTCCTGAAATTTCTTGGAGCACATTTTAAAAAACGGGATGGCAGGCTTTTCTTCTGCGGGCTGTGTCTCGTATCCTTCATCTGGGCGCTTTATGCCGTTGTTACCGATTTCGCCGGTGTTCTGCTGCTGCAATTCATCGAAGGGACGGTGATTGCCGTATGCGGGATATTGCTTGCCGCAAGGTTCCAGGCCATTACACAAAAGAATTATATGGCGAGAGTCTCGGGAACGAATGATATTATCTCAAATATGGGGAGGATGGCAGGAATGGGATGTACTTTGGCGATAAGCGGGAGATTCTCCTTTGGTACGGTATTTTTACTCAATAGTACGATAATGCTCTTGTTTGCATTCACAGCGCTTCAGTTCTCGCGCTGGGGGCGGAATTCTTCGGCCAAAGCCGGAGAACTGCGAACTTAACCAATTTTCCAAGCTAATAGAAATTTCTGTGTGATACGGCATTCCTGCCTTTTCGTTTGGAACGGTACAAACCTTCATCAGCAGCTTCTATAAGAGATTTGACATCTTTGCCGTCAGTGGGATAGGTTGATATGCCGATTGAGATGGTATAGTGCGGCGAATCGGACGCCGCAACACGCTGCCTGAAGCGTTCGGCAATCGTAACAGCCTGATCCGTGGCTGTTCCAGGCAGTACAATGATGAATTCATCACCGCCGTACCTGCCGATCAGGTCTATATCCCTGATGTTGTTTCTGGCTGAAGCGGCAAGCATTTTAATACACTTATCCCCGGTGACATGGCCGAGAGTATCGTTGATGGTTTTGAAATTGTCTATGTCAAGCATGATGAGGGAAAACCCGGTTCCTGGTCTTGCATTGATCATATTGTCGATGGAATCCAGCAAAGCTGCTTTATTCATAACTTTAGACATGGAATCCGTCTTTGCTATGTTAACAAGATTTTTATTGACCTTTTCGATTTCAAGCATTCTCTTTTTCACTTCATATTCAATGGAACGGTTTATAACAGCAAGCTTTTTTTCTGCTTCCCCGACCCTTGTCAGTTGAGATGTATAGAAGGCTTGATAAAAATAGACAAGCAGCATTGTATAAGCCGCAAGTTTTAACAATGGCACCACCATCTTAAGGATTCCGGACAGCAGGTAATATTGTGCAAGGCTTGCTGCCATAAAAGGCAGGATCGCCCAAAAAAGAATGCTTAATTCCCCCTTTTTACTTTTAACAAGGTACAGAATCACAACCGATGCGGCAACTGAAACGGAAACGCAAGTCAGTGAAAGAGAAAGGAGGGTTCGCGCTTTCGATGAGGCCATTGCAAAAATGACAAGGGTCACAGGAATCAATACAAGGCCATATATGGGAATCGTGTGATCCCATTTATTGCGCAGGACAGTGAATATCAAAATAAAAAGAAGCAAAAGAAGGGGCTCGGCAGTCTGGGACAACACAGCCGAAAGCCCATAATCAGTCACCAGCAGTGAACTAAAGCTATAGGCAAAAACCGGTATGAAAGAGAAACCAAGCATTTTTGGAAGAAAGTCCGCTTTTTTGTACCATAGGGTTAACACAGGAATACAGAAGGAAAAGCATAGGACTATTATTGAAGAAAGCAAGCTGGCGGTGTCCTGCAACTGTATCGGCATTGTGTATCCTCCCGGTATTAATCAAAAAAATTTGCAAGAGTACTACAAACTATATATCGGATACCTATGCCGGTTATTTTACATCAATTGTAACACTGCATCAACTTGCCACGTTTTTAGCCTGAATATACCCTATCTAAATTTACGGGAGCCCTTATGACATAAATACCCAAATATTAGTCCTTCGGTAAAAACCAGGGCAAGAAGCCCGGCGGCAGTTCCTATACTCAAGTCTACCACTCTTTCCGTTTTATTTGCCTGTTCTTCCTTTTTCATTTGTGTGATTGGATATTTTCTTGCCGAACTGTACCTCATGTAACATCCTCCAGTCAATTTATGCGTTTTGCTTATTATTTCCGACTTTATTCAAATTATAGGTACTTGCATGGAAAATTCGACATATGCCGAACTTGATTGCAAGTTTTATTTCTTCCATATATTGAATATTACTGGACTTATTTATTATACTAATACTAATGAATATGTCAGAGGTGTGATATTCAAATATTATCGCTATCGGGAGGCGGGGTGCTGACTAATGTCAACTGCCCGCCCGTGCACCCCGCAACATCGAAAGGAAGGGTAGGATGGATCAGGTTTCAATTGCCGGGCAGGCTATCAAAATAGCCTCTTTCAACGGCATCGACATTTACAGGATTAACGTGGACAAATTTAAAACCAGCAGTATTAATTTTTTCTTTCAGGACAATCTGACCAGGGAAAACGTTACAAAGAACGCACTGCTGCCTGCTGTTATGAGACGCGGCAGTGAAGCATACCCGACATCGCGGGATATCTCAATGCAAACGGAGATGCTTTATGGGGCTTCTTTTGACTGCGGTGTGACAAAAAAAGGGGAAAGGCATATTATTCAGTTCTACACGGAGTTTTTATCACAGGAATATATACCGGATGCAACAGATTCATTTACGGCAGCCTTTGATCTGTTGTACAACATCATAACCAAGCCTGCTTTTAAAGACAGCAGGTTCAGAGATGATTACCTGATGCAGGAGAAGGATAAGTTACGGATGATGATTGAGAGCAGGGTCAATGATAAAATGCAGTATAGCGTTGAAAGATGCCTGGAGGAGGTCTGCAGCGAGGAACCTTATGGTATCTACGATTATGGCTATACGCAGGATCTTGATGTAATCACCCCTGATGTTATTACCAGACATTACCATGAGGTACTGGAAACATTCCCTCTGCAGGTTTATCTGGCAGGAAGCGTTAATGACAGCCATGTGGAAATAGTGAAGGAACGCCTTTCCAAAATGATCCGGAAAGATATAAAACCTTTGACAAATGGATTTTCCAGAAAGCAGAAAATTAAGCCGAAACAGGTAAATGAGACGATGAGCATCACCCAGGGCAAGCTTTGCCTTGGGTTCAGGACAAATATCGAACCTGAAAGCAGGGAATTCCCTGCTTTAATGGTATACAACGGCATTCTCGGGGGAGGGATTCACTCGAAACTTTTCCAGAACGTCAGAGAAAAAGCGAGCCTTGCCTACTATTCGTTCTCGAGGCTAGAAAAATTCAAAGGATTGATGGTTGTGAGCAGCGGCATCGAGTTTAAAAACAGGGATAAGGCACTTGAAATTATACTGAAGCAGCTCGAAGAAATAAAAAACGGAGTGATATCGGAACAGGAAATCGAAGCGACGATGAAGTCGATGGAAACCGGGATGAAATCACTTGGGGACAGTCAGATGAATATTGTTGATTTCTACCTCAGCCAGACCGTTGCAGGGACGAAGGATAATTTCAATGATGTGATCGGGAAAATTAAAGGTGTCACCAGAGAAGAGATTGCAAAGATTGCGGCGGGGATTGAGCTTGATACGGTATATTTCCTGACAGCGCCGGAACAACGGGGAAAGGAGTCTGACAGATGAAAATAGACAGGATTCATTATGACAAAGCAGGGGAAACAATGTTTCAGTATCAGCACAGCAGCGGCCTCAAAGCTTTTGTTATCCCCAGAAAAGGTTATTCGAAGAAATATGCGACTTTTTCCACCCATTACGGTTCTACCGACAACGAATTTATTATACCGGGTGAGAGACAGGCTACACGGGTGCCGGACGGAATCGCCCATTTTCTGGAACATAAGCTCTTCGAGCAGAAGGACGGCAGTGTAATGGATAAATTCTCCAGGCTGGGCTCCAGTCCGAATGCCTACACAAGCTTTAACCAGACGGTGTATCTCTTTTCGTGTACCGACAAGTTTGATGAAAACCTGGATCTGCTTCTCAATTATGTGCAGAACCCTTATATCACGCAGGAGAGTGTTGAGAAAGAGAAGGGAATCATCGGGCAGGAAATCATGATGTATCAGGATGATCCAGGATGGAGGGCGTTTTTCAATCTACTGGGAGCTTTTTATGATAAATTGCCTGTAAGGATTGATATTGCAGGTACGGCGGAAAGCATCAGCAAAATAGACAGAGAATTGCTTTATAAGTGTTACAATACATTTTACCATCCGTCGAACATGGTGATTCTGGTAGTTGGAGATGTTGATCCAGAAAGCGTTTTCAGCAAGGTGGAGGCGGCTATTGAAAAAAAGGTGGCTCAGCCTGCGATAAAGAGAATACTGCCTGCAGAACCTGATCAGTTGAATAAAAGTTATGTGGAACAATCACTGGCAGTTTCTGTCCCGATATTCCAGATGGGCTACAGGGACAACTGCTTTAAGGGAGAAGGCATTGAGGTGCTGATGCGTGAGGTTGCTGTAAAACTGCTTCTTGACATGCTTGTTGGAAGAAGTTCCGACTTTTATGAGCAACTCTATAGTGAAGGCCTTTTAAATTCCTCCTTTGAATTCGATTATACCATTGAGTCGGGATACGCCTTTTCTATGCTGGGTGGGGAATCGCCAGATCCGATGAAAGTAAAGGACAGGTTCTGCCGGATGATAGAAGAGACCAAACAGAAGGGGCTTGACCGCCAAACCTATGAAAGACTCCGCAGAGCCATGCTTGGCAGGTATATGAGACAATTCAACTCTGTAGAAAGGATTTCACATACGTTTATCTCGGTTTATTTTAAAGGTGTGAATATGTTTGACTATTTGGAGGTTTATGATAAAATTACTTTTGAGGTTGTAAACGGGGTTCTCAAAGAGCATTTTGACAATAATAACCTGGCTCTTTCAGTGATAAGACCCGTTTAGGAGGGGTTAGAGATGGAAGTACAATTCCCGGGCTTGTGGGGTCTGGAG
>JAEWQC010000003.1 GCA_023399355.1 Bacillota bacterium | reverse complement strand
AATAGATGTGAGAAAGGGTGATTGGTATAACCGCCATGAGAAGCAGGATCAAGATCCTGATCGTAGATGATTCCGCACTGGTCCGAAAGCTGCTGACCGATGAACTGTCTTCCGATTCTGAAATAGAAGTAATCGGTACAGCTCCCGATCCATACATTGCAAGAGATAAAATCCTCCAGTTAAAACCGGATGTGCTGATATTGGATGTAGAAATGCCCAGGATGGACGGCTTGACATTTCTTGAGAAGATTATGAAGTTTCGTCCCATGCCCGTTATCATACTAAGCTCACTGGCAAAAAGCGGAGGGGAAGTAGCCTTGCGTGCCCTGGAACTCGGCGCGGCAGATGTGCTGGCAAAGCCCGGAACATCCTATTCGGTGAGGGATATGAGCATTCAGCTGGCTGACCGGATCAAAGCGGTTCATGGGATGAGGCACAGATCCATTGAGCCGCCCAGGAAGGAAACCCTCGCAATTCCCGCATCAAATCGAGCCATGTTGAAAACTACGAATAAAATCATTGCAATCGGAGCGTCCACCGGTGGTACCGAAGCCATAAAGGAAATCCTCGTACGTCTTCCGGCAAACATGCCGCCGATCATAATCGTGCAGCATATGCCGCAATATTTCACCCGCTCTTTTGCCGAGAGGCTGGATAGCCTTTGCGAGCTGTATGTGAAGGAAGCGGTTGACGGGGAGTTGCTTTCGCCAGGGAAAGTATTGATTGCACCTGGTAATCTGCATATGGTTCTAAAAAGAAGCGGAGCCTCCTATTATGTAGAAATAAAGGAAGGACCTCTGGTTTTTCATCAGAGACCTTCCGTGGAAGTCATGTTCAAGTCAGTTGCAAGATATGCAGCTTCCAATTCGATTGGCATTCTGTTGACAGGAATGGGCAGGGATGGAGCGGAAGGACTTCTGGAAATGAAGAATGCAGGAGCCTTTACAATCGCACAGGATGAAAAGAGCTGCGTCGTCTACGGTATGCCCAAGGAGGCCGTTCAAATCGGTGCTGCTAAAGAGATCCTTCCGTTGGATGCAATTCCAGAAGCATTATTCAATTTACTGCACTGATATTCCTGGACCTCACTTCTGCAAATACCCAGATAGCAAGCGGCAGTATCACCTCCATCGGAAAAGCGTAGTATTGATATACTTTGAATGCCCAGTACTTCATCTCCATGATGTTGTCGTATACAATAGACGAAAAGAATATCATCAGCAATCCCAGCTGTATTACAATGGACTTGTAGTCGATAAGATTGAACATTCTGGCTAATCCCTTGCTTGCGACGAACAGACAAACCGAGCTTTTAATGAAAACACCTACTAGCATTACTATTGCAACGGTTCCTTCGAATCTCTGCAAAAAATCCCCGATGCTGATCCGGCCGACTGCGATATACGACGGGAAGTAGTACATGCATAGCATATTCCCCAGTACGGCAATGTTTCTTATTGTCAAAAGGACTATGATAGCTCCGGCAAACAGAGCCCCAAAAAAGTAAACTTTATAGGGCGATTTCTTGGCTTTTAAAGTATGGAAGACACCCATGAGAAGTACGGATTCTGTAAATGGAAAAGAAAAGGCAGAAAATCCTCCCTTCATTACAGCTCCAAATGAATGGTACATAACAGGCTTCAAATAATCCAGGTTCCAGTCTCCCAATCCCAGAACGACAGCACCGGCGATAACCAGCAATATCACCGGCAGAAAGTATGTACAGGCTCTGCCGATTACTTCGATACCCAGTCTGACGCTTATAATGCATATCAGACCCAGCATGAACATGGGAACAATGATCGGAGTTTCCGGCATGGTCACTGTATTGATAAATTCGCCGAAATTTCTTAGAACTATTGCACCCAGGTGAAAGGAGTACCATATGTAAATCAGAGCGATAATTTTGCCTGCTATTTTGCCGACGGACATTTCCAAGATCTCAAATAAATCCTTCCCTGGAAAAATGGACAGGATTCTTGCATAAACGGCAAGTGTTGGTAAGGACATCAATATGCCTGCGATTCCTGCCAGCCAGGTATTGTTCCTGGCAACAGTGGCGATTCCAATAACCAGAGTATTCCCTGTCAGAAATAAAACCAAAATACATATTCCCTCTTTGTCTGTGATTTGTTCCTTTTTCATACTCTTCCTACTTTCCCAAAATTGAGAAGATAAAATCCTTTATCGGAACTGCCGGACTTGGTATCTTCACACTGAAGCTAAGCAACAGGGCGGTTGTAAATGAGAACAGGCCCAATGCGGCGTTTACGGTAAAATCGTGCCACAGTTTCTGCTTATAAAGCGGTATGAATTCGTAAATAATCAATAATGCATATGCTGCAATCACCAGTAGAAACATCTCTCATTTACCTGCTTCCATTGTTTTGGACATCATCGCACTGTTCTTAATGTGAATCTTTGCACTCACGTTTACTTTCAGGCTGGTAAACGTCTCATCCCAGTTATTGCCCACAGCATCCCAAAGGTCTGGCTTATCCTGCCTGATCTTTGCCCCGAACCCGAAAATGTCCAACCCATATTCCGACTGAACCTTTTTAATGGTTTTTTCCAGTTTGTCCTTCAGCATTTTTTCCGTATCAGCCTCCAGCTTTTTTCTTCCTTCTTCTTCAATGAAGTTTTCACTTCCCTCAATTTCGTCTATACCAACTACCGTTTCTGTTTTTATATTCATTTCAATTTTGCCGTTCTTTACAACAGGCTCGACTTTGGTGGCATTATTGAATATCTCGAGCGTTACGGTGCAATCTCCATCCTTGCCAGTCTCAATCTGCGTAAGGGTACCTCCTTTGAGTTTATTCTTTATGAACAGCATATTCTTAGTCTCTTCACCGTCGATTATGCCAATGAATTCATCATTTCTGAATATAGCCGAGCCCTCTATTTTAATATTTTTATTCCCGCCTTTTGAGTTGCAGGAAATTACCGGAGTGATTGGTTCAATGCCCTCGTCTTCAATATCGTTGGTGAATTTCCATATCTCTGTTTCTGGAGCTTTTGAAAGACTCTTTTCGTTCTGCATGATTTTCTGTATTTCCAAGGACTTTATATCCTCTGTAACACTGACAGCACTGAATATCTCACTGGCAGTCTCTCTTCCCGAGACAAAAATGTTAACAGTCGATCTGGTTTCGGAATCCCTGTTGTACCAGTCAATTATTTTAGCAGCCCCTTTCCTGGCAACATCCTGACTGATGATTATTTCCTTCGCATGGCTCCAGTAAAGTCTTTGCCCGGACTCTGATATAATATTCCTTGCTGCATCGAATATCGATTTTCCTTCTGCTGAAACCAGCTGGGAAAGAACCTGGGGTTCTCTGCCCCCATGGATGTGCATTATTTCTACCGTCACTTTATATTTTTCTGCAGTGCCTTTATCCACTGCCACTCCCGCAACAATCGCCACCTCATCGACTTCTCTGTAATTCCAGCAGCCGGTCTGGAATAGTATTGACCAAATGATCAATATCATTGCCCCACTGTGCTTAGCCCTTTTCATTTTCGCTGCGGCACACCTGCCTTTTTGCTCTTCTGCCTTATCAGATTCCTGCCTGCGATTATTTTCGGACGCAGCGTCATTTCCCACCATGGCGCACGGACCCAGGCATCCTGGCCGTTGTGGTCCTTTACGGAGGTGCTGTTCAGCATATATGGTACGCCAAAGGAGCGCATGCTCATCAAATACATATTGAGGACCAACATCCCCATCAAATACCCGTATATTCCAAGCACGGAAGATAGTGACAAAAGAATGAACCTGAGTACGATAGTTGCATAGATCAGTTTTACATTCATCAATGTAAGAATGCCGGTCAAAGCGGTCATAATTATGATAGGAGCACTTACAAGCTTTGCCTCGACGGCTGCCTGGCCAAGTATCAGCGTTCCGACGATATTTACTGCCTGCCCGATCGGAGTGGGCATTCTTGTTCCGGCTTCTCTCAATATATCAAAAATGAGCAGCATAAGAAACATGGATACCACAGTGGGGATCGGAACCCCTTTTCTGGCAGATGAAATGTTTAGCAGGAGGGCAGTGGGAAGCATCTCCTGATGGTATGTGACCAGAGAGGTGTAGACAGCGGGAACACTTATAGCCAGTAATGCACTTCCTGAACGCATCAGCCGGTTGATGGAGCCAAAAATGTAATTGTTGTAGTAATCTTCATTCGATTGTGTGTTTTCTGCCATTACGTATGGAACTGTCAAAACGACGGGACTTCCGTCGACAATAATTGCAACCCGGCCCTCCAGTAGCTTTGCAGCAATGACGTCAGGACGTTCCGAGTAACCGACTGTTTCAAAGGGAGAAAAAGGAGCGTCCCTGATCAACTCCTGAATATATCCGGAATCGAGAATACCGTCTATATCAATCTCATCCAAACGTTTTATCAATGTGTCTAAAATGTTTCGGGATACGATGCCTTCAATATAGCAGATGCAGGTTTTGGTGTTCGTTCTGGTGCCGATATCCTTGAATTGGAACTTCAAATCGATGTTCTTGATCTTTCGGCGGATCAGAGAGATATTTACCATGATGGATTCGTTAAAGCCCTCTCTCGGACCGCGAATAATCTTCTCAGCCTCCGGTTCAATGATTGCTCTTGTCTGCCAGCCTTTTGAGTGGATGATCAGTGCTTTATCGAATCCTTCCACAAATAATATCGTATCTCCATACAGGACTGAATTAATAATTTTGTCAATATCACTTTCTTCAGTAACACTGTGGACGGCTATTACCTTTTTACGCAATTCCTCCAGCAGGTTGCTGCTTAAAATCTTCTGAGACAGGTCGTTCCTTAGGATCGGCAGGATAATACTCTCATTTAGTACATGGGCATTGACCATTCCTTCCATGTATATGATGCAGCAGTGGGCGGCCTTCAGCCATTTATTGCTGAATTCCCTTATAATCAATGTCTCATCATTACTGAAAATGCTTTTGAACAATGCAATGTTGCTTTCAATGGATTCAGCCAGTTTACTCTGTCCGGGCCGGTCCTTCTTATCGCTTCCCGTATCTTGAGACTGATCATACTCCCTGTTTTTGGCGTTTTTCTCGTTCGTATCGGTTTCCGCTCTTTTTTTTGAAGTCCGTTTGAACATAATATCACCCTTGTTAATATCTGCGAAAATGTCATTGTACATACGATGATTCAGAGGTGAATATAAATAATATAAAAATAACAGGAATTGTATGCAATGAGAAAGATACAAGTAGTAGTTCTAAAAAAAAGCTCTATTTATATGATAACTGCAGCGGCAATAATAGTTATCCTGGTTTCCATATCCATATTTTATATAAGTTCGCCAACGACCCTGTTTATTGATCCGAAGAGCGGGATCATCGTCATCGACCCCGGCCATGGCGGAGTTGACGGAGGAACGAATAAGGATGGAATATTGGAGAAGGAGGTTAATCTTGCCCTGGCTCAAAAACTTAAAAACATCCTTGAGCAAAAATCATACAAAGTCGTTATGACAAGGGAGAAGGACGTATCGCTGGACGGCTTGGGTGATATGGCTGCAAGCAGGCACCAGAGGGATCTGCAGGCACGTACAGATATTATTAACAACAGTAATGCGCAGTTATTTATTAGTATCCATGTCAATTGCAATTTTAACAGGCCCGCAACAGATGGCTCCATTGTATTTTACAGTGACAATTATTCGCAAAGCAGCGAATTGGCGTATACCATCCAACACTCGTTGAATAATATGCTTGTGAACGGCAGGAAGAGAACGGTACATGAGCCGCAAAAGGGTGAATACTTCATTCTGAAGTATTCTGAAATACCGGGTGTCATAGCCGAAACTGCTTTCATATCTAGCGCGGAAGAACGGAAGCTGCTCTTGGAGGAAGGATTTCAGGAGCAGCTTTCATCAGCCATAGGGGAAGGCGTAGTAACGTATCTGAATAGAATTGACCGTAAACAGGTCAGGCATCCGGAAAATTTATGACAATTTATATCCGTCTCATGCAGGTCCGCTGGTATCTAAAACCGTGACGGCAGCTTCAGGTGTGGTATTTATAAAAACACAGTATAAGGCATTTGCTGTTAAAATATGTAAAAGGTAAATTTATCTATTGTATTCATGTATCATGATGAATATAATGACGTTATGTAAAGCCATTATGTAAAGTCATTTATGAAAGTGGTGAACTAAACTTGGCGGCTGACAGAGCAAGCAGCATAGAAGTCAAAAAAATCAACCGGAACAACATCTACAGGTATTTGTACAGGCATGAGCCCATATCGATTCATGAATTGGCTTCTGCGCTGAATCTGAGCCTGCCGACCGTTACCCAGAACCTGAAAGAACTTGCGGAAAATAATCTGGTTATGGAATCGGGATTGTTTGAATCAACCGGAGGCAGAAAAGCAAAAGCGATCGTTTACAACGACAGGGCAAAATATTCCGTAGGACTGGATATTACGCGTAATCATGCCGGGATTGTCCTGATAGACTTATGCGGTAATGTGATCAGAAATGTAAGAAAGCAATATCCATTTATGAATACCAGGCAATATTTTGTGGACTTGGGCAATATCATAAGCGATTTTATTGCGGAAGCCGGTATTGACAAGGGGAAAATACTTGGGGTCGGGATAGCACTGCCTGCGATCCTGTCTTATGACAAACAGAAGGTAAGTTATGCTACGGTTATCGATTTTAAAGGTGGAAGCGTAAAAAGCTTTTCGGAATTCATCCCATACCCTTGCGTATTGTGCAATGATGCCAATGCAGCAGGCTTTGCCGAACTGTGGGGGAGCTATGGGGAACAGAATGTTGCATATCTTTCGTTAAATAACAGTGTAGGCGGTTCAATTATTGTCGGAGAGGATATTTACCAGGGTCAGAACCAGCGTGGCGGAGAATTCGGCCATATGACGATCATTCCTGACGGGCGGACCTGTTACTGTGGTCAAAAAGGTTGTGTAGACGCTTATTGTTCTGCAAAAATACTTTCTGACAGTACAAATGGAAACATTTCCGAATTTTTCAGGTTGTTGAGAAGGAATACCGAGCCTCAGAAATCTATCTGGGAAGAATATTTGTACTATCTTGCCATTGCAATCAACAATTTAAGGATGCTCTACGACTGCAAAGTAATTCTGGGGGGATATGCCGGCGCTTATATGGAGGAATATATTGAGCGCATCAGGGGACTGGTATCAAAAAGAAATACTTTTGAAGAGGACGGAACCTATCTGCATGTCTGCAGATACAAGCTCGAAGCCACTGCTGTGGGGGCAGCCCTTATGCATGTCAAGGACTTTATCGGCAACATTTAAAAGGTTTTACTTTTCCATATTTTATTGGTTGACATAATGTATGCTTGCTCTATAATCTAATTAAATCTATTTTATAAAAGTCTTTATAAAAACACATATTAAAAATCGTTCTATTATGTTGCACAGATTTCACAATAGTTTTTTGATGGGGGAAGGAAATGAGTGCAGAAATTAAACTGAGAGTTTCGCAAATTGAAAAATCCTTTCCAGGAGTTAAGGCGCTCGACAGAATCGATTTTTCTGTGAAGAAGGGCTCCGTCCATGTATTATGCGGAGAAAACGGTGCAGGAAAGTCAACATTGATGAAAATCATCAACGGCATATATCAGCCGGATGCGGGTCAGATCTTTATTGATGAAAAAGCGGTAAAAATCGGTAATCCGATACAGGCAAGAAATCTTGGCATCTCAATGATTTTTCAAGAGATGAATTATGTTCCGGAGATGACAGTTGAAGAGAACATATTCCTTGGCAATCTTCCAGTAAATAAAATCGGAAGTGTTGACTGGAAAGAAGTAAGAAGACGTACCAGGGAACTCCTTCAAACAGAAAAACTACCGTATTCGCCTGTAACTCTGCTAAAGGATCTTACGGTGTCTGACATACAGATGCTGGAGATTATCAAAGCAATTTCAAACAAGTCGGACATTATTATCATGGATGAGCCTACCTCTGCAATTACACTGAAGGAAGTCGAAAGACTTTTTGTAAAGATCAGAGAGCTGAAGGCCAGGGGTGTCAGTATTATTTACATCTCCCACAAGTTGGATGAGGTTTTCCAGATCGCTGATGAGATCACGGTCTTCAGGGATGGAGCTGTTGTGGAAAGCCATCCCAGGGAAGAGTTGGATATTGAAATGGTAATCTCCCTCATGGTCGGACGCAAACTAACCAATACCTATCCAAAGGTGGAAGTGGAAACAGGAGAAAATTTTCTTGAGGTTCATGGTTTAAACAGTACGGGTGTTTACAAGGATGTAAGCTTTCATGTGAAAAAAGGGGAGATTGTGGGATTCGCAGGATTAATGGGCGCCGGAAGAACTGAAGTGATGCGCTCCCTTTTCGGATTGGATTCGAAGACTTCCGGAGAAGTGAAAATCAAAGGCAGGAAAGTACAAATCAAAAATGTGGGACAAAGTATTGAGAACGGGATGGTCATGTTATCCGAGGACAGAAGAAGATACGGTATCATCCCCGTAAGGTCGGTAAAAGAGAATACAACCCTGTCCCATTTGAGAAAGGTGTTTCATGGCTTCAGACTGCATGATAAAGAAGAGAAGAAAATAGTTTCCGAACTCTTCGACAAATTAAAAGTGAAAACACCGGGACTGGATACTGTAATTGCTTCATTGAGCGGCGGAAACCAGCAGAAGGTTGTTCTGGCAAAATGGATGATCCGGAATCCGGACATTCTGATTCTGGATGAGCCTACAAGAGGGATAGACGTTGGCGCCAAGTACGAGATTTACAAGCTTATAACCGACCTGGTCAGGGACGGAAAAGTCGTCATCATGGTTTCATCGGAATTGCCCGAACTGATCGGAATGTGCGACAGGATTTATGTAATGGCAAAAGGCAGTATTACAGGCGAAATTAAACGGGAGGATTTCTCCCAGGAACTCATCATGAAATATGCCACCGGTACACTAACGAATGAGGTGAATTGAAATGGATCTGAGAAATAATATGTGGAATACGGTTAGGAAGAAATACAGTATCTATATGGTACTCACACTGCTTTTCATTCTAAGCTCGTTCGCAAACCCGAACTTCCTGTCTGTTAACAACATGACAAACATATCAAGGCAGCTGTCGGTTACAACGATTCTTGCATTTGGCCAAACCTTGCTGATTATATGCGGAATGCTGGACTTGTCAGCCGGATCTGTGCTGGCACTGGCAGGGGTATTTGCAGTATCTGCTTACAAAGCGACGGGTTCGTTGGTAATTGCAGTCATGGTAGGTATTTTAACCGGAGTAATTTGTAATTTAATCAATGCATTGATGATCAGTACTTTCAAGGCGCCTCCTTTTATTGCTACGCTGGCTATGCTCACCATGGCGCGCGGTGTTGCACTTCTTTATACGAAAGGTCAGAACATTTTGCAGTTGGGCGGTTTTACAGTATTGGGACAGGGCTCCCTGGGAGTCATACCAATTCCTATTATATTCCTGGTATTGGTCGGAATCATAACGTGGTACATCTTGCGGCATACCAGGTTCGGACGCTCCCTGTATGCTGTCGGTGGGAATGAGGAAGCTTCCGTTGCATCAGGGATCAATGTAAAAAGGATAAAATATAAAGTGTTTATTGTAAATGGTATTTTTGTAGGGCTGGCAGGCGTACTCTTCATGTCCCGTGTCAATGCAGGCCTTCCGAATGGTGCCGTTGGTTATGAGTTCACTGCACTTACCGCAGCAATTATCGGCGGGACGAGCTTTTCGGGGGGGATCGGTACAGCCGGCGGAACAATGGCTGGTGCATTTATCGTAGGCTTCCTGGACAATATCATGAACCTGAAAAATGTAGATTCCTATATGCAGCAGATTATCAGAGGCGCAATCATTGCCCTTGCGGTAATCTACGATATCTACTCAAAAAACAGAAGAAACAGAAGTATGCTTGGCAGGATTGATGACAACAAGAATACCGGCAGCAAGCGGTCCTTTTGGCTCAAACTGAAAGGCAGCTAAGCGCTTATGTCATTTAAAGCTCCGGCATTAAAAATGAGCAGCTTTAAACACTACGTCTACACAGTATTAAGCAGCAGCAATGCTGTTTAAAATAAAAAAAAGGATGGGCGGAAAATGAAAAAAATCTTTACAGGCGCAATTGCAATGGCATTAGGAATGACTTTGCTGGCAGGCTGCGGTACTACCTCGACACCCGCACCGGCAACATCAGCTGCACAGACTCAGACAACCGGCACCGGCAGTGCTAAGACCTTTAAAATTGCATATGTTGCCAGAGCACAATCAGACTCATTTGCAGCATGGCTTTCGAACGCAGTCGTTGAAGAAGCCAAAAAATATCCGAATATAAAACTCGATGTTTTTGACGGACAGGCAAATGATGACAAAGAGAACTCCATGATTGAGAATGCCATAACCAACAAGTATGACCTTGTTATTGTACAGCCGAACAATGGTGAAGCGCAAAGACCGTATGTAGAGAAGGTTGTTCAGGCAGGTATATTCGCAATTACTACAAATGCACGTATTAAAGGGATTGAAGGTGCATCATCCGTGGATGCCAATCCTTATGAACAGGCTGCAGTCAATGCACGTGCGGCTATAACACAGATTCCTCAGAATGCAAAGGTTGTTGTACTGGATGGACCTTCCGGCAATTTTCATGCAGACGAAAGGCGTAAAAGCTGGAAGGCAGAGTTCTTCGACAAACGTCCTGACGTAAAAATCGTAGGAGAACAGATCGCGAACTGGAACAAGGATGAAGCAATGAAGTATATGGAAGACTGGGCCCAGTCCAACGACAAGATTGATGCAGTCATCTCCATGAACGACAATATGGCCGCAGGCGCACTGGAAGTTGTAAAGGATAATCCGAAATTCAAGGCTATGCTTGCATACGGTGTGGATGGAACAGCCGAAGCATGCCTGTTGATCAAAGACGGAAGAATGACTTCCACCTGCTTGCAAAGTGCGTATGATCTGGCAGAAAAGCTTCTTGAGACAAGCAACAAGCTTTTAACAGGTGAAACCAAGCAGATCGATACCGATATCGGAAACCCGCTGGTAACGAAGGATACTGTTGATCAGTATATTGAAATGTTCAAAAAGACCGGAGCAATAAAATAATCAGGACAGATATTCCTAAAATATGCGTGGACACAGGATGTCCACGCATATTTTCCAGGATAGATTCATTACAAAGATAGGGAGTGATGTCAAATGACAAATAAAGCAATGTACATGACCGGCCTGCGGAAAATAGAGATGCGGGAGATCGACATTCCAGTGCCCAATGAGGATCAGGTCCTCATAAAGCTTGAATATGTGGGTATATGCGGCTCTGATGTGCATTATCTGGAACATGGGAGAATAGGGGATTTTATCGTAGATGGTGACTTTATTCTGGGGCATGAATGTTCAGGTGTGGTTGTTGAAATAGGAAACCGGGTAAAAAGGCTCAAGGTTGGTGACAAAGTAGCGCTGGAACCCGGAGTTACCTGTGGTCAGTGTGAATTCTGCAAATCCGGCAAATATAATCTGTGCCCGGATGTTGAGTTTTTAGCAACACCTCCGTATCATGGCTGTCTGATGAACTACATTGCGTTCCCCGAAAACATGGCATTCAAGCTGCCGGAGAATGTTTCGACGAAGGAAGGAGCTCTCGTAGAACCTCTGGCTGTGGGGCTGCATGCCGCTTCACAGGGAAATATCAGACTGGGCGACAAGGTTGTCATACTGGGAGCAGGAACCATAGGACTGGTGACGCTGCTTGCCTGTAAAGCATGTGGTGCAACAGATGTTACCGTTGTCGACATCATTGAAAAACGCCTGGAAGTTGCCAAAAGGCTTGGAGCTACCCGGGTGATCAATGCAAAAAATGAAAATGCGGTTGAGGTGATTGCGGGATTGACTGACGGTGCCGGTGCTGACAAGGTAATCGAAACTGCCGGCAGTGAATTTACGATCAAACAGAGCCCTTATCTGGTCAAGAGGGGCGGAACCATTGTGCTGGTTGGTCTTGCGGCAAAAAGCATCATAGATTTTGACTTTATGCAAATTATGACAAAGGAAGTGGAGATCAAATCCGTATTCCGTTACAGGAACCTGTATCCGGTGGCGATAGAAGCAATCGCAGACGGCAAAATTGACATCAAGGGCATCGTGTCGCATGAATTTGCTTTTGAGGATAGCAGTAAAGCTTTTGATTTTGTGATAGACAACAAGAATGATGTAGTTAAGGCAGTTATAAAGATATAATACGGTCAAAAAAATTTGGCGTCAACAATAGCATAAATATGGGATCGCAAACTAAAAGATATGACCAACAACTAAAAGATATGACCAGCAATTAAACGCCTGGCAAATCGGACAACGGATACTGAGTATGAAAGCCCTATGTTATCGACACAGGGCTTTTTATATGGAGATAATTTCCATATGTCTATATTATAGCTTAAAGGCAGTTCTGATTTCACCAACGACTTCGCCTCTGTGATTTTTGATGGATGGATTCCAGAAATTTCTTAACAGGGCCATTTCTTCAATCTTTATAATTTCAAGCTGTTTCAGCGTTTCCAGGACTGTGGGGCTGACTGCCCTCGTATGGCCATCTTCTATTTTCAGAGCGATACCGATCCCTTTGCCGATCAGCCCGACGCAATAAACGCCTTCGTCTCCGAATTTCCCAATAAGCCTGTCTCCGAAATGCGTCATAAGTTCAGTGTCGAACCTGCCTTTTCCGCCAATCATTTCGGGATGGACAGTCATTGCACGAATGACATGGTTCTGGGATTCCAGATACCTGCCATCCATAAAATTTCCACTGCACAAGTTCGCATAAGCAAGGGCCAGATTCCGCAAGGGCAAACAGTAAACCGGAAGGCCGCAGCCATCAATGCCAAGCTTGATTTGTGCCGTGTCAACACCTGAAAATTTTGCAAGGATATCTTGTATTTCAGGTTGAATTCCGCCTCCCAGTTTATAGTAATCTTCCAGAGGAGTTCCCTTAACTTTGGCAGCCGCGATTTGACCCAAATGTTTCCCCGAGCAGTTGCAGTGCAGACTGTTGGGCGCCAGGCCTTTTGAGAGGAGCTCTTTGGCTGCATCAATGCCAAGAGGCTCATGTATTCCGCATTGCAAGTCATCCACGCCGATCCCGATTTTTTTGATGATCCCCATAAGTGTGTCAATATGTATTTTTTCACCGCTGTGCGAAGACATCAGGACTGCTATTTCGGAGAGATTCAGCCCGAATTTTCCGACAATTCCGTATTCCAATGCTGCGATAGCCTGTAGGGGCTTGGAGGACGAACGCATGAAAGTGGGGTGCTCAATATCCCCGTATCGGTGCAGGACACGATTGTCACAGTCAACGACAGCGATATCCCCTCTGTGTATGCTTTCAACAACAGTACCTCTTAATACCTCGATCAATATCTCTGACACAGTCTTCCTCCGATGGTTCATTACTCATATGCCTGTTATGATATCAACAAAACAGATTTTCAATGTTAATATAACCATTGATGAAGAAAATATTTGATGTTTATTTTTGTACCGGAATTTTAAGTGTGATAAAATCAACGAAGGAATAAAGTGAAGTTATAAGGTGGCAAATCATGAAAAGCGGACTAAAGACAATTAACATAGAAACCGGTATGCCGACCGTTGAAATTGGCCAGAAGCGGCTGTACCTTGAAATCGTCACAGCGAAAAATCAAGGGATAAGATTTTTAAAGGTGATCCATGGTTATGGATCATCCGGAGTTGGAGGCAGACTTAGGCGCGGGGTATTGGAATACCTCGCCGTAAAAAAGAAAGAAGGCTTCATCAAAACTTTTGTGCCGGGCGAGGATTGGAGTATTTTCAGCCAGTCGGCCAGGGACATCCTGGAGCAATGTAATGACCTGCGTAAGGATAGCGATCTTGAAAATTGTAATTCAGGAATCACTATAGTTTTTATAAAGTAAACCGGTTTTCACCAAGGGTCCATTTTAAAGGTAACCGGTAATTCATTTGTCAACGATAACGACTGATACTGGTATGTCTGCGGTAAAAATATAAATATTTTGGAATAAAGAAGGATTTTGCGATATTTTGTTGAATTAACACATGAACTGATTTCCAATAAAATTCTGCCATGTTCGCAGAATGATCTTTTAACCCTATGAAGGGTATTCAGTAAAGGCTTGTCTGTACAAAGCTGTACTTTGGTTTTCCCTAAATAAAATACTTAACTTATTGCAAGGAATGTACTTGTTTTATATTCCCAATGCTTTATTTGGCTTATATTTTTTTATATAGGTTTATTGATACAAAAGATTGTAACCCTGTTGATTGTTATATTCGAGACAGCCACATTGAGTGATGTAGGGGGTTATGTATGATACAAAATGAAGAATTTATCCAGGAGTTCGTTCAAGAAGCGAAATCTCATGTGGATAATGTTGAATCGGGACTTCTACGGCTAAGCGAGGACAGCAGCAATGCCGAAACCATCAATGATATTTTTCGTGCAGTACATAGTATCAAGGGTTCAGCAGGTTTTTTCAATCTGAAGAAAATCATATCTCTTTCACATACTTTTGAGAATATTTTTGGCGAAGTAAGAAATGGCAGTCTTACTATAACTGCGGAGATGACAGATATTCTGCTTCAGACGAATGATGTTCTGAAAAGTATGATTGACGACGTTTTTAAAAGTGAGGATGAAGATATTGCGGATTTGGAGTCCATGCTGTCCGGTATCCTTACCGGGAACGCCAAAAAGGCAGAGTCCCCTGCTGCAGATGCCGGGAACGCCAAAAAGGCAGAGCCCCCTGCTGCAGATGCCGGGAGTGCCAAAAAGACAGA
>JAEWQC010000354.1 GCA_023399355.1 Bacillota bacterium | reverse complement strand
CGTTAAAACCGGCACATCCGGAGCCGATTACAATTGTTTTAATATGATGCACGGGCAATTTGCAGCCACCTATATTCAACACACCAGTTTCCATCATAATATCTCCTTTTAAAGCCGTCTGAGATGAAATCCACCGTCGGCATTCAACACCTGGCCCGTAGTGAAATCCAATAAACCCGTACATGCAGCAAGCACCATATTTGCGACATCCTGCGGCTGGCCAAAACGTTTGATGGGAGTTACACCTTCATGAATCAATCTATCATATTTTTCTTTAACCACAGCCGTCATATCTGTCAATATAATACCCGGCCGTATTTCAAATACAGGAATCCCTTCTTCGGCAAGTCTATCTGCAAATAAACTTGTAACCATGGAAATGCCGGCTTTTGAAATACAGTATTCGGGCCTGTTGGATGAAGAGGTGTACGCAGACATGGATGAAATATTTATGATTCGGGGGAAATATCCTTCAAGTTTTTTATCTTTACATACAATCATTGACTTTGCCGCTTCCTGGCACATAAAGAACGTTCCTTTTAAATTGATATTCAATACTCTGTCAAAGCTGTCTACAGATGTTTCCAATAAGTCCTGCCGTACCAGAGGTGCTACACCCGCATTATTTACGAGAACATCTACCCTGCCATAACGCTTAATAGCGGTATAAAATAATTTTTTACGATCTTCGTCTTCTGAAATATCACATTTAATATAATCGCAGTAATCCGTGATGCTTTTTATTTCAAGTAATATTTCTTCTGTATAAGATTCTGATTTAATATCAGACACAATTGTAAAATAATCATTTTGGCATAGTGTTTTTGCTATGGCATTTCCTATACCTCTGGCAGAACCAGTGACAATTGCTACTTTCCTATCCATAATACTTCCTCTTTCAATCTTCAGATTTGTTTGTATATACTGTTATCCCTGATTACACAGCCTGATTCCATTCCCGCTCTCAAACGCAAGGCACATTGACCGCAAGTCAAACACACTTTTTCAACATTCACGCAACCCAGCGTTCTGATTTCTCTGGCAAAATCAGGATCTGCAAGTGATTCCCGTCCAAATCCCGCCAAACCTGCATATCCGTTTTCCAGCATTCCCGCTGCCAGATTTGGTGAAAACTGCCGTAAATACGAAAGCCCTGAACAAACGACTTTTAATGCCGGAAAAGCCTGTTGTATTTTCCCGATATTTTTCATTATTCTTGAAACACCTGTCAATGGATGTTCATCAGGTATATAGGTTCCTTTATCAAAAGGTCTGTTTACATGTGGGTTTACATAAGGATTTCCCATAGTCAGATTGATTAAATTAATATTCAATTCATTGTATAACCTGCCGACAAGTTCCATTGGTTCACTCAAATCCGGTGTTATCCCGCCGTTGGCTGCAACGCCAAAGCCGTAGGGATAGGGAAAGCCATCGTAAATATTCAACCTTGTCGTTACAATGAAGCTACTATTTACAGCAGCTTGTGCAGACTTTATGTTATTAATCAGGAACCGTGTCCTATTATTAAAACAGCCGCCATAAGGACCTTCTCTTGAGAACGCGGATAACAGCTCACTTGCCATATATCGATGGCAGGCCTTAATATCTATACCGTCGAATCCTGCCAATTCCGCCAGTTTGGCAACGTCACCGAAAATACATTCCAATTCCTGCAATCTGGAGTCACTTATAATACGCGACTTATCAATCGGCATATCCGTTTCAAACAGAGGGCTGTTACAAGCAATAATCGGTTCCGGTACGCCGTTCGGTTTGCTGTATCTCCCCGAGTGTGCGGCCTGCAAGATTATAAGCGGTTCAAACCGATTTACCTTCATACACACCGCTTTTATTCTTTCAACAACTTTTTTATAACTGTCTATGTTGTCATTATTGATAAACAGTTGCCGCTTTTGTGCCCTTCCCTCCGGCACAATAGCGGCCGCTTCAAACCAGATTATTCCCGGCCCGCCGTGTGCAAACCGTTCATACCTCCTGTTCGTAAGTTCACCTGGTCCGCCATCTTCCGCACAATCACAGCCTTCCATCGGTTGATATACTATACGGTTATTTGACATTTTCCCGCAAAGCTCGTATTCCTGTGTTAATATTTGTACATGATCCGATAATGGTATGGATTCACCTATTTCCTCAAGCTTTAACCTTATATCCGCTATATTCTTATATGAAAATCTTTCGTGACCCACGTAAATGCCTCCATCGATATCGCCAAAACACAAGTTGAGCTTTAACTTTTTTTACATTATTTATGATTGATCCGATATTTATATTTTACAGTCCGAGCGAAATAAAATGTCATATGTATTTGTTAAATAATACGTAATATTCACTCACAAACCGTGCCCTCTCATTTTAAGCAAGTATGATCCTTCTATCAATTTCAGGACTTACCAGCACCTTGACCAAATCCTTGTTTTGATGAAGCTCGTTGAGAGCAGTTTCAAGCTCATACAGCGGAACGACCATCGAAATCAACGGCCTGGGATCTATCCTCCCATATTGCAGCAACGAGATGGCAACCTCCCAGTCATGCCCTATACCGGCACATGAACCGCTTATTTTCTTCTCCTGGAGTACAAATTTCACAGGAGGCAGTTTTACGTAATCATCGTCCGCACAAATTCCGAACGCCTCCAGCTTTCCTCCACGGCGTATCATGCTGAACGCCTGTTCATATGTCTGTGACCTGCCGACAGCCTCAATCACATAATCGACGCCTACCCCATTGGTAATATGCATTATTTCACCAATAACATCAGGCGTCTTCGTTATATCAATGATGTAGTCTGCACACATCTTTTTTGCCATTTCAAGCCGCTTCTGCTGTGCATCTATGACGATGACCGGAGCAGCACCACGCAGCTTCGCCAGTTGGGCGTGTATGGTTCCGAGACCGGCCCCTATTACTGCCACCGATGCTCCAAGTTCACAGTTCATTTTACGCGATGCGTTAAGGCATGCAGTAAGCGGCTCGATAAATGCCGCCGAGTAGTCGTCAATCCCATCGGGCAGTATATAGCAGTTCCTCGCCGGTGCCTTTACATATTCGGCGTATGCTCCGTCCACATGTATGCCAATCTGCTTGAACGAATTACAGAGAAGCCCTTCCCCCCGCCTGCAGTAATAGCATGTTCCGCAGACCAGGCAGATATCTGCGGCAACACGGTCTCCGGACTTTAATGAAGTTACGTCTTTACCGACTTCTTCTATTACACCCCAAAACTCGTGGCCTGTCGTTAACGGAAGGCATGCCACCTCTTCTTCGTATTTTCCGGTATACGAGCCCCAGTCAGAACCGCATATTCCGCAGTATTTGACCTTTATAAGGACTTCATCCCCACTGATGCCTGGAACCGGTACGTCCTTGTAAACAAATTTTTTCGGTTCTTCAAGAACCATCGCTTTCATTGTTCTCATAACAAACTCTCCTGGTAAAAATTTATCTATGCGATGCCGGCAGGCTCAAGTATAAAACTGCCATGTCTGAGTCACCTGGTAAACAGCTTGTCATTTCTGCCCTCGTACGGCTGGTTTATCATAAGAGGCTTCAAAAATGCGATTGTTTTGTCCAAACCGTCTGCGCGTGACATCGTAACGTCTTCGTGCTCATAAGACAGTACACCGTTGTATCCTGTTATAAACAGTTCTGTTATAATACTTTTCCAGTTAACCGAACCCCATCCGGGGATACGGAACCGGAATGAACGGTCCAGTGTACCCCAATCCCGCTGCAGCATCCAGTATCCGCCGTGCTGTATGTTGTGCCCGACAAGCTCGCAGTCCTTGGCATGGACATTTACTATCCTGCCGCCTATTTCATCTATGTAGCATCCGAGGTCAATTCCGGTGAAACACAAATTGGCAGGATCGAAGTTGATGCCGAATGCCGGATTATTATTACAGAGGGCAAGGCATCTTTTGGTCGTATGGATATCGTAGATGATGTTGTTCGGGTGCGGTTCAAAAGCAACCTTTACGCCATATTCCACATATTTGTCCAGGATGGGCACCCAATTCTTCACAAAGGATTCCTCTTCGTCCTTCCAGCCGTCCGGATATGGCCAGTCATTAAAATGTCCGAAATTACCTACTCCGGAGAAAGCTACTACAGCCGTGATCTCCAGTTCGTTTGCGAGCCGGGCGCATTTTATCATGCTCTCCGTTCCAAACCTGATTTGTTCTTCAGGCGTCCCAAAACAGACCGCTGCGAGGTCTTTCCCATGCGGCCCCATTACAAGAGGGGAATCGGCATGGTTCGAGATGGCGGAAATCGCCAGACCGGAATCCCGCATATGTTTTTTCAGTTTTTTAGCGTTTCCGATTTTCAGCATTTCGTCTACATCCATCTGATCGTTGCCCGTATAAGCGGGGATCTCGACCGCTTCATATCCTTTTTGGGCAACCAGCTCAACAACTTCATTCAAAGCTAATTCAGAATAATTGATCGTACAGAATCCAACCTTCAACTTTCTCATCTCCATCCATCTTTTATGCAGTCGTGTACTTTCGCAATGGATCCAACCCATAGTCCGAACCATTTTGATATATCGGCGTAACACTCACTGTTTGTCTTATCCGGATAAAATGTCTTTTGTACCTTGAAAAGCCTTTCGAGCGGTGAATAATCCTTCCAGAAACCCGCTCCGCGTGCGGCGATAGCCGCTGCACCAAGTGATGCGGCATCCTGGTCAACATTGGTAACTATTATCTTTTCATTGAATACATCTGCAAATATTTGCATCCAGAGGTCACTCCTGGCTCCGCCGCCACATAGGATCATGGCGTCCTCCGGCTTCGTCATTTTATTCAAAACAGGCAGGCAATAGCATTTAAGACTCAACGCCACCCCTTCTAGCACGGACCTTAAAATATCACCCAGGTCATTCGAGAGCTTCAATCCAAAAAACGATCCCAGCAGTGCCTCACTGGGCTCCTGGGAACTCCCTCCAGCCATGGACGGGTTAAACATGAGACCGTTTGCTCCAACAGGAGACTTTGCAGCGAGTTGATCCATTTTGGCATACATATCGCCGGAAATTCCTCCGCACAAGTTGTCTCTCACCCATCTGTATGCGTTTGCAGCCGCAAAAATAGAAACTCCCGTTGTATAAAAACCTTTTTCGACATGTGCAAAAACAAAAGGAAGTTTTTCATGATCCAGGACAGGTTTATCCGATGAAACAGCGATCCAGGAAGAAGAACCAAGTGAGGTATAGGATCTGCCATTTCCGATGCCCATTGTGCCGAGCGCCATACAGGAATTATCCACGCCACCGCAAAAAACCTTCGTTCCTTCACAAAGTCCACTCATTTCAGCCGCGCCACCGGTAACCGATCCCACAAGTCCATATGAATCCGTTGGCTCTACCAATATACTTTCCGGAAGACCGGCAACCTTCATATACGTTTCGCTGTACCGCCAATTCTGGAGTTCGAAAACTCCACTCCCCGAAGCGTACGAATAATCCGTGGACAATTTGCCGGTAAGCATATAGTTGATGAAGTCCTTGCTGCCGATGACAGCTTCGGTTCGGGCAAAAATGTCAGGAAAATACTTTTTCAGCCACATCAACTTAAATACACAATATGTTTCCGGCGGATCGCCATTGCCCGTTGTCATGTACCAGGTTTTGTAATCCACCTTGCTGAAAAAATCAGAAGCCTCTTCCCTTGCTCTTCTGTCTGACCAAATAGGAACACTCTCCTGCAGAATCTCACCATTTTTACCTATGGGAACTGCAACAAGACTATGACCGCTTGATGCCACTGCTGCAACCTCTGAAGGGTCGATACCGCTTTCCTTCAGCAATTTCCGGGTAGAAGCGCATACAGCCCTCCACCAATCCATGGGATATTGTTCATGCCAGTCCGGCTTTGGGTAGTAGGTCTCGTATGGAGAGAATTCAAAACCTGCCATTGTTCCGTCTTCCATGTACAAACCGGTTTTCAGGCCGCCAGTTCCCAAATCGTACGAAACAATATACGACATTTTCTCAACTCCCGCTTATACGAACGATACCCAATTTGTACGCTTCTTCCTTGCAAAGTTTATGCGCATTGTCATCCTTTTCTCCCAACATGTCAAGCTCCATCAAAGCAGCGCCGATCACCGGCTCATACCTTGCCTGTTCCACCTTCAGATTGGAATATGTACGATGAATATGCGTACATAGTGCCTCGAAAAGGAGTGGATTTTTTGCCTTAAAAACTCCGCCCGATACGGTTACAACGCAATCCTCAGGGTCAATATCATATTTTTTTATTGCCGATATCACATATTTGCTTATTGACTTGCTATAGGAATAAATGATCTCAAGAGACGCAGGATCGTTGTGTTCAGCCTCTTCAAACAATATAACGGAAAGATCCTTGAGCGGTTTTTTAAGTTGATGGCGCTGGAATGCGAGCAATAAAGAGTCCATGTCTTTATTTTCGAAATAATCCATGACGCGTTTTGTTAAGGACGTCGGTTCTATAACGTGCATATGGCTATGGAATACGGCATTGAGTACACGGCTTCCCAAACCTTCTCCACCTTGATCCATAAGCTCTACATAGTTGTTATATACGGCATGGGGCTGTCCGCCCAGAAAAACCGCGCAGTTCATTCCTGATCCTGAACAAAGGACAATAGCATTATCGGCATCCGTGCCCGCACGCAGCGCTATCACACAATCATTCCACACGCTTGCATGTTCTACTTGAAAAAGCTTCTTCATTTCATTTTGAAGCATTATAATCTCATCCGGCCAGTTGGCGCCTGCAAGCCCGGCCGAAACCCTTGAAATATCATCAACCGTCAGGCCTGCCTGTCCAAGCGCATCGCCTGCAGCTGCCATTATGGCATCGCCTGCTTTTTTTAGGCCCATCGTAAAATGACAAGCACCCTCCGACCTGCCTTTACCAAGGATTTCCCCACTTTCTGATACAACAAGCACAAATGTCTTTGATACTCCCTGATCTATTACAAGTATTGCCATATCATCCACTCCCAAAAAATTTCTTAAAAAGCTGTATTTCTTACTTTTCATCACGGGAAAACCGTGTTAAAAACTCTTTATTGGCTTCCAAAATATCTTCAAGCATAGGTTTTGCAATATCGTAATCCATAACAAGCGGATGCGCTGCAAGGGCAAGCAAGGCCTTAACCTTATCGCCATGCACGGCAGCCTCGACAGTTAACGATTCATAATTTTTAACTGCGGCTACCAGCCCCCACACACTGTCGGGAAAACTTCCGAATGTCAATGGCTTTGCACCGGCGGCATTTACCATACAGGCTGTCTCTATCACAGCATCATCAGGCAGAAACGGTATCGCACCATTGTTCTGCACATTACATACTGCAAACAAGTCCGTATTACTTGCAATTGCTCCCATAACGTTAAACGCCATCTCCGCATAGTCGCCTCCGCCTCTTTTTTTCAGCAGCTCAGGCTTTGACACTACAGTCGGATCATCATACGCCGCAAACAATTCCTTCTCTATTTCCATTACGATCTGACCGCGCGTCTTTTTCGCTGCAGCCAGATCATCCACCTTATGTTTCCCGTTGTAATAATATGGCATATAAAGGCTTGGTATCATTTTTTGAGCCATGATGAGTTCTTTATCGAATCCTACGCATTCTGCCGCTTTTTCAAATTCTTCGTCCGTCAAGGGACGCCCGTCTATCGTTATGTTATAGCTGAAATTGAGGTGATTTAAACCGAAGAAATCATATCTGATCCTTGAATGATCGATCCCGAATGCCTTATAAAGCATGTTGGCAGGATGCCTTCCCCCTCCGCACAGCGATATGAATCTGGCTTTGGTATACTTGTCAACCGCCTCTGCTACTATGCCTGTAGGATTTGTATAGTTGATTATCCATGCCTCCGGATTATATTTCTCAACGTCCCGTGCAATATCGAGCATGACAGGTATCGTGCGCAGGGCATTTGCAAACCCGCCTGCGCCGGTGGTTTCCTGTCCGAGCAGACCATAGTGCAC
>JAEWQC010000349.1 GCA_023399355.1 Bacillota bacterium | reverse complement strand
TCAGCCCGTTGGACCGAATCTCCCTAAGCAGCGCCTTCCTTTGCAGCTTATCAAGCCGTTCAGGATCCATCTCACCGCTGACGGCATAAATCTGCAGGCCCTTTACCGATAATTCCCCCGCTTTACGGATGCCTTCATGCAGTCCAAGCTTGAAGGAATCCACCATTATTCCAATTTTATTCTTCAAAACATATCTCCTGGCATATGATTACCTCATTCTCCGATTAGGCGGATGCATAAATGGCATACAGTATCTTCATCGACTCAAAACCGTCCACTCTCAGGCTGATGCATTTCGTGATTATATTGGATGCCGCTGATACAGAGACTTGTTGCATAATATAAACATGCATCCATATTATTTTATTAAACAGGATTTGCCTTGTCGAGATTGATAAATTATAAGCTTTTTTAAAAAAACATATTTTTCGCAATTACTTTGTGAGTCCTGGTGCAGATTTTAATGTATGACAGAAAAAAATCATGCAAAAAGTATGAGATTCTATCCTCCTTGTCACAGCAAATTGCATCAAAAATCTCCAGCCTGATTTCGTGTCTGTTTTGTGCGCCTATTTCACACTTTACAGTCAGAATCTTCCTTAATCCTGTGATGGCGAAGCGACCAGAACGCAAAGAGGGTCGTTGCCGACACCATTGTTGTACATGCCGCCAGCATGATATTATTTGCCCCCAACATCTCACTGGCAAGTCCGCCGATATACCCAAAAACCATGCGGGAAAACACATTTCCTACAAGGACGTTAAAGCTTTGGCTGGTCGCTCGCAAGTCTTCGGGTACATGTTCACCGATGTATGTTACTATACAATAGGAAAATCCGATATAACCTGGCCCATGAAGCAGATTTGCCACAATAATCAGCACAGGGTCCCTTAACACGAACAGTAATAACCAACGTATACTTGTAACAATACCGGATACAATCAACACCTTTTCTACGCCAAAGCGCTTAACAACACGGTCTGCCAGCACTAGACAAGGGATCTCCGTGATAGCGCAGAAGAACATCATCACTCCGACCAGGCTGCTTGTTCCACCGATAGAAACAAAATAAATGGAGTAGAAGCTGTAAAAAAAGCTAAGCCCCATAGAAAAGGCCAGATAGAAAGCGAACAGCGCCATAAGTTGCTTATTTTTAAAAAGAACACGAAAAGGGGTCTTCTTCCTGCTCATACCGTATCCTTGTACGTGCGGCATGTGTAAGGAAAGGAAAAAGCAGATTAACATGGCACTGGACGACATTAAAAAGATACTGGCATATTTCCCATTGATGACAAGACCAATGAAAAGGACTGTAATACAGTAACCAATTGTTCCACCAGTCCTTATTTGGCCGTAATTCCAGGTTTTGTCCCTTGAAATTTCAAGCACAACACTATCCATCAAAGGAGACACCCCGGTATAAAATGACGCAAATAATGCGATGATAGCAAACACGAACCAGTATGCTTTTGAAATATAAAACAAAAGGATGATAACAGCAGAGCTTATAAAAAGGAAGTGTATAATCGTGTTTTTAAGCTTTGCCCTATCGCTGGCGAATCCCCAAAACATCTGTGCCAGCAATACAAAGAAAGTAGATACTGAAACCGTGATCCCGATCTGAGATTGGGAAAACCCGATACTTGCCATATACAAGTTCAGGTAAGTGCTATAAATAGCATTTCCTCCAAAGAAAAGCATGTAAATTAGAAAAATTCCAACAGGGAAAGACCCATGCTTCATATATTTTCGGACAAAAAAATGTGGCGATGGCAACAAGAAAAAACGACCTTTCATTGATAGAAATTCCAAGGTGGCTACAGCATTCGTCCACCTGCCTGGGACGACGGATATACCGGCTCTCCCTGAACTAATCCTGTAATCACTGATATGTGGTTGTACTGTCCTTCTTATAAAGCACCAGTTCAACGAGACGGGGGATATGCCTGCCATCAGAAATCAAATCGGTACCCGCCACTTTGAAGTGAAGGACCTCATTTGCCTCATTATGTATCCCAGCAATTAACAAGTGTTTACGTCTATTGTATTGGACACTGCATGGTTTGTCGAGGTTGATTTAACTTCCGCATTTGCATGTAACTAATGTGCTTGCCATTATATCATGCTATTAATCTGCGTTTTTTGTGAACAATGGATAAATAGGCAGATTAAAAGGTATGAAAAAATTTCATACCTTTTTCATCAAAAATTTTTATCTTGCAGAGCAATATTGTTTGTCAAGTATCACAGATCGTCGGTTAAGTTAGGGATTAGCCTTTAACGGCATTATAATGCATGGGTTCAAAAGAAATTTTTTCGTATCATACCCGCGTTTTGCTCTTTATATTTAATCCACTTTCAAGATCAGTTCAAGAATTCTATTCGCACAAATATCCATCTCTGCTCGAGAAATAAGACCCAGTGCCTTGGCTGCAAGCAGACGCTCCGGATAACCGCAACCCATTTTTACATCATTTCCGGCTCTGGTCTCTTTATAATGTTCTCCGCAGGTCCACCAATCTGTAGTTACCATGCCTTTCCAACCCCATTCGCCTCTTAATATATCTTCTAATAACTCTCTGTTTTCTGACGCGCGATGACCATTAATCATATTATAGGAGGACATAACGCTCCACGGGGCTGCTTCTTTGATTACGATCTCAAAAGCCTTTAAGTAAATCTCTCTGGCTGCCCTTTCCGATACTCTGGAATCACTGTTCTTCCTACTAGTTTCTTTGTTGTTCAGGGCAAAATGTTTGACAGTCGCCCCAATATGCTGGGATTGAATGCCTTCAACCATAGCTGCAGCCATCTTGCCAGTCAGAAATGGATCTTCGGAATAGTATTCAAAGTTACGTCCGCACAATGGACTTCTATGAATATTAATTGCAGGCGTTAGCCAAACCGCAATGTTATTTTCCTTAACTTCCTTGGCGCCGGCTTCTCCAATCGCATATGCAGCATCTCTGTCCCACGTGCAGGCGATCAAAGTTGCACAAGGCCAGGCAGTTGTATTGATACCGCATTGGGGAGCAATTCGAAGCCCGGCAGGTCCATCGGCAGTCATAACATTCGGTATGCCATATTCCGGCATATTACCATATCCGAATGTATTTGCAACTCCGGTATTGGGTTGTCCCCCTAACAAATTAGCCACTTCTTCATCTGTCATTTGCGCAAGAAACTCATTTACCGTCATCTTGCCCTCAGCTACCTCATAAAAAGTTCGAATACCCTTCTTAAACGGCTCTTTCCTAAATTGATAACTCTGTCTTGCCCGTACTGCCGGTGCGTTTCCTTCCGTCATTTCTGCCGGCATTTTTTCAAGTCCACAGGTATCTGGATCATTTGCTTCTTTCAGTGGAAGTTGTTCAAAACAGCCACTAGACAGCATTCTTTCTTTCAGTGAAGTTGGCGCTATTTTTTCATTAAGTTGTTCAACAACCCTGTTATGCGGCAATGAATACACAAAGTCGATCTTTTCTATATCACGTACCGAAGTCCCGACAAAAAACATATAATCTCCGGCTTCCAGTACAAAAGCAGATTTTTGAACTTTACCCAAATCATCATAAGAAGCCAGGGTATCCATTGAAAATTCAAAACTCAACAGCTGGCTTTCCCCTTCTTCCAGTAATCGCGTCTTCCGGAAAGCCACTAAGCTTTTTGCCGGTTTTCCAAGAAGCCCTTGTGGCGCTCCTGCATAGATTTGGAGGACTTCTTTGCCATCCATGCATCCGGTATTGCTTACATTAATTTTAATTTTAAATATGCCGTTTTGTTCCGTTGCGGAAACCACTGACCAATGAAAGCTTGTGTAAGATAAACCAAAACCAAACGGGTAATTTATCTTGTCAGAAGCCCCCGGAATAGTCTCAAAATAACGATATCCCACATAGATGTCATCGGTATAATCTACATAAGCTTCAGATTCATGAAAATTATAAGTTGACGGATAGTCTTCCAATCTATTTGCAAAGGTATCAGACAATTTACCTGAAGGATTGCCAATACCGCAAAGAAGCTCTGCAGCAGCCACTCCTCCTTCCATGCCACCCTGCCATGCCATTAGGACGGATTGGATTTTATCGTCTTTGACAAACCAGCCGGTATCTACCATACCCCCGACATTCATTACGACAATTACCTTGGAGAAATGCTCTTTGACCGTATTCACCATATCAGACTCTGAATGTGTCAGGTAAAAGTCACCATTTTCAAAGAGCTCTCCCGATTTCTTTGTCATAGCCTTCTCCTGCTCCCAAAGATTTTTATTCTTTGTGTCTGTGACACTTTTGCGGTCCCATCCTTCTCCGGAAAAACGACAAATAGCAATAACTGCCGTATCAGTATATAATCCGGCCCTCTTTAGCAAATCTTCCGGAACAGCGGGCTCAATTGTCATTCCTGGTACGGCTCCGCTTTCATACTGGTTCTTAACGTTTTGACGATAAAAATCAGATAGCTCTTCAAAAATACTGACCTGTTCTTTTAAGGCCTTCATTCCGTCATAAAGGTTGGTAATATATCCGACTGTTACATCACCGCTGCCACCGCCACCTTTGACATAATCAAAACTGCCCTTTCCAAACAAAGCGACTTTTGAGCCTTTGCCCAGTGGAAGAACATTCCGGCTATTTTTCAGAAGAACCATTCCTTCTTTAGCCACGTACTTTGACAGTTCCCGATGCGCTGCAGATGCTGTGACTCTCCCTCCATTCTCACCTAAAGGCATGCCTGGTTGAAAACTTATCCTTTGCCATTTGTTCAATATAAATCCCCCTTGTAAGTAATAGATTCGTTTGAATTCTATATTCATCTTATTACTCGCTAAAACAGATAACAAGTATCTTTCTGACTTTTCATTATGTCGATATTGACTTTTTTCATAGTCCATGATACTTTTCATATGAATATTTTTTCTATCAACCGCTTAATATGAAAGGTCGCAAAGTCTATGCCCACTCATGAAATCATTTTTTCTAATGCCAGACTCCCTGTTTATTTTGATATTTACAAGTCATATAATCAGCTGATTCCCAGCCACTGGCATAACCACTTGGAAGTTCTCTATATTTTGCATGGCACCATGCATATCGTTCGTAATGAAGAAAAATACACCGTCAGTGCGAATGATCTATTCATAGTCAATTCCGACGACATACATTTAACCCGAAGTCCCGGCAACATTGAAGTTCTGTTGCTCCAAATTCCATACGAACTCCTTAACCATTCCATTCCTGAGTACATGACGATACGATTCAGGGAGTATTTCCCTAAAAGTGAGCTAAGGAAGGATCCTGTATTTCAAAAGATGATTCAGTACCTGCTTGCAATGAAAATGCTTTACGAACAAGGTGGAGATGGCTATCAATTCCTTTTTGTCAGTAACCTTAATCTCTTTCTGCATGCGCTCTATAGTCATTTTTCCATTCGACAAAACCTTATAGAAAAAAATAAAGCCGCCAAACATCTATCGCGGCTAAAAGAAGTAATTGAATACGTGGAAAAAAATTATATGGAACCTATAAGCCTAAAAGAAGCGGCATCTTTGATAGCATTGAATCCAGAATATTTCTGTCGGTTCTTTAAGAAATATACCAGTTTTACTTTCGTTGAATACGTCAACTTCATTAGGCTTACCCACATTCACAGCGACATTCTTGATACTGATGACAATATCACAAGCATTCAGGAACGACATGGTTTTTTTAATTACAAGGTCTTCAATCGCATGTTTAAAGAATCTTTCGGGTGTACACCATCAAAACTTAGGTCTGCTAAATTACAGTAATTCCGGCAAGCGCATTCCCTAAGAAACTTCATTCATACTGTTAAACCTTCATCCTGCGTTTCATTGCGGTAAAGGTCAGTTCCAGTGAAAATGCAAACAGGAACACCATCAAAATCGATATCCCGGCACGTCCGAAATTGTATCCCGTCATGCTGGATGCAATGGAATAACCGATGCCGCCGCCGCCAACCATACCCAATATGGTGGATTCAGAGAAATTGATCTCGAACCTCAGTGCGCCCCATGCCACAAGGGCCGTAATGGATGCGGGCAGTACCGCGCCGAAGAATATATGCACGCGGCCGGCTCCGGTTGCCTGAAGTGCTTCGATCGTTGCTGCGGGGACCTCCTCAAACGCCTGTGAAAACGCCCTTGCAAAAAAGGCGGTTGCATGGAAGGACAGCCCGATAATACCTGCTGCCGGTCCAAAGCCCAGGCATGCAATGATCAGCAGAACCCATACCGGCGTAGGCACGGCACGGATAAAAGAATTAAATGCGGAAAGGACGACTGCAAGTTTTTTACCAGGCGTGATATTCTTCGCCATAAATGCCGCCATCAGCAAACCGCCCACGATACTGTACAGGGTAGCCAGAACCGTTACTGTCACAGATTCTGCAAAAGCAAGGACAACCAGATTGAAATTCAGAAAATTAAACCTGGTCAATTGCATAAAAACATCAAACAAATCCGAAAAACGTCTAAAAAGAGTCGGCCAATCAATCTTCAGGCTGATAATCGAGAAAATCGACAAGAAAATCGTTACCGTTAAAAATATATTCACAGGACGATTATATGCCGGGTTTGTTATCTTGATTTTCTTCATCCGCCCTGCACCGGACTCTTTAAATCTCCCTTTTTCCACTAAAACATCGGATGCATAATACTCTTCCATTATGCCAGCACCTTCTTTCTAAGCCAGTTCGTTATGATATCGACCAGAATGACTACGATTGCAATCGCAAGTATAATGGTCCCGGCAACATGATATTTAAAGGATTTTATATAAGACATCAGCACCAGCCCGACTCCTCCGCCGCCCACCATTCCGACAATCGTTGAGGATCGGATGTTGACTTCGATAGTGTATAGGAACCAGGAGATATACCCGGGTATGACAGCCGGCACAATGCCCTGCGCAAGCTTTTGGGGAAAATTGGCTCCTACGGCATCCAGTGCTTCTATACTTTCATTACCAACTTCATCAATGGTCTCAATAAACGCTCTGAGAAGAAAGCCGAAGGTTTCAATAAATAGCGCGATCAAGCCTACAGAGGTCCCGATACCGAAGGCCATCACCAGAATAAATGACCAGATCAACGCAGGAATGTTCCTCATAAAGGACCCAAGCCCTCTTAATATTTTTGCCAGCCACATAAAAGGCGCGGTGGTCACGGAGCCGAAAAAGGCCAGTACAAATGAAAAGCATGCTGCAAGAAAGCTTGCAGCAAGAGCCATTTCAACGGTTGTAAGCAATGCTCCCCCCAAGCCTTTTGCCTTCAGAATATCGGGCGGTAAAAAATCCACGGTGATAAAGCTCCAAAAAATATCCTGCTCCTTCAGTATCGCAAAGGGGTTAAATTTAGTAAACCAGGTGGCACCCGTAAAAAGCAGCATGACCGCAATCAGAGCAATTGTATATTGTTTTTTTTCCGATCCTGTATTCAAAGACAGCGGCTTCGGTTTCTCAGACAACATCCTTCAGCTCCTCTTGAATCATCAGATTTTCTATCGATGTATTATAGATCTCTTCAATTATTTCATTGGTCAGTCTGGCCGGAACATCATCAAAGACGATCCTGCCTTCGCGGATTCCGATGATTCTTGAAGCATACTCCTTTGCTACATGAACCTGATGAAGGTTGACAATGCATGCGATATTGCTTTCCGTAGCCAGTTTTTTTATCGTATCCATGATGATTTTTGAACTTCCAGGATCAAGCGAAGCAATCGGTTCATCACACAACAGCAGGGACGGTTCCTGCATGAGTGCGCGTACGATACCCACACGCTGTTTTTGCCCTCCGGATAATTCACTTGCCCGGTTATAGGCAAAGTCAGACAGCCCGACTTTCTCCAAAAGCTTTAATGCTTTATGCTTATCCTCTTCATTATACAAGCTGAAAACACCTTCAAAGGTGTTCATGTAGCCTAGCCTGCCATGCATCACGTTCTGCATTACCGTGAGTCTGTACACGAGATTGTAATGCTGGAATATCATGCCGATCTTTCTTCTTACTTCCCTGAAACGTTTTCCGCCAAGGCCGTTGATCTCTTTTCCCTCAAACAGGATACTGCCTTTGGTAGGCTCGATCATGCGGTTGATGCACCTGAGGATCGTTGACTTTCCCGACCCTGAAGCCCCGATAATTGCGATAAACTCGCCCGGCTTCACTTCAAAGCTTATATCATCGACCGCACAGGTTCCCTGTTTGTAGCATTTTGTCAGATTCTTCACAACCAAAGGATTCATCACAATCCTCCTCCCCATGCCAAGCAGGCAAAAGCTGCCTTTTGCCTGCCAATTGAACTTTCAACAAATTATAGTCCAAACTTCTCTCTTAATGCCAGGATGTCCTTATAGTCATCATTCGTTACTTCTACATATTTTTGAGGCTTGCCGTCAGCCAGTCCGACAAACTTTTCAAAATATTCGGCATTATCATAATTCAGATAGAACTCTTTCACTTTCTGTTTGAATTCTGCAGGAAGATCCCCACGGATACCAATCGGTGAACCCGGTAACTTAGGTGATTTGAAAATGATTTTGAGTTTGCTTGCATCCGCTCTTCCTTCTTTGATTTCCCTGTCATAGATATCCGATGCTACAGGTGCGGCATCGATATCGCCCTTGATTACAGCCTGCAAACCGTTCTGATGAGCTCCTGAGAAACTGACTGCCGAGAAAAATTTGCCATTCTCATGCAAATCATCAAAGGTCAGGTTCGGGTCTTTAAAAGCCTCCAGAATCTGAAAGGACGGCATCAAGTTGCCGGAAGTGGAATTTGCATCTACAAACGCAAACTTTACACCTTTTAGGTCATTAATAGTTTTAATTTTGTCATTATTCGCCTGTGTAATGATGTAAGAGTAATATCCCATATTCTCCTTTTTGCCTTCCGGCGCAGGTGCCACCAGGCATTCGGCATTTGCACGCGCAACAGCCTGCGAATAGGAGAGGGGTCCAAAGTTCGCGATATCCGCTTTGCCGGTTCTCATTGCTTCGATTGTTGCATTGTAGTCGCTGGCAAGAAACTCGGTGACCTTTACACCAAGAGCTTTTTCCATATCCGCTGCCACACCCTTGCGGTATTCGGTCAGTTCTTCTTTTGCTTCATTTGGCAAATAGGCAATAACAATTGATTTTACCTGGTCCTGTGTTGCTTCTGCTGCTTTTACCGGTTCTGCAGTGGGCTGAGCAGTGGCTTCGGTAGTTTTTTCACCTGCTGCGGCGGAGTCCGGAGTCTGCGCTGATGTATCCGTTTCGGTAGAGGCCGAGCATGCTGCCAATGAAACTACCAGCACGATTACACTTAAAAAGGCTATTATTCTCTTAAACATATGTTCACTCCTATCAAATTTTATGATATTAGGTTAACATCGAAAAATTAAGCCTGTATTTTATTGTTGTTAGGTTATGACAAGGTTGTGTTAAGATTTTTATATTGTGCGCAAATAACCCGGTTCGAGAAGTGAAAAAAGGGCATAAAAAAACGCTTGAGACAAGCGAATTTACTTACACAGGGCAGCATGCAGTTTTTTACTAAACCGCCTTCATCCTGTCTTTATAAACAAGCACTTCTTTTCCTGTGTCGGTGTCGTCCAGTTCCGAATGATCCCTGCAGTCTTCACACGTTAAATTAACGAGTCTGAGCTTTTTAAAATCGCTCTCCGGCAGGTTGTATATGACGGAACCGCAGCTTCTGCATCTGATTGTTATAAACTTGTACATATCGTTTCTCCTCTCTATTTTTTCTTTGTTCTTTGTTCTTTGTTCTTTGTTCTTTGTTCTTTGCTCTTTGCTCTTTGCTCTTTGCTCTTTGCTCTTTGCTTTGTTCTTTGTTCTTTGCTTTATTTATGTTCTTATGATATATCTTACGGATTAAGCCCTCATTATGTCTGGATTATCACAATGTTAATTTTACGGGATCAATACCCAAAAGCATTTTGCACCCTCTGCGGCAGCAGTTGAAATACTTCTTTCCACAATTCGGGGGAACGGTATGCGGCTACAAAGAGTTTACCGGCATATGAGACTTCCCTGCCTTTTTCACATACGGTCAGGAACCCTCCGAGCTGCTCTATGAGTATCCTTGCAGCAGCTATATCCCAGGTGTGGACATTGGATGAAATGAACAGATCATATTCTCCGCTTGCGACCCGGCACAATTCCAAAGAGGCACATCCCAGATACCTGTGGGCATGTGCTTCCGAAAGCAGGCCCATCACGTCCGTCCCCATGCGGCCAAGTTCTTTCATCGTCCTGAAACTCATCCCGATCACAGCTTGCCGAAGCGTACACACACCGCAAGTCGGATTTTGAAGGAGAATTCCATTCATTGCCGGTATGCTGCCTGTCCCGGCGCTATACATCCTATCGTCTGCAACATCATACACCAGTCCGAAGACAGGTCTTTTCCCATAATACAGTGCAAGAGAAATCGCATAATCCCTGGCAAACCTGCAGAAATTAATGGTTCCATCAATAGGATCGATAACCCATGTATAATCCGAGTTATCACTTGCGCCGGCATGATGGCATTCCTCTGCCAGTACTGCATGTTCAGGATACTTTTCCAGTATAGCTGACGAAATATAATCCTCAATCCAGCCATCCTGCTGTGTAACGATATCCATATGCGAGGTTTTCTCCATGATTACAATCTGTGTATGCTGACGTTCCGACCGTAATATGGCACCTGCTGTTTCTATTAATCTGCGGGCAAATTCAGCCATTTCTTTTTCATTTTCATTCATAGGCACCTCCGGGTGGGGATATCCACCCTCGAACTCCTCAGATAAACTCAAATACCGGCCAGTTTTCCTCACGGTCAAAATGTAGAAAGTTATTGAATTTTCTTACTTCAGCTTTCCTTATCCGGAAAGGCAGCGGTTCTGCAAAGAACTGCCTGTTTATATGGATGATGGTATCATGGAGTATTTGTTTTTCCATGTTGTCCAGTTCTTTCTCAACATAAAATAGGGAGATATGTCCGACGAATTCTCTCTTGCGCTCCACTCCGAAGGCTTGCAGAGTCTTGTCCGAATAAAGGAAGTCTCTGAGATTCTGCAGACAATTGTAATCCGCTTCATTCTTTGGAGCTACACTTGCAGCAATCACTCCCTGGGGGAGAACACAGACACCTTTGATTTCAAACCGAAGCTGCCCGGAGATGGCGAGTTTTTCAAACAGTCCCTGCATACGGGCTAAAAAAGAGTCTGTATGCTGTTCGATTCTGTTTGCTTCATAAACCGTGCCTGAAACAAGACGTGCCACAGTCATGTGAAGAGCCTGATCCGGAGCCTCAACGCATTTGGATAAGTTGATGTTCCCTGATAACCTTTGCTTCCTGACCGTCAGAAGTTTTTTGTAAGTATCCGCATTGTCACGGTCCTCTCCACAGACAGGTGTAATTAAGGTGAACCCCGGGTAATAAATCGGCTCCCACTGGCCAATACCCCTCATCTCAAATTTGCCAAGAGGCTCCAGCTTGTCCACCGCTTTACGAACACTTCCGTCCAGCAGCAATTTATTGACATATACGATATAGTCCGTATAATTCATTTCCATATCCTTACCTCCAGCTCCCGGAAGAGTTTTTCAAGAAGCTTTCCGGATCAAGAAACTCTTCAAACCTTTCCTTCAGTGTTTTTCTGTCCCACTCCCACCAGCAGCTTTTGATAATTTTCTCGACCACAGCCTCTTCAAATCTCATTTTGATAACTTTTGCCGGCACGCCCACCGCAACAGCATAGGGCGGAATATCCTTTGTTACAACAGCTCCCGATCCGATCACGGCTCCAGACCCGATTTTGACACCGGGCATTACGATAACGCCATGCCCCAGCCAGACATCATGGCCTATTTCAACCCGATCAGCCCTGCGCCAGTCGAAAAACTCCGCATCATTTTTCGTATCAAAGCCGTATGGAACTCTGCGATAGGTGCAATGGTGCTGAATGACCCTCTGCATGGGATGGTTGCCGGGATTGATCCTTACATGGGATGCAATGGAACAGAATTTTCCTATTGTTGAATAGATGGCGGATGCATCTCCCGCAAAATAGGTATAGTCGCCCACCTCAGACTCTGTAATATCTACTCGTGGACCTATGTCCGTCCAGCTTCCCAGAAAACTCTTCCGTATAGTCGAAGTCGGGTGAATAACAGGTTTCTCGCCCAGCATTTTCTCTGCTGCATCCTGTCCGATCGGCAAGAGTGCTTCAAACTCATATAGCATGAACCTTCTCCTTCTCAAGCATACTTTTCCAGCCTGTAATTCAACTCAGAAACCAGTTTCCCGTCAATAAAAACCCTCGTTATGAATGGCATATCATTTATCATATCTATCATCAGGAAATCCGCCTTTTTCCCTTCATCGACAGATCCGAATTCCCTGTCCATGCCAAGCGCTTTTGCCGGATTCAGCGTGACCAGATTGAAACAATCCCAAAGCTTCATCCCATAATCGTTGTGAAGCTTGAACAAGGCATGAAGGATAGCCGGAGGGTAATAATCGGAACACAGAATGTCAATAGAACCATCTAAAATGGCTTCGATTGCAGATAAATTCCCGGAGTGGGATCTTCCCATCAGGACATTCGGGGCACCTGCAACCGTGTGCATCCCTTTTTCTTTTGCCTTTCTGGCAACACTCAGTTCAACCGGAAACTCACTGATCTCCGCCCTCAGCTCAGTATGCACATACTCCAGTTTTTCCTCACTGTCATCATCGTGTGAAGCAATCGGTATCCCCTTGCTTCGGGCAACAGCCGCTGTCTTTTCAATCATCTCCCTGCTGATCTTTGGAACAGCCATTCTCTCCCCGATCATGGTGTCTATCTGACCATCCCCGAGTTCAGGTTTATAGCCTTTCAGGCTTTCCCTGTATTTCGTCAGATCCCTGTACTGTCCCTGGCCTGGAGTATGATCATTGAAAGAAAGCAGATTGATATAGTCTTTCTCCATATAATCCATCAGGGTGTCATATCCTTCAGAATTTCTGATGTCATACCGGCAATGGAACCGATGTCGAATAAGATGGCTCCGCTCATGAAGAGATTTGATCAGTTCCGCCAGCAGCCTCATCTTTTCAGGCTTTCTGGCCTCCTTGTCCCTCATTGCGCCCCCATCCATCCTTAAAAACGACAATGAATGGTACATTGTCGTAATTCCTTGATTGACCAACTGCTTTTCATGCTCCACTAAAGCAATTTCAAAATCAATAATACTTGTAGGTCTTGGTTGAACGACCGATTCAATATTGTCCGAATGGATATCTATAAAGCCTGCAGTAACAAAAGCTCCCTTCCCGTCATGAATCTTCCCGCCAGCCATATCTGAAAGGGCCTCCGCCATTTTATACATTGGAAGAATTCCCTTAAACCGGTCATCCTCGAGAATGATGCACTGGTCTTCAAGAATGGAATCTTTTGTAATGACATTAACATTGGTAATATATTGCACATTATTATTCATCCTCATAAACTCCTTATGTGGATAATGTAATCCAGCAATGATAAAACCAAATTAATTACTGGTAAATTAATAGTTAAATGAGGAAAATATCCGGTTTTAGCATGAACACTTTTTTGTAACAAAAAAATTAATCCAGGATTAATCTGCAATTAACCCACACTTAACCAGGCACAGGTTCGTTCATGCTACTATTAAGTCAAGAATTGAAACAGGAGGTGTTCAGCATGAAAAGCCCCATTGCATTTAAAGAATGGCTGCTCATCATGGGTATTGTTCTGGTGTCAGGTGCAATTTTTCTTTTGCTGAACCATATACCATTTTTTAGCTCTATCATAGATAAAATTACAGATTGGGCACCGGTTGAAATTATTTCTTAAGAAAATCTGCTTCCATGATATTAAAGCAATGATTCAACGGACCACTGCCCTTTCCAAGGTCAAGTCCGGCCGACAAAGCTTTGCTGACATATTTTTTCGCATTCCTTACACTTTCCTTCAAATCAAGTCCCAATGCAAGATTGCAGGCGATTGCAGAAGAAAGGGTGCAACCCGTACCATGGGTATTCGGGTTGTCGATCCTGCAGGAATGAAACCAGTGCACCTCCCCGGACATATATAGCAAATCATCTGCTGAATCGGTAAGATGCCCACCTTTGATCAGAATTCCACCGTGAATGATTTTGGAAATATCCTCGGCTGCTTTTAGCATATCCTCTTCTGTTTCAATCGTCCTTCCGGTCAAAACTTCCGCCTCGGGGATGTTGGGCGTCATAATGTCCGCCATGGGTAAAAGTCTTGAAACCATTGTCTCAACGGCATTATCACTCAAAAGTCTGCTCCCGCTGGTTGAAACCATTACAGGATCCACCACGATATTCTTCGCTTGATATTCCAATAATTTGTCTGTAACCATCCGGATAATATCGATGTTTGAGACCATCCCGATTTTAACGGCGTCCGGAATAATGTCGCTGAAAATGCAGTCCAGCTGTTGTCCTACAAACTCAGGTGACGCTTCCATGACGCCATAAACGCCTGTCGTATTTTGGGCTGTCAAAGCGGTGATAGCACTCATGGCATACATTCCATGCGCCGTCACGGTCTTGATGTCCGCCTGGATTCCCGCACCGCCGCTGCAATCCGAACCGGCAATCGTCAATATCTTTTTCATAAATGATTCAGCTCCAATTCCTCAAATGAATGAATGTACCAGTTGGCAATCCTTATTATTTTCTCCCGGTCACAGTCTGAACTCGCATCCTGTACACCCGCTACCAAAAATCCGGCTTTCCTTGCAGTCTCAATGGCATGGCAAGCATCTTCAAATACAATTGTATTTTCTTTTTCCGTATTCAACAGTTCCAGGGCCCTTTCATAAATTACAGGCCGATCCTTGCCGCAGCCTGCTTCAGTACAGGTAACGATCCCGCAGAAATATTCCAGGGAATCAAGCCTTTTCAAAGCTGCTTCCACCAGATGCCTGTCCGTAGCTGTTGCAATACACATCTTCACTCCAAGTTGGTCCAACTTCTTGATAAATGACAGCGCATAAGGCTTAAACCCGATCTCTCTGAAATACTTGTGTTCAATCATGGCATTCACCTGTGAACTGATATCCTCCACACTGTCCTTCAAGTCGTATTCCTCCCTGAAATAAACTGCGGTCTGAAGCATGCTCATCGGTTTCAGCTTCTCCCACAAGTTGGGAAGGGGTTTGCAGCCCTTCGTCAACAGATATTCATCTCCGATCGTTTCCCAGATGCCCATGGAATCCAAAAGAGTCCCATCCAGGTCAAAGATCGCTCCCCGCAGCTTCATAGCTTCACGACCCTTCCGACAAGTCCAGCCAGTTCCACTGCCGCAGCTTTGATATCCTTTTGTGCAAAGATGGCGGAAACCACAGCTATCCCGCTGATTCCACTGCCGGAAAGCTCCGGTACGTTTTCCCTGTTAATCCCGCCAATAGCTACTACAGGAATGGAAACCGCTTCACAAATAGCTTTGAGGGATTCGAAGGAAACCGTGCCGGCATCCAGCTTGGTTGATGTTGCAAATACCGCTCCGACACCCAGATAATCAGCACCTTCCCTTTCAGCCAGGACCGCCTGTTCCACAGTTTGCACCGAAACACCCAGGATTTTACCTTCCCCGACCCGTCTGCGGACTTCGCCTGCCGACAAATCACTCTGTCCCACATGCACTCCGTCCGCGCCACAGGCAAGTGCGACCTCAAGCTCATCATTGATGACAAACGGGATACCTGTCCTGTCAGTGATTTTCTTAATTTCCCCGGCCAGTTTTATAAATTCCTCAACTGGAAGTTCCTTTTCCCTTAGCTGCAAAAAGGTGATCCCTCCCTGGATAGCAGCTTCTACCTGCTCTTCAAGAGTAGCATTCACCAGCCATGCCCTGTCGGTCACTGCATATAACCGCAGGCTGTCTTTATCGACTTTCAACCTTCAACCCCCCTTGAAGCAGTTCTCCATCCATGCTGCTCATAAAGTCAATTAAATAGGTTCGATAGCTTGATGTACCGCCATTTTCCTTCTGCAGCTTTTCATACGCCAGTTCGCCGCAAAGGCCCATCGCACTGACTGCTGCAGCAGCCGCTGAGGTCATATCCTCCGGGTTGGCTGCGCAGTATGCGGCAATAACAGTAGTGAGCATACATCCTGTTCCTGTGATTTTAGACATGAGCGCATGTCCATTCCGGATGACATAAGCTCTCCTGCCGTCAGCCACAATATCTATTGCACCGGTGATAACGATCACCGCGCCGGTTCTAAGGCTCAGGCCCTGGGCAAATGCTACGGCTTCCCGGAGATTTCCTTCAGTAACCCTATCACTGACATCCGCATCCACACCTTTTGTTGTTCCGCTTCCCATGGCTGCAGTCTTGATCTCTGAGATATTTCCGCGGATCACGGCGAATTTGACCTCTTTTAGCAGCTGAAAGACCGTTGAGTTCCGGAGAGCGGATGCGCCGGCACCGACCGGGTCCAGGACAACCGGGTGCCCCAGTTCGTTCGCTTTCCTGCCTGCCTTGAGCATGGACTGTACCGTCCTTTCATTCAAGGTTCCAATGTTGATGACGAGTGCATTGCATATGGAAGTGATCTCCTCCACTTCGTCCGCATCGTCCGCCATGATGGGAGAGGCGCCGCATGCCAGCAGGATGTTGGCGCAGTCATTGACTGTAACATAGTTTGTGATGCAGTGAACCAGCGGAGTTTTTAACCTGGTATTATCTAAATATTTTCTGAACAATTCTTCTTCCTCCATTCATCAATATGCACAGAATGCTGATGGCTATCATCACAGGCAGTGTGCTTCCGATAACCGTATCCATGTTGAGAAACATTCTGTAAACAGCAAAACCGGCTGCCCATAAAATCAAATTAGGGATACTGAAGCTTTTTCTGGTATGGTCTTTTTTCAAGATAAAGAAGTCCGTAACAAGTATGGCTATCATCGGGGCAAACACAGATCCGATCAGGGATAAAAAGTTCTCATATTGTTCAATCGGCGTGAACATGGCCATAAAAATTCCAACGACCGTGATGATTACTGCAATCCACTTTTCATCAATTTTTGAGGTAATTGTCTTCAAACTGACTCCCGCGGAAAAAGCATCCAGAAACGTTGTCGTTACAGTAGCTGCAATGATGATATAGACCCCGACGAAACCCATGCCGGCCTGAAGCATGATTTTGGCAATATCGGACTCCCCTGCGAAAATTGCTGCGCCCAGTCCAATAAGATACATCCAGCAACTGCCAACAAAATATGCCGTCGAGCCCACCAGTGTCGCTGCTTTTGGCCGGCGTGCCCTTTTTACGTAATCCGATATCAGCGGCAGCCAGGAAAGCGGCATTACTGCCGACAATTCCACCGCAGTCCCAAAACTCATTGTTCCCGCCAGCGTTTCTGTTCCTGCGGTCCCGTTTTTAAACACCACCGTACTCAATACTACGGTAAGAGCAAATAAAGCTCCAACTACGAAAATATTGACCGTGCTCAAAATTTTCATTCCTGCCAGAAGCCATAGAATTATCAAAGCTCCGATGACTAGGCACCAGATCATTTCAGCCCGGGCGCCAAACAAAGGATCGGCGATAATCGTTGCCGCCCTTGCTCCGCTGATGATCATAACTGCCGTCCAACCTACAAGCTGCAATACGTTTAATGCAGAAAACAGCAATGCGCCCTTGCCTCCAAAGGAAATTTTCACTGTTTCCATCGCACTCTTTCCGGTGATGCCTCCAATCAGTCCTGCAAAATACATCAGGGTACAGCCGATCAGATGCCCCAGCAATATGGCTATGGAACCCTTTACGAAGCCTAGGGGCGCTATGAATGTTCCCGTAAATATTTCTGCAATGGATATCGCCGCCCCAAACCAGAGCAGACCGTTTCCAAGCAAGGATGTCTTTTCACTTTTCAAGTTCTTTCCTCCCGGCAATAATGAAAAAGTGGGTATCCCGTCAGGAATATCCACTAATCTCTTAGTTAAAATTTCTCCCTACGTTGGCATTATCCAAATCAGGTATATGGGTCGAAGTTGATCACTTCCTCTCAGCCTGCCTCACAAGCTCCCCGTATGAAATTACAGATAGATAGTACCATAGAAAAAAAGTCATGTCAACAAAGCCAGTTCACTGCCGGTACACTCCTGTATGATACGTTCGCGGGCGGGTAGATCCTCTTTATAACCCATCAGCTCCCGCCGCACGGCTTATTTGCTGAAGTAAAAGAGATGTAGCGGCGGGGAATATGCTCACCGCCTGAAAATCAAAACGTTATCCACCATTAAAGCTTTTTTCGCAGCAAAGGAGCCATAAAGGAAGCGGACATGCTCACCGTCTGAAAATCAAATCCGTATCCGCCATTAAGTCTTTCTGCGAAGCAAAAGAGCCATAAAGGCGGAAAACATTTAGCTTCGTTATAGTTTTGATACGGCATCCTTTATTTTTTCGAGTCCCTCCAGCAGCAATGCCCTTGGACATGCAAAATTAATTCTTTGAAATCCATCCCCTTCTTTACCAAAGGTTATTCCATCATTCAAACCAACTCCGGCCTTATAGGTAAAAAACTCCTTCAATTTCTCTGTTGGAACCGGAAGCCCTCTGCAGTCAAGCCATGCCATATAAGTTGCCTCCGGCCTTACTACATTGATCCGGGAAATATTTTTTTCAAAAAATTCGATTAACAGGTCAAGATTGTCCTCCAAATACACCAACAACTCTTCCAGCCAACTTTCGCCAAAGGTATAGGCAGCCTCAGCCGCTTCCATTCCAAAGATATTAAGCATACCTGCTCCGGTATTATTTAAAGTGCCTTTGAATTTCTGTCGGAGTTTCATATTGGGGATTATCGCGAAGGATTCGGCTAATCCGGCCAGATTGAAGGTTTTTGTCGGAGACAGCAGTGTAATGGTATTGCTTAATGATTCTTCAGATAGAGTGGCAACAGGAATATGCTTATGACCTTTGAATACCAGGTCCGAATGTATTTCGTCCGAAACCAGCAATACATCATATTTACGGCAAAGCTCTGCGACCCGTTCCAATTCACTATCCTTCCATACCCGCCCTATAGGATTATGAGGGCTGCAGAAAATCATCATTTTCACATTCTTGGCAAGCTTTATTTCAAGGTCGTCAAAATCAATTTCATAATGCCCTTTGTTCTCTATAATCGGATTTTCAATTAATTCCCTTTTTTTATTCCGGATACTCGAATAGAAAGGATAATAAACCGGGGTCTGTATCAGAACCTTATCTCCTTCATCCGTAAAGGCAAGTATGGATATATCTACCGAAGTAACAACTCCCGGGCTATGGACAATCCAGCTTTTGTCCACTGTCCAGCCGTTTCTTCCCTCCATCCAGTGAACGACTGCATCCGTAAGTTTCTCAGATACTACCGTATATCCGAAGACACCATGTCCGGCCCTCCGGATAATGGCTTCCGTTACCTGGGAAGGAGACTTGAAGTCCATATCCGCTACCCACATCGGGTGAATATCTCCTCTGCCGAACCTTTCATTGCAGCAATCCCATTTCAAAGAATCCGTGTTTCTCCTGTCAATGATCTCATCGAAAATACTACTCATTCCATCACTCCCGTGTTAAAAACAAAATTAGCCCAACAAATTCATAGTAATCCTATATGATTTACATAGTACAATAGAATTTAAATGCTGTCAACTAAGGAATGTCGAACGTTTGTTCTTGACAAATCAGAAACTTCCCACTAAAATATAATTAAATGTTAAATATTCCATTTATTGTAATAATAATAATGTCGAAGCTTGTATATGGAGGTACAAAATGAAAGTATTGAGAATTTTTTTGGGATTGGTTTTATTGCTTGCAGTATTCGTGTTTATTCCGCAGCAAGTCTCAGCTGCTACGGCTTGTGATGCGTTAAAGGCCGATTCTCATCCGCCGGAAGTTCCCACAGGACTGAAGGTTGTCAGCAAAACATTTACATCCGTATTTCTGAGTTGGACAAGTTCCTCCGATGATACAAAAGTAAAAGGATATCAGGTTTTCCGCGACGGCAGGAAGATCCTTACAATATCAAGAACAAACTTTACAAATTCAGAGCTGATTCCCGGAAGAAAATATACCTATTTCGTGAAAGCATATGATGCCGCAGGTAATGTGTCATCTGCAAGTGCAGCCATTGATGTCCTGACAGACCCCGACAATCAGGTTCCATCGACACCTTCAAACCTCTCATTATCCTCTCCCGATCATACTTCGATGGTTGTCTCATGGAATCCTTCCTCGGACAATACAGGCATTAAAGGATATATAATATGCAAAAACGGAAGTAAGGCAGCAACCACAACTGCGACAAGTTATAAGGTGAAAGGCCTAGTACCCGGCACGACTTACAGTTTTTCCATAAAGGCTTTTGATATTGCCGGCAATTATTCCATGCAAAGCAGCAGCATTCCGGGAACGACTATCCCGGATAAAGAAGCGCCCGACAAGCCTTTTGGCCTTAAGTGCGCATCCGTCAGCGAGACGGAAATTACTTTGACCTGGTCTCCCGCATCTGACAATGTCAAGGTTAAAGAATATGAAATATATTGTAACGGAGAAAAGGCAGGTTCTCCGTCAAAGACACTCTTCAGCAGGAAGAATCTGATCCCCGGGAAAAGCTACAAATTCAACGTTACTGCTATTGATACCGTCGGCAACAAGTCCGTGATCAGTGAACCCCTTACTATTATAACACTGAAGGATGTGAAAAGGCCCAATACCCCCACGGGACTTAAAGCAGGCAAATCAAAAGGATCCTCCGTACCTCTGAAGTGGAACGCCTCTTCCGACAATATAAAAGTAAGCGGTTATACCATTTACTGTAATGGTCTCGAGCTGGCAACCACGAAAAAAACATCACGAACCGTAAAAAGTCCATATCGTTTGGGAATCGACATATACTGGGTCAGGGCATTTGATCTCGCCGGAAACCTTTCGGATGAAAGCAACAGAATTACTGTCCTGTCGCCTTGATCATGTACCGATCCAATCCAATTTCATGGAGGCTATCTTTATTATGTGAATATAAAGTTGGGGTGGTTCTTGCTTCGAATTTCAATACATCTATCTCAATTCTTTTTGTAGATCAAAAGAGGTTCGCCACTTTCCACCGCCGGAAAGTGGTCAAAGGGCGCCACTCGGCGGCATGGTGCCTGTCAGGGCTCTATGAAAAAGCATCAGGTGCACTTGCAGGTCAAAACTTTTGGGGCGATCGGCGCATATTTGCCATTCATGGCAAAATGCGCCTGAAATTGACGTCCTGTCAATTTCACCGCCTTGTTTTGTTTTAACCCGAGTGCACTAAGATGCATTTTTCAGACACTTATTAGCGCTTCATTAGTGTCTTTGGAGCTGTTGTCAAGATGAGAGTATCGCTCCATCCTACAGCGCCACTCCGGTATTGTGTATGCTTTCTATTGGCTGCATCACAACCTTCTGCACCTGCATTATATTCGAACCGGGGCACTGCCATTTTTCATCCTTTGAGCTTACACTTTAATGCTGTCCACAATTACAGCCGCCTTCTGCATGATCACGGTCGTGCTCATGACCTGAACATCCGGTATCGTTGGATTCCAGGTTTCCTTTCAGATATGTGTCAATTACTTCATTAATATTTCCTGAAACTCCTGAGATGATTTCAATTCCATTGGAAATCATATTCTGTCTGGCACCTTCTCCCATTCCACCAACAATAACCAGACCCACGTTTTTGGAGGCCAGGAATCCAGGCAGGAGACCATGTTGATTTCCCGCCGTGTTTATAATGCTTTTACTTTTGACGATGGAGTCTTCAACTTCTAAGACTGTAAAATTCTCACACTTTCCGAAATGGGACGAGACATCGGCTCCCTCAGTAGCTATGGCAATTTTCATGGAATGAATCTCCTCTCCGCTCACAGATAATTTTTTCTCAATATAATCAACGGCATCCTGCAGATACCCGTTATTCATTTTCTCTATTTCACCGTTGTCGCACAGCTCTGCAACTGCAGAGTCTATCGGCATTTTCGCCAGAACCTTGATTCCCATCTTTTCCGCTATGGCGTCAATTTTGCTGTCCCCGAAAAGCTTTATTTCCTTACCGCAGTCAGGACATTTTACAAAGCTCATATTCTCAACTATGCCCAATACGGGAATACTCATTGACCTTGCCATGTTGTATGCCTTTGTAACAATGAGCGAAACAAGATCCTGAGGCGATGTAACAATGATAATTCCATCCAATGGGATGGATTGAAAAACGGTCAATGGAACATCCCCTGTTCCGGGTGGCATATCCAGAAACAAATAATCGACATCCCCCCAAATGACATCCGTCCAGAATTGTTTCACTGTCCCGGCAATGATGGGACCTCTCCAGATGACAGGAGCCTCATCGTCCTCAAGAAGAAGATTGATCGACATGACACCGATGCCATTATTCGTTTTTTGCGGGTAGATGCCATATTCACTGCCGCGAGCCTTTTCGCCAATACCAAATACTTTTGGGATGGAGGGCCCGGTAATATCCGCATCCAGAATACCAACTTCATATCCTTTCCTGCGCATCATTACCGACAGCATGGATGTTACAAGGGACTTACCCACGCCTCCCTTTCCGCTGACAATACCTATAACCCTTTTAATGGAGTTCAGTTCATGTGTTTTCTCCAAAAAACTCTGTGGTTGATTCCCGCAGCCCCCGGAAGCACATGAACTTCCACAATCCTTGCTTTCACAATTGCAACCGTCTTCACTCATTTTCCTTCACCTCGTATTTATTTTCTGCGCACTCTTCGCATTTTTCACAGTTCAACCGTTTACAGTTGCCTTGCATCTTCCTGCAGCAGGTCTTCCCTGCTGAAAGGTGGTAATTGCCTCCGTCAATACGAAGAATTTTCCCATGGACCAGGGCGTCGGCGGTTTTCTTCCGGGCAGCATTAATAATGCGCTGAAAGGTTCCGCGTGACACATTCATGCTTTCTGCGGCACTGTCCTGCTCCAGTTCCAGATAATCAGACAGGCGTAACGCCTCGACTTCCTCAATGTTCAGGACTACTTCATCCTTGTTGTACAATTGCGGATGAAAACATGGATTATCCGGTACAAACCCAACTCTCCTGCATTTTCTCGGCCTGGTCATCTTCCCTCCTGTATATTTGAATCTATATGTCACATGTATATAATATTATTATGTGCATATGCTCATAATAATATTATACCTGTTTTCCAAATACGTCAATTTTTTTTGCAGAATTCCTACCGATATCTCAGGATCATGTGGTTCTATCTGCAAACTATTGCCGAATTTCACAACCGTATGGACATTTACATTCTTTATGTTATATAATACCCCGCAAGGGTATATAGTAATAGAACAACTTCGGACAGGAAGCTGGTGATTTTACTGATTTCATATGTTTTAACCTTCACGGAAGGGATCCTGACATTTATATCACCCTGTATATTACCCATGCTGCCGATTTACTTCATTTATCTGGCAGGTGCATCCGAAGACAAGGATATAACGAAATCGGTTAAGAGTCGGATGCTCATTAATTCAATCGGTTTTGTTACCGGCTTCACTCTTGTATTTGTACTGCTTGGCGTTACCGTTACTTCCTTCGGTCATTTTCTTGAAAATAACAGGTTGATTCTGCAAAGGATCAGTGGTTTGGTCATGGTTGTATTCGGACTGAATTTTATGGGTATTTTTAGAATAGGGTTTTTGAATACGGAAAAAAGAATTCATTTGAAAACGGAAAATTTGAAGTTTTTAAGTTCAATCGTTTTCGGCATGGTATTCGGTCTTGGCTGGACCCCTTGCCTTGGCGCCTTTTTAGGCTCGGCTCTACTGTTGGCCGGCAATTCGAAGACCATCCTTCAGGGGACTCTTTTATTGCTGGTCTATTCTGTAGGTCTCGGAATACCTTTCATATTATCCGCAATCGTATTTGAAAAAGCGAAGGGCGCTTTTGTCTGGCTTCAAAGACATGGCAGGGGGATCGGCATTATATCCGGAATACTGCTCGTTGTCGCAGGGTTGCTGGTATTCTTCGACATTTTAAAATATTTGAATTAAGCTTGAGGAGGAGCCATTTATGAAGAAATCATTGAGCCTTGTGATCTGGATCATCACGCTTGCTGCGCTGTTGATTGCCGCATATGCCTTCTATTCAAAAAATAGAACGGAAGCCGGCAGTCCTCCGCCACCGCAAAATGTCCTTCAGCAAAATCCCTCTGAGCAAAGCACTGCCGGGCAGGGCTCGACTCCCAAAGATTCTTCTGAGTTGAAATCCGATGAAACAGGCACTGCTGAGCAGAGCCCGACCCCAAACGATACTACGGCGCAAAGCTCCACCTCTCCTGAGAAAATCATGGCACCGGACTTCACCTTAAAGGACCTTGATGGCAAGTCTGTAAAACTTTCAGATTATCAGGGCAAGATCGTCATTCTCAATTTCTGGGCAGTCTGGTGCAAATACTGCAAGTTGGAAATGCCCGACCTGAATGAACTGAACAAGGAATTGGAAAAAGAAAAAGATGCTGTCATCCTGGCTGTTGATGTGCAGGAATCCGCCGATATTGTCAATGAATATCTGACCTCCGGCAAAATCAGTTTAAAAGTATTGCTGGATAGTGAAGGCACTATTGCTCAGCAATACGGCATCTCAGGATATCCGACCACCTTTGTCCTAAACAGGGACGGTTCCCTTTACACCTACATTTCCGGACAAACTGACAAGAAGACCTTACTTGGATACATCGACAATATTAAGAAGGGAGTACCTGCCAAGTAATGATAGGTACTCCCTGTTCAACCAATTCAAAATGCTTTTTACATGTGGATATATTTCAACGGATTAACCGGCACACCATTTTTGCGGACTTCAAAATGGAGATGCGGACCGGTGGCTCTGCCGGTTGATCCTGCTAAGCCTACCACCTGGCCCTTGGCTACTCTTTGACCCATTTTAACTTTGATGGTATCATTATGCGCATAATAAGTGGTAAACCCATTCTCGTGATCTATAATGACCAGCTTGCCATAAGTGCCGTCCCATCCCGCAAAGACTACAACTCCGCCATCTGCGGCTTTATTGGGAGTACCCCTTGGTACGCCGATATCTATACCGGTATGCTGCCTGCTCCATCTTTCGCCAAACCGGGAAGTGAGGCTTCCGCGGCTGGGATTCGCAAACACCCCTGTGGCAACTGTCCTGGGCCGGATTTTCGTTCCTCTGAGTGCAACCGCTGCTTTCGGCATCTCCAGTACAGTTTCACCGGTAACATGGGTCTCTTCGAAGATGCCGTTAATACTGACAATCTCGGTTTTTACAAGCTTGCGGCCTTCTACTCCGCCTGTTTTAACCTTGCTGTCCCCTTTATATAATCCACTGGTATTCTCATAGTTTATCTCAAAGGGGATTTTTTCTTCACAAGTTTTAGTCGTTATCTGTTTAACATTGATAACATACCTGGGTACTGCCAAATTCAACTCCTGCCCTATGGAAATGCTATCGATGCTGATGCCCGGATTTGCTTTCTGAATGTCTTTCATCTTCAGCCCGGATTTTTCCGCAATCCCGCTTATTGTGTCACCTTCCTGGACGATGTACTTCTTTAGGTGATCGCTTTGCAAGGTGATTTTGTTAAAAACCTCTTCAGATCCTTTCAATTCATTCGGAGAAACATCCTTTTGAATGATGCCCACATTCTCAAGAAAGCCAATATTTTTACTGTCTTGCTCATTCTTGAGGTAGGGTGCCCTGATTTTATCAAGGACTGCCTCCGCAGAGGGTTTGTCTTTGAGATATGCAATGTCCCTGCCATCCACATTGATTGCAAAAGCTTTTGAACTCAATAGGACGTCACGCTCGACCTGACTGTACAAGGCATCCCCTTCAGTCCTTCTTTGGCTTGTCAGGAATACCTCTTTATAGCTTATGCTGCTTGAAACGACAATTTGAGTACCATAACGCTTCTCTGCCTCCCCGGCTATCTCCTTTAACAGATCCGATACCATGCTCTGATTTTTCACTGTCCCAATGTACTTCTCATCTATTCTGACTTCATAAGCTTTTGTTGAATACAGGAGAAGTGTTACTAAACATATTGCTGTTAATATAACCCAAAGCAGCATTATTCTTTTTTTGGTAAATATCTTATGCACAAGCGCCATCATGAATTCCCCGGTAAAAATTTATTACATTAGTATAAGTATATCCATTTTATCCCTGTTTGAACTTCTGATTCCAAATTCATACATACTTTAGCAAATAAAATTAAACAAATCATGAACAAATCATGAACAAATAAAATGCTTTACCTTTAATGGATGCTTAAAAGCAGAGGAAATTATTCTAAACCCCTGGGGAGAGTAACCGTAAATTCCGTTTCTTTGTCGAATTCGCTTTTGACGCCAATCTTTCCTTGATGGGCTTCAACAATGGCTTTTGAGATGGTCAGGCCTATCCCGGCACCGCCTGTTGATCTGTTTCTTGATTTATCTGCACGGTAAAAGCGCTCGAAAATATGTGGCAGATCTTCAGCCGGTATTCCCGAACCATTGTCTGATATAGTGATATCAACATGGTCCTCCCTGCCCTGTATGCCAATCCTGATTTTGCCTCCGCCGGGTGTATATTTCAAAGCGTTGGAAATCAGATTGACAATCACCTGGCTTATCTTGTCCTTGTCCGCATTTACGGTTTGTTCCTCTCCCATAAATTCAACCTTTATCCCTTTATTGATAAATTCAATTTCACACGACTTTATAATACTGAGGATCCGTTCGGTAATATCAAATTCGGACTTGTTGAGGATCAGATCCTCACTCTCGAATTTAGCCAGATTTTCGAGATCGCCCACCATGCGATTTATCCTTATCACTTCATCATGGCAGCTTTTCAGCCTTTCGGCATTGGGGTTCCAGATGCCGTCAATCATTGCTTCCAGGTGGCTCTGCAAGGTAGCCAGCGGAGTTCGCAGTTCATGCGCGACATCTGCCGTCAGACGTTTTCTGAGGTTTTCCTGATTTTGAAGGGTATCGGCCAGGTCGTTGATTGTAGTGGTAAGCTGTACGATTTCCCGGGTGTTTGTCGTTTCAACGATCCTATCGGTAAAATACCCCTTGGAAATCATCCGTGCAGTTTCTATTACTCTTAAAATAGGCATACTCAGCCTCTTAGCCATAATTACCCCGGTGAGCAGCGCAAACAGCATGGAAAATATGCCCGCACCGAGCAACAGCTTGTTTAATGTGCTTATAAAGGCCAGGTCATTATCGTTGTAGAAATAAGGACCATAATAGCCTATCTGGATCTTGCCGACCTCCTGGAAGTTGCTTTTTACAGGAAATTCCACAGATGCATATCCACCTTTCAGATTCGGAAGGCGCTTAGCCATATTGTGGGATATATGCTCGATCATTTGCTTGCAGTAGCCATTATTGTAAACGGTTGCGTCCCATATCACGTTTCCCGATTTGTCGGTCACTTTCACTACCATGCCGCCTTCAAGAGCATTGACGCCAATACTCTCAATGACATCGCTCCGCCATTTTTTATCTTTATTGTATTGCTGGCTTATTTGTGAAACGATTGCATTATTTTTATTCTTCTGGTTCTTAATGACGTATTCATTGAACTGCTTTACCAATAAAATATTTGAAAGCAGCGTAATCATTGCAACACAAACCAGTGCAACAAAAACATAAGATAGCGACAGCTTTGTCCTCAATCCCTGTTTCATGCTACTCACCTCCAAATCTGTAACCGATTCCATGGACAGTCAGAATATATACGGGAGCTTTCGAATCATGCTCGATCTTTTGCCTTAAGTTCTTAATATGAGTGTCAACCGTTCTGTCATAACCGTCAAAGTCTTCCCCCAGAACGATGGTGATCAGTTCCTCCCGTGTAAATACCTTTGCCGGATATCTGGCCAGCGTTACGAGCATCTTGTATTCAATCGGGGTAAGGTTGACAATCTCATGATTTCTTTTGATCTCGTATTTTTTCGTATGGATGACAAGTTCATCGTGATTAAATGAAAGAATCTCTGTTTTAGATTTGTCATTGCCTTCCGATCTCCTTAGCACGGCTGCCACTCTCGCCACAAGCTGTCTGGGACTGAAGGGTTTTGTTACATAGTCGTCTGCTCCGATATCCAGCCCTTTCAGGATATCTTCCTCCGCGATTTTGGCAGTAAGCATGATAATCGGAACTTTTGATTTTCTTCTGATCGTTTTACAGATCTCTTCACCGGTCATGTCAGGAAGCATTAGATCCAGAATGATCAACAAAGGATTGCATTTTTCAAATAATTGTATGGCGTCCCTTCCGTTATGTGCAACATTTACTTCATATCCGCTATTCTCAAGATAAGATCTGACAACTTCCACAATCTTCATCTCGTCATCCGCCACCAATATTCTCCCGGCGCCTGCCATTGCCATTCCCTCCCGTTTCATGAAACTCAAAAAAGCTCCCTCGGAAGGAGCTCCTTTAAATGGATCATTCAAAATGTTATCTTACTTCAAAGCCCTGATCCTCTATTGTATCCTTGATTGTTTGCAAAGCTACCTTTTCCTGATCATAATCTACCGTCACCTTTTTCGTGTTCAGATCAACCGTGACCTTATCCACACCGTTTAAATCACCGACAGCCTTTTTGATGCTGGCTTCGCAGTGACTGCACGACATGCCCTGAACGGATAAAGTAGTAATTTCATTTGCCATGATTTATTCCTCCCGATGATTTCTTTATCTTATAATATACCAACATTAGAGCCCAATACTCAATGATTATTTTTTATCCACTTCTGCTTTTTCCATTCCTCCAGACTCGGATGCTTATTATCAGGTCTGAAGCTTTTCAGACTCAATGAATTGGATACTACGGATACCGAGCTGAAGGCCATTGCTCCGCCCGCAATCATCGGGTTGAGAAATCCCAGCGCTGCAAACGGGATTCCTATGATATTGTAAAAGAATGCCCAGAACAGATTCTGCTTGATCTTCCTCATCGTCATTCGGGAAAGTCTGATTGCTGAAGGTATGGTCCGAAGGTCTCCTCTCATCAGCGTGATGTCTGCCGCCTCAATTGCAACATCGGTACCGGTTCCTATTGCCATTCCGATATCGGCGGTTGCCAGCGCAGGAGCATCATTGATGCCGTCCCCAACCATTGCAACCACCTTTCCGGACCTTTTCAGCTTCTCAACTTCCTGTGCCTTATTCTCAGGCAACACTTCCGCGAGAACATTTTTGATTCCAACTTGTTTCGCTATGGCATTTGCCGTCCGTTGATTGTCACCTGTGATCATATATACTTCGATGCCCATATCCTGCAGGTCTTTGATTGCTTCCCCGGAACTTTCCTTCAATGTATCTGCAACTGCGATGATTGCCTCAAGCTTATTCCCTGCAGCCATCAGCATCGCTGTTTTGCCGTCATCTTCAAGCCCGGCCAGCATTTGCTCGATGGATTCCACATCCAGTGATTGCTCAAACATCAGTTTTCGTGTCCCCAGATAGTAATTCTTGTCTTCAATGACGGCTTTGATCCCCCTGCCCGGAATTGCTTCGAAGCTGTCAGGATCAGGTATTGTGGCAAACTCCTTTTTCCCTTTTTCAGAAATGGCTGCGCCAAGCGGATGCTCGGAGTTTTTCTCGGAAATGGCAGCAATTCTTAAAACCTCGTATTTATCCATGTCCCCCAGGGTAATGATATCCGTCACCTCCGGCTGTCCCTTTGTTATTGTGCCGGTCTTGTCCAGCACTACTACATTCAGCTTATATGCCATTTCAAGATGTTCGCCGCCTTTTATCAGAATCCCGTTTTCAGCTCCTTTGCCTGTACCCACCATGATCGCTGTCGGCGTAGCCAGTCCCAGTGCGCACGGACAAGCGATAACCAGTACCGCAACTGCACTGACGATTGCCTTGGTAAGGTCTCCGGTTGCCAGCAGCCAGATTAGAAATGTGAGCAGAGCTATTCCTACTACCACGGGGACAAAAATTCCTGATACCTGGTCGGCAATCTTCTGTATGGGCGCTTTGGAGCCCTGCGCATCCTCCACCATCTTTACGATCTGTGAAAGCACAGTATCCTTGCCTACCTTGGTGGCTTCGAATTTGAATGTGCCGAATTTGTTAATAGTCGCACCGATGCATGGGTCACCGGGCCTCTTCTCAACCGGCAGACTTTCTCCTGTCAGCATGGATTCATCGATGGAGGAGTTGCCTTCAACAATCCTGCCATCCACCGGTATTTTTTCGCCGGGCCTTACCACAACAATATCTCCGGCTTCAACTTCTTCTATCGGGATATCTGCTTCGGTACCGCTTCTGAGAACTCTGGCGGTTTTTGCCTGAAGTCCCATCAATTTTTTAATGGCTTCCGAAGTTTTCCCCTTTGCTGCCGCTTCAAAGTATTTGCCCAACAAAATAAGCGTAATAATCACGGCAGACGCTTCAAAGTACAGATCCTTCATTCCGCCCATCACCGGGGGTTCAAAGAATACATTGTAAAGGCTGAAGAAATAGGCCGCTGATGTTCCCATTGAAATCAACACGTCCATATTCGCGCTTTTTGATCGGAGCGCAAAATACGCATGCTTATAGAATCTGAAACCGATCACAAACTGGATCGGTGTTGCGATAGCCAGTTGGAAATACGGGTTGTGGAGAAAGGGTACATTTATGCCAAGCACAGACAGTATCATTGCTAAAAGAAGAGGAGAGCTTAGAATAATTGAAATCAGGAGCGAAACTTTCAAGCTCTCGATCTCTTTTTCCCTCTGTTCCTTTTCGCGGTCAGCTGTCACCTCTTGCGCTCTTTCCGCACCATAACCCAGTGATTTTACCGTATTGAGCATCTCCGAAATCTTGATTTCAGAAGGGTTGTACTCTATTGTCGCCTTCTGTGTCGTCAGATTGACATTCACAGAACTTATCCCGGCCATCCTGCCCAGTTTTTTTTCTATTCTCGCGGAACATGCGGCGCAAGTCATCCCAATAATATTTAAAGTTTCCTTTTGTACCATATGATCACATCCTTCATTTTCGGTAACTGTTCTTTTGAGTGCTGTTTCTATCTTGTCCCTATCTTGTCCCTATCTTGTTTCTGTCATGTTTCCATCTTGTTTCCTTCTTGTTTCCTTCTTGTTTCTGTCTTGTTTTTATCTTGTTTTTATTCTGTTTCTATCTTGTTTTTATCTTGTCTCTATCTTGTTTCTGTCTTGTTTCCGTCTTGTTTCTGTCTTGTTTCTGTCTTGCTTCTGTCTTGTTTCTGTGTTGCTTCTGTCTTGTTTCTGTCTTGTTTCCGTCTTGTTTCTATCTGTACTTCTGCCCCCTGACTTATCTGCAAGTATTCCACCCCTGACTGTTCTTCATCCTACGCAGCATTCGTTGTCTGATTTTCCGCCAGGACTGCTGCCGGAGGGTTTGTACTCCTTAATTTCTTTCCTTATCTGATCAATGTTGAACTCCTTTATATTATCTACCACTTTTACATACCCGTGAAGCATATTCATACCACATTGAAATGTAAAATCTTTTTCAGCCGGAAGAGCCGGTGTCTCTTTCTGACTTGACAGATCCAACTGACCGTTGAACTCAGGAAATACGACAGTTGCACTACATCCTCTCAATTGCTCTGTATTGAACTTTACTTTTACAGGTACGCCTTTCTGTACTACAAAAGCTGCTGGTGTATATCCATTGTTATCCACTGTAACGGTAATTTGCTGTTGGCCATTCTCCACCTTCGCCACCTGAATATCTTTCGTTGGGATTTTTCCTCCGGCAAACTGTGGCGGCGTCACTCCACAGCAGTCTTCAGAGCTTTCTGCAATGCCGGTTGATGCGTTGGGCGCCACCTTTTGGGCAATATTACCATCCAATACCCTGGTCACATCATCAACTACCTTTATATTACTGCTGATCATACCCATCCAGCAAGTATATGGAATGTTACCGGACTCATCCGGGGTAAATTCAATCAGGTTGTTTCCGGGCACCAGCTTTTGCGAGATGCCGAATTTCGGTATGGTAAGCGTTTCATTGCAGCCGTTGAGATCGCTTGAAGCCGCAGTGATTGTCCATTTTACCAGGATGCCCTTTTGGACGACAATTGGTGCGTATTTTCCAGATTTCAGTTTTGTTGTCACAGCCTGTGTGCCACCGTCTACCTGTGCAATATTGCTTGTGTCTGATGCAGCATGTACTGACCCGCCCGGATTGATGCCGGACAGGTTCAGGCCTCTGTTCAGCAGAATAACGCCAAGGATCATTACAAGCATGGCACTCCCCTTCATCATCCGTTGTGTAAATCTTCCGCTTATAAAGGAACTGATGGCTCCAAATCCAAACATGAGCGGCAATGTCCCCAGACTGAAGGAAAGCATCGATGCTGCGCCCGCCAATGCACTGCCTGTCCCAAGCGCGTATATCTGCATGGCCTGTAGGGGCCCGCATGGCATTAACCCATTCAGCATACCTATATAAAATGGGCCATGCCTTCCGTTGCTATGATAGATTCTGTTGCCGAAGAATCTGGGCATTCTGGGGTTGAATTTTCGCAGCCATGGGAAGATATTCAACATATTAACACCCATGATCACCATGAAAATGCCGGACAATATTGCAACAATCCCTTTAGCCGCGCCTGAAAAGCTTACAACAGAGCCGATAGCCCCTGCAATCCCTCCCAATACGGTATAGGATACGACTCTTCCGGTATTATACATCAGGCTCGGTTTCATCCTGGCTGCTTTACCGGGTTCACCTTCACCAAAATTATAGGAGACACACTGGGATAGATTGATTCCCCCGCACATGGCAATACAATGGAGGGATGTGATAAGGCCAACTGTAAAAAGAATCCCATAGCCCATGTTTTGCTTGACCTGTGGAATAAAGTCAAACCCAATGGTATTCCGTATGATGACATATGCGGCAAAAATAATGATCCCGATGCCCAGCAGTTGAGTGACGGATAAATTATCATCCATTTTCTCTTTGTCCTGTTTTATCTCTGCTGGATTTTTTTCTATATCTGCCTTTCCACTTTCTATATTCACCTTTCCACTGTCTATATTCGCCTTTCCGTTGTTTTTATTCTTTACGGTATAATCAAGTATTTCAATCTCCTTGATAATCCTGTCCAGCAAAATAACATTGGCGTCATATGTCACATAGACATTGGAGCTGCTGTAGATAGCCTTTACCTCCAGGACTCCCTCAAGTTTTTTGAGTTTGTTCTCTATTCTCATTTCACAGCTGGTGCATGACATACCTCCAACTTGAAGGACTTTGCGCAGTAATTTCCGTTCCATAGTGACCCCTCCAAATCGTGATCCTATTCTAACGCATCGCCACCTATAGAGGTGGGAGATCTCTTTTGCCTTGTTATTACTTCTTCCAATTTCCAAACAATTCTTTATTCTCTATCAGAAAATCCTTCGATATGGTTATATTTGTACCATCATCCGTCTTGTTTTCTTCCAGAACCGGCACCGGATTACAACCACCCTTGATCTTTTCCACCTGATCCGTTTTGAAAACATTACCGCAATTCTGGCAAACCAGGGTATCTCCCTGCTGTTTGTAATAACCCTTACCCGAATTGAAACATACCTGGCAGGTGTTGAATGCGGTTCTGATCGTACCATCGCCGGCTTTTACAGCAAGTACTTCCATTCTTACACTTCCCGCTTTGTAGGGATAGAACCTGACTGTCTCGGTGACATCACTTTTCTTTATGAACAGGTCGCCGTTTACGGATACAGTGCTGCCGCCGCCGTCCAGGAGACCTTTTATCAACACAATCCCTGTTATAAGTAAAATAACGGCTCCCAGAACCGCATACAACTTTCTTGGCGTTTTTCTGCCGTTTGCGGGTTTTGAGTTTCTGATATTCTTTGTCATATTGCCCATTATTATGATCCTCCTTAGCATTTGTCTATTTATAATAGCAGATGGTTGTGAAGATTTTATGGAGACAAAAATAATACGAACAGGAATCCCAATGCCTGACCGACATGAAATAGATGATAACCTATAAACAAAAAGACCCCCTGCAGCGCTTGACTGCAAGAAGTCTATTTCACTTCTGTGATTGATGGACGAACTTTCACTTACATCTGCGCATTGAACAGACTGCTCAGTTTGTAAATAACGTCCTCCGAGTCTGCATTGATACTTGCGGCCTCATTAATATCGGACAGACTTTGCAAAGCTGCTATATCTGCGTTATAGCCGATTGTATAGATCGGGATCTTGAAAACCTGAAGCATATCGCGTACATCTTTAAGGGAATGACCCGCATTGGTTTCCCCATCGCTCAAGACAAACAGCATCAGCTTGGCATTCGGATCTTTCACCTTTTCCTCGATCAGCATCTTGGAAGCTACAATAATCGCGTCGAACATGGCAGTACTTCCATTTGCCTGCAGATCCTCCACAGCTCCGGTGAACAAAGCCCGTTGATTCAGGTCGAATTTGGCAATTGGCAGATTAATGTTTACATCGGTGGAAAAGGAGACCAGTCCAATGGAAGTATCTTTCCGTATATACTGGGAACCGTTGAGCAGTGATTGCTTTAAATTGGCCAGGCGATCTCCCTCCATACTGCCGGATACATCCGCTACAAAAACCGCGGATATCAGATTGTTGGCGTCTTTTTTTTCTTTCCAGAGCTTCTGCGCCTGGGAAATAACATCCCCATTGATATCACCCAACTCGGGGACATAATCATCCAGCTTGTTAAATCCGTAATCGGTAGCCAGCTTCTGGGATTCTGCGGATTTACAGAATGCATCAAACTTATTCAGGATTTCCTTCTTTTCCGTTGATAAATCTCCGATGGCATACATGGGACTGTCATGTCTTACGCCAAAGGGAGTAAAAACATAATCATTTTTCAATTCAGGCGTATTCATGAGGGTCTGGTACTCCAGTATGAATCCGTCCAGCACGCCGGACTGCGCTGAATCCCTCATCTGCAGTGTCGTATAGGATACAAACGGAATATTCGTTTGGAATTTTTCAAATCCCTGAACCGCCTTATCACTTAACAGGTCTTTACTGTCAAATGTATTCAGCGTAGACAGGAGAAAATTAAGACCTGTCGAACTGGCAAAGGGATTGGTATAACCCATCGCGATTTCATTTGCTGCAACTGAATCCGTGACGGTTTTGATGTTGATGACGCCATATTTATCCATGAGCTGTTTGTACTTCTCTTTTGACAGCAGGATACCAGGCACATTGCCTGCTAATCTTTTTTCAACCAGCGATATATTGACGCCTTTCGCTTTGATCATCGCTCCCCAAAGTTCATTGGAAGGAGTAAAAGCATCCGGCAGGTATTTACCCGAAGTAATGTAGTCGGTACCCTGACCCGAGGCAATCCCTCTGATCCTGACGGATACAGGCTTTCCGTCCACTTGTATGTTTGCATTGTTGAAGGCTTTCGCCGTATCGACCAGCCAACCGTCCTTTTTATCTCCCGCTTTTTCTGTAGATGAAAATATCTCTACATAATTCTCTGTTGTATTGTCCACCTGAGGCGGATATTTCGAAATGTCCGGCAAAGTATCCTTTACATCGGTCGTTTCAATCGAGACCTGTTCTTTCCTGGCCGGGACCATATTGACTGTGATGTTCCTATAAAGCTTGTTCATGGTATCCGTTGCATTTTCCATCGTCACAACTTTCTGACTTTTCCCAAGATTCCTGGTCATGGAAATGCCTCCGTATATCAGGCCGAAAACTACAATGGTTATACCCAGCAGGATTCCAATCGTCTTGATCGACTTATTGTTAGACATGGATTTATCCATCCTCCCTTATACAATATTACTTTATAATCCTTTGATTTCTTAATAATACTTTGATTTTTTGATCAATTGATCCATTTCCCTGATCTCTTTCATGTTCTCGATTTCGCTGGCTTCAAAGCTGTCGAAGCTTGATATCTCCAGCAAAAGGGCATCCATCTTCAGCAATATCTCTTCATTTGCATCCAGTGCATTTTTTACAAAGGTGATATACTCATTATATATGCTCTGCTGTGATACAACATACTTTGGGGATAATCCACCCGACCCGCCGTTGTTTTTGACCTTTTCATATTCCTCTTCATCGAAAACATTGATTTTATTTATAACACCCTTGATATTCGTATAGAAAACATATTCCACATCTGTAATCGTTTCATTGAATTTTTCAAATCCTGTATCGACCACCCGAAATTTCTGTTGAAGGAATTCCCGTATTCGTTCCTTCTTTTTACGGAGTCTGTCAATTTGGTCCAATACGGTGGTAATGCTGGGGTCAAAGGTTTTCTTTCCATAGGACTGCTTCAGGGCAAGGACACAATCGTCCAGATTGTTGATATCTCTTGCCTGTAATGTTTTATCCTTTTGCGCAAGGAGCTTGTAGTTCCCGTAGACGAACGCCGCAAGGCTGACAAATATTGCAGTACCGCCTATCGCAGTACTTAATGCATCCGCCCCGTTCAATCGGATACCGAGAAAACCGGGAGAGAATAACGCAATATCCAACACGATGATTACAATATTCAAGCAGGCTAATTTCAATATTTTTTTTGTATTCAATCAATTCCTCTCCCTCTATTGTTTTACCGCGCCTTATCAAAAAAAGTCTGAAAGCCCGGCGTCTGTCAATTAAATATATTATACAGGTAAATGATATGGATTACCACGACTAATGATCTACTATCATCATTTTATTACCTTCGTAATCCCTTCCACTTTCTAAAGGTTCAAAATGTAAATATATCTGCAAGCCTGACTTCCAATCCTGCAAAAACCTTTGACTTTACTGTCATGTCACCGATGCAGGTATCATGATCCGAGATGTCCTGCTTTTCGAAATTGTAAATGGAGACTTCCTTTTTATCAGGGTCGACTATCCAATATTCCCTGACGTCGGTATGCATATAGAGATCAAGCTTTTTCAGCATATCCTTGCTCCTTGTGGATCTGGACAGGACTTCCACGGCAAGTGCAGGCACACCCTTATATTTTCCGGATGCATCAATCTTGTCGGTATCACAGATGACAATAATATCCGGCTGGACAACATTGATGTTATCCTTGCTTTTTACCAGTGTCACATCAAAGGGAGAGGTCAGAGGCCTGCATTTCTTTCCTTTGAACCAGTTGTGAAAGGTTGCGAAAATTTCTGCTACAGACGCCTGATGGTTATAAACAGGAGAGGAAAGCAGGTAAACCTCCCCGTCGATATATTCATATCGCAGATCCGAGTTCTCCACCATTTTAAGAAATTCTTCATAGCTCACTTTCCATCGATCGTTGAATATGTAATTTGCAGCTTCCTCCGCAAGAATGGATCTCTCCTCGCAGGGGACTATTTTAGCGACCTCGTATCCCTTTCTGGTTACGATCACCTCTTCCAATTCCGATGCAATTTTCAAATACTTTCCGAAATTATTCTGTACCTCTGTCGAAGGAACCTTCATTTCATCCACTCCTTTCACCTGTTAGCTACATTATACTTCCAGTTAGCCAACACGTCAATACATTAGCTATTACAAATATGGCAGCAATCTTTCAACCCTTCGTGTCTCCTGATAATGCGAAAAGCGGGGGTGCTTCATATCACAGGCAAATCGAAAAATCAGGACAAAATATTATGTTAACTGTCTTATATTACAGATATCCACCCGGCAAAACAACTGATACAATGGTATTGTACCAGTAAATGCAGCATAAAACGCACTACATCTTGGAGGCCTATTCATGAGAAGACGCCTGATTAAATTCATATCTGTCAGTCTGATCCTTCTGCTCTCTTTTACAATTGCACCGGCAAACATTTATGCCTCGACAAAGCCCATTTTAAGACAAGGCATGAACAGCAGTGCGGTAAAAACCCTGCAAGGCGACCTGAAAAAGTTAGGCTTTTTCTCCCCTGCCCCCACCGGGTATTTTGGCAGTGCTACCGTTTCTGCCGTAAAAAAATTTCAAAAAAAATATAACCTGCCCTCCACAGGAGTAGTGGCAACTCTCACCTATAATAAACTTGAAGCATTGCTAAAGCCGGCCGTACCGAAAAAAGCCACGCCTAAAAGCACACAAACCAAGAGTAGGCAAAAAACCGACGGCTTGAAAATTGGATCGACAGGCAGAGAGGTTTCCAAGCTTCAAAGTGATTTAGCGCTTTTAGGCTATATGAAAGTATCCGCAACCGGAGATTTCGGGTCAATAACGGAAGGCGCCCTGATCCAGTTTCAAAAAAATTATCAGCTGGATCCGAGCGGAATTGCGAATCCTGCCACGCTCTCCGTCATTGAACGGCTTTCAGGTCAGGCCGTTTCCTCCAGAGGAGACGCAGACCGGGGAGAAGGAGATCAAAACGTTGCAGATACACCGGTTGCGTACCAGCCATTCTATCCGGTCAAACTTGAGTGGATCTCCGGGCTTCCGCAGGTTCCTTTTCTGGATGGGGTAGGAAAGTATGAGGGCGTTGTCATCCATTATACAGCCAGTCCGAATGATACTGCCCAAACGGAGGCGGATCATGAAAGAGTCCATTGGCGCAAAGCCTTTGTGCATGAATTTATAGACCCGAATGAGATCATACAGGTAGCCGATCCGGACTATAAGTCCTGGGGCGCCGGCGAAAAAGCAAATGACAGGTTTATCCATCTTGAATTGTGCCATTCGAACACTCAAGGTGATTTTGATGCTTCCTTCGCCAGGATCACTCAGAGAGCCGCAGAATATCTATACCGGCTCCGGCTCGGTGTATCGCCTGCAAAAGCAGACGGAACGGGCACACTTTGGGGTCATATGGATGTCACCAGATATTTGGGCGGTACCAACCATACCGATCCTGTGGCGTATCTGTCAGGCTGGGGGATATCCTGGGATGATGTGATAAGCTCAGTGACGGAAAAGTACAATGCTCTGTTATCGGGAATAACTACAGACACCGGAAAGACTTCTGTGGGAAATACTGACGCCGGAGGGATCCCTGTAGAAAAGACCGACGCCGGAGTAACCTCGGATAAAAATACCAACGCCGGAGTAACCTCGGATAAAAACACTGTCCCGGAAAGCACTACCGGCGAGAGCCCGGCTGCTGAAAACCCTGCAGTTGAAGATGCTCCGGACGAACATTCGAAAGTGATAAACACAACAAATTAATCCTTTCAATTCTGCAATGCATTTTTGCCCCTCGCACTTCCTGCCATTGTAACCTTTATGTTCAATATGTTATAGTAGATTCATAGTTCAGAATCCGGATACTGCCTGCTGGATCGTCCCGTCCTTTCAGATACTTGGTCGGATAGCTCTGCATTCTGTGGGAAGAGGACATTTAAGCATTAACATGAATGTTCTGTAAATATAGGTCGTTTGGAGTGGGTCTTTCATATGAATATTAAAAGTTTTCCAAAAAAGGTTCTGCTCATTTTACTTTTTCCTGTCGGGCTGCTCCTTTTTTACTGTACAACTTTCACACCTGATTTTATTGAGAGTTTTTTTTCAAGAGGCATCAACAAGCTGTTCATTGAGCTGCTAAGTTTATTTACGGGACTGTTTCCCTTCTCTATTGCGGAGATTGGTCTAATACTCCTATCAGTGCTTGCCCTGGGTATTTTCATCTATGGAATTTTCAGGGTAATCAGGTTGAAAACAGGTAAGCTTAAATGCTTGCTCAACTACCTGATCAACATTTTAATCACTGTCAGTTTGATCTGTTTTATCCTTATCGTATCCTGGTCATTAAACTACAACAGGCTTTCCTTTGCAGAAATTGCAGGTCTGGACACACGTCCCGCTTCAGTTGCCGAGCTCGGCAATTTATGCGACAGCCTTGCAGACCGTGCAAACAGCTTGAGAAGCTCTGTCCATGAGAATTTAAACGGCGTCATGTCCCTTCCTGAAGGCTATACCGGAATCTTTCGCCAGGCAAATCTCGGCTATCAAAATGCAGCCAAAACAATTCCTGCATTGTCCGGAAATTATGGCATCCCCAAAAGTGTACTTTTCTCCAAAGCCATGTCCTATACGGGTATCATCGGATTGTACTGTCCATTTACCGGCGAAGCGAATATCGACACGGATGTTCCAAGTTATTCAATCCCTTCGACCGTATGTCATGAAATGGCCCACCAGCACGGGTTCGCCCGGGAGGATGAAGCAAACTACATCTCATACCTCACCTGCAACCAAAATCCAAACGTCGATTTTCAATATTCAGGTACCATGCTGGCCTTGATTAATTCAATGAATGCCATGTATGCACACAATAAAGACAAATATTTTGATCTGGATAAGAAATTAAGTACAGGTGTCAAAACAGATCTGCGTGATAATAGCCTTTATTGGCAGAAACATAAGGGGCCGGTGGAAAATACCGTCACCTCGCTCAACAATGCCTATTTGAAGGCCAACAGGCAGACTGACGGCGTTTACAGTTATGGAAGGATGGTTGACCTGCTGATTGCAGAATACCGGAAAAATCACTGATTGTTCTGAACTTCAGCACAAGTGAAGCAGACCTTTGAAGAATGTCCGGGTTATGGTAGAATGTGAGAGGTTGGTCGAAATCTTTCGCAAGGAGTTCTTCATGAAAAAACAGACAATCACCTCCAATATGATCTTGCTGCTTGCCGCCATCATCTGGGGCTTTGCTTTTGTCGCACAGCGGGTTGGGGCACAACATCTGGGTCCCTTTGCCTTCAATGGTGTCCGGTTTGCCTTAGGCTGCCTGTCTCTGATTCCATTGATTCTAATAATAGATGCAAAGGCAGGAATACGAAATATCCTCAGCGAGTTAAGGCGGACCCTGCCTGCCGGCGTTATCTGCGGCCTCGTCCTATTTACCGCCGCCAATTTGCAGCAGGTTGGCATGCCCCATACTACGGCAGGGAAAGCTGCATTTATAACAAGTCTTTATATTATTATCGTTCCCTTTCTGGGCATCTTGCTAAAGCACTCTATCGGTCTCAAAACCTGGGTCGGAGCTGGTTTCTCACTAATCGGCCTGTACCTTCTCAGTGTCAACGAACAGTTTTCCATTGCCTCCTGGGACATTCTCCAACTGATCGGAGCCTTCTTTTGGGCATTGCATATTATTGTTATCGGACATTTTACCAGGAGACTGGATGGATTAAAGCTATCGCTCATTCAAATTGCCACCTGTTCCCTCCTCAGCCTTACCGTCGCAATATTCTTTGAAGGCATCCCGGTTATCGGACTGCAGCAGGCACTGGTTCCCCTTCTCTATGGAGGTCTTGCATCCGTTGGAATCGCTTACACCTTGCAGATCTTGGGGCAGAAGCACGCCAAGGAATCACATGCCGCCATCATCCTCAGCATGGAGAATGTTTTCGCCGCATTGGGAGGGTTTTTATTACTTGGGGAAAACCTGGGTATAAGAGGAAGTATCGGCTGTTTTCTTATGTTCACAGGCCTGATTCTTTCTCAGTTGAACTGGTTGAAGAAAAAAGAACCCGCACCGGCTCCCCCTCCTGAAACGGAAAAATCCGGGACAGCATCGTTTTAAGATCCTTTCTCCGTTTTCATTTTTGCCCGGCTTTAAACAGGGAAGCGCCATTGCCATCAGAGCAGCTCCTACAGCTACTGAAAAAAGTCACATGCAGGGCATAGGTAAATGATTTATCCTGGAGCAAGCCGCAGAAAAGCTCTTCGAAGCAAAACTGATTGAAGCCATGCTTTGACCAGGATCGTCTGATCAATACAGTCATCGATATGACCAGCAAGTATTTTTCGCCATGAAGCCCGACCATCCTTATGCACTACAAACAGCATGCTCAAAAATCATTTGCCCGGAGCTGCACCGGATGGGACTCTGCATTGTTCAGAACATATTCCCTGCCTGTTTCCGTCTTAAAGGAAAGCCTGTCTTCATTCCGTATGACATTTACCGATTCCGCGTTGCAGGTAACGGTACATTTTTGTTTGACAAAAACGGTGCATTCCCTGCCGAAATCAGACCGGATGATTGCCTTGGTAAAGCTTCCATCCGTCCACTCCACCTCAACCGAAAAGCCTCCCCTTGCCCTTAAGCCTGCTGCTTTTCCATTCCTCCAGGCCCGGGGAATGGCAGGAAGCAACTCAATACCGCCTTCATGGCTTTGCAGTATCATTTCCGCAATCCCCGCCGTACCGCCAAAATTTCCGTCGATCTGAAAGGGAGGATGAGAATCCAGCAGATTGGGTTGTGTGGAATTCTTCAATAATTCCTTCAGATTTTCATAAGCGTTTTCCCCGTCTCTGAGCCTTGCCCACATATTGATGATCCAGGCTCTGCTCCAGCCGGTATGGCCTCCGCCATGCAACAATCTTCTCTCAAGGGTTTTTCTGGCAGCCAGCGCCAATCCGGGCGTCTTCCTTACAGAAAACAGACTCCCGGGGTGCAAACCAAAAAGATGTGAAATATGCCTGTGCCCTATTTCCGCCTCTTCGTAATCCTCCGACCATTCCTGTATCTGCCCGTATTTCCCTATTTGAGGCTTAGGTAGCCTGTCGGCTGCCGTTTGCAGTTCTTTTGCAAATTCAACATCCACACCGAGTATTTGGGCTGAAGCGATACAGTTCTGAAAAAGTGTAAAGATAATCTGGCTGTCCATGGAGGGCCCGATGCACAAGCTGCCCTTCTCGCCATTTTCCAGCAGGTAAGTATTCTCCGGCGAAACAGAGGGACTCGTCACCAGCCTTCCTTTCCCGTCCTCAACCAGGAAATCCAGAAGGAATTCCGCCGCTTCCTTCATGATCGGGTAAGCCCGCTTCAGAAATTCCTGGTCCGGACAATATTCGTAGTGATCCCAAAGATGAAGACAAAGCCAGGCTGCCCCCATAGGCCAGTAGGTTGCAGGGATCCAAATATCCTGGGGAGCGGTATCCCCCCAGATGTCCGTATTGTGATGGGCCACAAAGCCACAGCAGCCATACATCACCTGAGCCGTCCTTCTTCCGGGTTTTCTCATCCTTTCGATATGATCGAAAAGCGGCAAATGACATTCGGAAAGATTGCAGGACTCCACAGGCCAATAATTCATCTCCGTATTAATATTGATCGTATATTTACTGTCCCAGGCAGGGAGCATATCCTGGTTCCAGATCCCCTGAAGGTTTGCAGGAAGGCATCCGGGTCTGCTGCAGGAAATCATGAGATAGCGTCCGTATTGAAAATAAAGTTCGGCAAGCTTCGGATCCTCTTTCCCGCTCTTCAGTCTTTCCAACCGTTCAGCCATATCCGGGAAATCCGGACCATCCGGCACATCTGTCCATTTTTCACTGTTGATGCTCAGTGAAACCCTTTTGTATAAAACCGAGTAGTCAGCAATATGAGCGGAATAAAGTCTTGCATAGCCTTTCATTTCTGCATTGTCAAGGTATCTGGCGCACTGCCGGACATAGTCCTCATGATAAAAGCTTGTAGCGGCTGATAAAATCAATGTTACCGCATCAGCACCTTCAGCAACAATATTCTCTCCGATTATATTAAGTTTGCCTTCTTCATTAATGGCTCGTAACATGGTGCAAAACCGGACTCCCTTTTCAGAACTGCAGCCTGCAAACATGCCAATCGTATTATTCGTTATAGCCTTAACCTCATTAAGAAATCTGCCTCTTCCCAGCTTTGCCGCAAACTGAATGGAGCCGGATTTGTCAGCACTTAATTGAATGACCATTACCTGATCCTCAGCGCTGGAAAAAACCTGACGGGTATAATTTATACCATTGGATCGAAACCGCACAGTGACTGCTGCATTTTCAATATCCAATTCTCTTGTATAGTCTTCCACAGTGCTTTCATCCACCTCAAAATTCAGAAAAAGGTCCCCCATTGTCTGATAGGGCCGCTGACTTTCCGGGACCCCCGAAAGCGCCATGGATGCAAGCCGTTCCGCCTCTTTTATCTTTCCTTCCGACAGCAGCTGCCGTATCCTGGGGAGGTTTTTTAATGCATTCGGATTGTTTCTGTCAATCGGTTCTCCATACCAGATGCTATCCTCATTCAACTGGATCTGTTCCTTTTTCACCTGCCCGTATACCATCCCCCCCAATCTTCCATTTCCGATTGGAAGAGCCTCGTTCCAGCAGCTTGCCGGCTTCTTATAGCAAAGCTTGTGTTCCGGCTCATTGATACATTTCCATTCCGGCATACCCTATCCCCCCTCACCATAGATAGTTCTTCGATGCGGCTTGCTCCTCTGTTCCGGAGCGTACTTTATTCCACGTACTTTTTACTTCAGCGCTCAAGTTGATCGCTGTAAATAACCACATACCGGAATCGAACAACTCCTTAATCTACACAATACTATATTTATTTTACCAACTCAAATGGTAAGTAAAAAACTGTTTAAAATTTAAGCTTAATAATCCACCAGAAGGAGGTCCGCTTAAAATATTTAGGCATCCGTTTACTATTGCGCCCGTTATTTATTTATTTTATCTATTCCCGTTTAAATAATTACCTGTTTGTAGTACTATCATGTAAAGAATACTTCCGGAAGAGGTCCTTTATGGATGAATTTGATATCAGCATACTGAACCTGTTGCAAAAAAATGCAAGAATGACCATGTCCGACATCAGTACCAGAATGAATTTATCTGTTCCGGCTATTAGCGAGCGTATAAAAAAACTTGAGTCGTCTGGAATTATTGGGCAATACACGGCCATATTGAATTCAGAGCTCATGGGCAAGCACCTGACAGCCATTATGTTTGTCAGTCTTGAGCGTCCAAAGTACACAGACAGATTTACGGAATTGGTGATGGGCGAAGATGAAATCCTGGAATGCAACTACCTTGCGGGTGATTTTGATTATGCCCTCAAAATTGTTACCGAAGGCACCTTTACGTTGGAAAAGCTTTTATTTAGAATAAAGAGCTTGCAAGGTGTGCAAAAAACAAGAACCATTGTGGTGCTTTCAAACATTAAAAACTGTTTTTCTGTGAAACCAGATACATAAACTATTATATGTCTATTTTAGGAGGATGAAGTAATATGATCATTGGAATTCCAAAAGAAATAAAAAATAATGAAAACAGGGTGGCGATCACCCCTGCAGGCGTTCAAGCTCTTGTAAAATCCGGTCACAGCGTATTGATAGAAGAAGCCGCGGGATTGGGCAGCGGGATTGCTGATGCCGAATACGCTGATGCCGGTGCTGAGATTGTTCAAAGCAATGTCGAAGTATATAAAAGAGCCGAGACGATTGTTAAGGTAAAAGAACCCATTCCTTCAGAATATGATTTGTTTAAAGAGGGTCAGGTACTTTTTACCTACCTTCATTTAGCACCAAATCTTTCACTTACAGAAGCTTTACTTCGCAAGAAGGTGACAGGAATCGCCTATGAAACAGTACAGCTTCAGGACGGTTCTCTCCCTTTGCTTTCACCTATGAGCGAGGTAGCTGGCAGAATGTCCATACAGGTTGGCGCCACCTTATTGCAAAAATACAATGGCGGTGCCGGTATTCTGCTTGGCGGCGTACCCGGAGTACTGCCGGCTGAAGTTGTCATTGTGGGCGGCGGCATAGTTGGAACCAATGCTGCTAAAATTGCATTAGGCTTCGGTGCCCGGGTAACTATTCTTGATATCAGTAAAAGTAAACTCGCTTACATTGATACTATTTTTTCAGGCAAAGTGGCTACCCTCATCTATAATGAATACAATGCTGCCGAAATGGTGAAAAAAGCCGATTTGCTCGTAGGTGCAGTTTTGATTGCTGGTTCCAAGGCACCAAAGATTGTTACGGAAGAAATGGTAAAAACCATGAAAAAAGGATCTGTCATTGTCGATGTCGCTATTGATCAGGGAGGCTCCATTGCCACAATAGACAGGGTTACCACCCACGATCAGCCCAGTTATGAAAAGTACGGCGTTCTCCATTATTCTGTCGCCAATATGCCCGGAGCGGTTCCCAGAACCTCAACCTACGCATTGACTGCCATGACTCTCCCTTATCTGCTCCAGATTGCAGATAAAGGGGCAAAGAAAGCCATGCTGGATGACAAATCATTACTATCCGGCTTGAATACCTTTGATGGGACGATTACGTATAAACCCGTGGCAGATCACCTAAAACTGGCTTATGTTTCTCCTGAAGGTGCATTAAATAAATAATCATCGAACAGGAGAATCCCTGCACAGCCTGCAAGAGCTTGGTTTGGTATAGTGAAAGTGTAAGTTTGAGTGTAAGTGTGAGTGCCTGTCATTGAGGTATCAGTGAGGAGCATTTGCACTTACGCTTTTTCAATTCGTGAGTTTACCTGTCCGGCAGCCATTTACAACCCGTCCGAAGCACCCAACGCAATGCTGCAGGGATAAAACTTCACTGTGAATTTCCAGCCGGGATCAGAATACTATTTACCAAAAACATCTGACCGCCAAAGCCGTGCTAATGCAATAGGGAAAATGCAAAATGTAAAAAGGCAGTTACCACAATAGTAATTGAAAATATCACACCGACTATTTTAAGGGATGTCCGTATACCCAGTTCCCTGATCAGCGTAAAGAAAGAAGCAATGCAGGGAGTGGACAGGACAAGGAATATACAGGCAACGATGAATTGATATGCATCAAGATTCAACGGTACAAGGAGCGCTACGGAAGCATCTTTTCTGAGAAAGTTCAAAAGCATTACCGGTGCAATTTCGGGGGGCAGTCCCAGAAGCCAGTTTACAGGCTTGCTGATCAAATCCGTAATGAAACTTAAAACATGAATGGCGTTGAGAATATTCATCAGAAGCACACCTATGGCAATCATCGGCAAAACTTCTGCAAAGTATTCAACGATCCTTATCCGCAATTTACCAGCCAGCATTTTGAACGTCGGTATCCTGCAGGAAGGAAACTCTGTGAAAAATTCCGGCGAATCGCCCTTTTTATAGAGTTTGTTCATCAAATAGTTCATGCCGAGAGCTGTTGCCATCGTTATTCCGAAAATGGCAAGTACAGTCCCAACACCATAACGCATGCCCAGCGAAACGATCATAGCGCTCTGTGATAGACAGGGTACACTCATGAAAATCAGCGTAATCGTTAAAATCTTCTCCCGCCTGTTGGTCAATCCCCTTGTGGCCATAAATGCCGGGACTTTGCAGCCAAGACCAAGCATGACTGGTATTGATGAATATCCATGTAGTCCAAGTTTGTGAAAGAATTTGTCCAGTACAACAGCAAGTCTTGGAAGATACCCGAAATCTTCAAGAAAACCGAAGATAAAATAGAAAGAAAAAAAGTATGGGAAAACTTGAACAAGGGCTATATAAACGCCGCTTGTAAGAATTCCAAAGGATTGCAGCGGATCGGCAGAATGGCCCAGAAGAAGTCCGCGGACCAAACCATAAGGAACTTTATTGACGATGTCCTGAACAAAAGGATTGTAAAGACTGGAATAAAAGGGTTCGAATACAAAATTAATCAGCCCTTCTCCCATATATCGTACAATCAAAAGCGTGGACAACAGAACGAAGACTGCTGAAAGAATCCCGCCGACAGGGTGCAGCGTAAAATCGCTGATGCGCTCCAGCATCGTGTGATGGCGGTGCTTTAGTATTTGAACCTTGCGAAGGATGCTCCCGATATAATTCCACTGTTCTTCCGGCTCAATTGTCAATCGACTGGCCCGTGCATTTTCAACAGAAGCAAGCAGTTCAGGAATGCCTTCGCTGCGAAGCGCACTGACAGTTACAACGGGAACATCGAGAAGCTGTTCAAGTATCTGTGCATTTATAGTAATGCCCTTATGGACCGTATCATCCCAGAAATTGAGGCAGACAATCATCGGCCTGTGCATCCTCATCAATTGCAATGTCAGATTCAGACTGCGTTCCAGGTTGGTTGAATCAATAACATTCATGATGATGTCTCCATCATCAATCAGCTTAACTGCGATTTGATCCGTTTTGGAAAACTCTTCGAGAGAATAGATCCCGGGTCCGTCAACAATTTCATACTCCCGTCCCTGGAAAATATAATTTCCCAATTTCGTCTCAACTGTTGTCCCCCCATAGTTCGCCGTAACAATTCCAATCCGCGTGATGCGTGAAAACAGAAGACTCTTGCCAACATTAGGATTTCCGGTAAGTATGATCTTCTTCATAAGCTGCTTCCTATGACCTGATCCAATGGTTCGACAATTATTTTTTGAGCCATGTCATATCCAATGGCAAATTGCACGGAATCCTTCTTAAGTATAATAGGTCCCCTGGCAGGGATCGCACTTGTTTTGGTAATAACTGCGCCAGGTATGATCCCCATCGCCTCAAGCTTGCTCATGATCTCGCTGTTATGATGAAGTTCCACTACTTTTGCAGATTTTCCATTGATGATCTGGGTGATATTTACAAAATTCGTTGTTTTTGCCATGATGTTCATCTCCCGGTTATGGCTTAAATGATAATCATTATCATTTGTATTATACAACAAATTCATCCATTTGTAAAGTTATATGAGAATCATTATCAAAATTGTATCCGTTTCACCTCACAAAGTGTTTTTCAACGTTCAAAAGTATATATAAAGGTATGCCTAGCAGGCCTGTCCTACTCCTTCAGCGGAAGTAATGATGTTCTGACAGAAATCTCCTGTGTATATTTACTACGGTAAACACCATGACTGCGTGATTATAAGTTTGTTGAAGCTTTCACCTCAACAGGGACTATTTTCTCGCCAAACCGGGCAATAAAATCAACTTCTGCGGTATTGCCCCATTTCCAGTAATAAGGTACTCCCCATGCAAATGAACAAGTTCATTCAACACATCGTTTTCTGTCATGGCACCTTTAAACTCTATCTCTACAGTTTTTCAACCTTTTTTACCTTGCGAAGCCTGCCTTTAATTGGGGTCTTCTGGAGTTCCCGCAATACCATCTCGCCTTTATTATTTAAAATTTCCACAAAGGTAGATACATCAATTACATGAATAATACCAATATCTTCTGCTGTCATTCCCTCAATATTGCATAGCGTACCAACGATATCCACCGGTCTCATCTTCGTTTTCTTGCCGGCATTAATGTGTATTTTCATGATTTCTTTGCTGAGCTGTGCACCTTTTGCTTCTTTCTCTTCAGGTGCTGTACTTGTTTTTTCGTCAAATTCCTGTTTGGAAAAATTCACCGTTTCAATTCCCGGCCTTTCTTTCAAGGGAATTTCCCTTTCTGTGAATCGCTGTATCTCATTTAAAAATTTCTTTTCATTTCCGGCTACAAAAGTAATTGCTCTTCCCGTATTATTGACACGCCCGGTTCTGCCGATCCGATGGACATAGTTTTCACTGTCTCTTGGTACATCATAATTGACCACCAGTGTAATGTTATCTATGTCGATCCCTCTTGCTGCAACATCTGTAGCGACAAGATACCTGAACCTGCCCTTTCTAAAATCCTCCATTACGCTCAATCTGTCCCGTTGTTCCATCCCGCCGTGAATTTTCTCGCAAGCATATTTCATTTTTGTCAACTCGTTATATACTTCATCCACCATCTGCTTGGTATTGCAAAATATCATGCAGCTATCCGGATTCTCTACGATCATAACATCTCTTAATAATTTCAGCTTGTCCTCCTGATTTACATGGTACCTTTCCTGACTGATCCTGTCCGCTGCAGGGTTTTTCTCTTCTATCTCCACCAGGATCGGAGCCGTCATGTATTTGTCGCATAAGTTTTTGATGTTCAAAGGCATTGTTGCCGACAATAACATGGTCACGCGCTGGCTGGGCAGACTTTTTATAATGGTCTCCATCTGTTCTATAAATCCCATCTGGAGCATTTTATCCGCTTCATCCAACACAAGAAATTTGATGTTGGAGGTATCAAAAGTCCCTCTTTCCAAATGGTCAATAATGCGACCCGGTGTCCCGACAACAACATGTGTTTTCTGCTTCAGTTCCTTTTCCTGGGCATAGAAAGACGACTTTCCAAAAACAGCTGCTACTTTAAGCCTTTTAAACCTGCCTATATGAAAGATGTCTTCCCTGACCTGAATGGCAAGCTCTCTTGTAGGGGTGATGATTAAAGCCTGAGGTTTATTATCGTTCCACTCAATCATCTGACAAACAGGGATGGCAAACGCTGCCGTCTTTCCGCTTCCCGTCTGTGATTTTACGATAACGTCCTTTCGTCCCAATACGGACGGTATCACCTGCTCCTGTACTTTGGTAGGTCTGCTGTAGTTTAAAATTCGTATGGATTTTAATATCTCTTCGCTGAGTGAATAATCGGTAAAATCTGCTTCTGCCATTTCTCCATCTCTTTCTTCCTGTTATTACTAACAAATCATTTCTCATTTCGGCTCTTTATATGCCTTTCAATAGAGTTGCCGATAAATTTACTCATATTCCAGTTCGGTTCCCACGCCAACTTCCTTGATATTCACCACCCCGGATAAGGCAATTTTGGAGCGCAGGTCTGTACAATGGCAGGCATGCACTTCTCCCGGATGCAGTCTTTTCATATATTCCAGAGTTGCCTCAAGCTGGGGTTCCGACGGATTCAAAAGATGAAATCCTCCTACGATATCCAATATTCTTTCTTCCCCGCACACCCTCCTGGCATACTCAATGATATTGCATATTCCTGCATGTGAACATCCCGTTATCACCACCAGGCCTTGATCCGTCTTGTAGACCAGAGCAGAATCGTCCATGAGAAAATCTTCCTTTTCAATGCCATTTTCTACTGTAACACCAATATTCCGCTTGTTTTCAAAATCATTTATTCTATCGATCTGTCCCAGGTAAACCAGTCTTTCGCTGATCCATACAGGAGCTTTGGACAATTTGACATTAAAGCAGCCCTTTAGCACCTCTTCGGAATAAATAAAGCCAATCTGTTCGCCCTCATCAATTTTGGGGCATAGAGCCAGAGGATGCGTCAACAATGTAACGGCCTTTCCCCTGTTGCCGGAAAAATAGTCCAGATTGCCTATCAGGTGAGACATCCCCCAGGTATGGTCAAGGTGTCCGTGTGACAAAATAACATAATCAATATTCTGAATGGAGATCCCCATTTTATATGCATTTTTGAGAAAAACATCCGAGTAACCTACGTCAAATAATATCCTGTGCCCTCCTTCCTCAATATAATAGGATAATCCGGGCTCACCAAAGTAATTCATACCAATAAGTGTATTATTATCAACAAGTATGGTTAATTTCATTTTTACCCTCCCTTTCATTAACACACATTCCTTCTTTAACACACATTCCTTCTTTCGACATGAATCTCCTCTGTATGTCAAATCTACCATAGTCATATCTTACCAAGGCTTGCCTTGCCCGTCAAATAACACGACCCAATAAGGTAAAAAGGGTCTGTCTCCAAACCGGTAAAATAGGTTTAAGATGCCCTTTATTTTTTAAATTAACAAATTTTTGGAATCCGTCTTTTATGCTTTTCTATAAAAAAAAGACCGGCTCAAAATATTTTAGTTTTGAGACCAGTCCCCTAAATTATTCTTAAGTTATTTACGGATCTACTCTGCCGCACCGATCCCAGAATAACAGCAGGAATACAATGATAAAGAACAATAATGTGCAGTTATCACCAAAACAGCTGTTAAGACCGCCTATGCCTAACACTCCGCCCATAATAACACTCCTCATTTACATAATCATTATACTTTCAGTATATTTTATTTTGAGGAAATAGTTACATCCACATTTCCATGAGCGTCTTTTTATTTTGGACTAAAAAAAGAATTAATCATTTGCTGGCTGTTCGCCCATACATCCGGCGCCGGAGATATGTTCATTGCCTGGAAACCTAAGCAGTAGCTGCTGCCAAGGCTTTTCGCGAAGTAAAAGAACTATAGAGGTGAGGGGCATTCTAAGCCTGGTGACAACTAAACAGCTTTCTGAATTGACAAAAAAATCTTTCGTTTTTACCATGCTCTGATGGTTTGCAATCTTCACCCTGAATTAAAGAGTGAACAATTTCCGAAGCTTGCATTTTCAATTCTTCCGGAAATTCTATTTCCAGTTCATAATCAATCAATCCCAGATAATAATTTTTATCCAGATCAATCTCTATCCCATTTTCTTCAAAGAACCTGATCCTTTCCGTTATCATTTCTCCAACAAGCAAAAAATCAGTATTCTCCGGGAGAATGGAATGCCATTCATCCTTGCTGAAATTAAATTTAGAAGGCAACTCACATAATGGCCTGGACATTTCCTTTTTAACCTTTATTGCACCATTATTATATAATGGCAGCTTAATTTCCAATTTCAATGTCTCATCTATCTGGCGTACTCGCAAAGTTACATTCGTTTTATTTAGTTCGAAATCCTTATTATCATAATAATAATTGATTTGTATATTTCTTTTTGGCACGTACTTATCCGTCAATTTTCCCAATATGATATCGTAATGATTCATATTTAACCTATATTTGTACTCTGATTCTATCATTGGAAAATCCTTTCATACAGCAAATAGTTCTACAAAAATGCACACAATGATGCATAATTATAGTATAGATACTAATCTATACCTACAAAGTTGTCAACTGTTTACATCAGTGCCTATTTGTTGTATTTCTAATGACAGAACTCACGTGAATTCTGCTTTTTCAACTTTTCAGGAGCAAGAGCGTTGATCCAAACAGATGAAAAGGCCTGATGGAGAAGCGGTGAAAAAGCGGTCTGCAATATTTCAGCAGACCGCTCTACACAACCTGAAACATCCTACTTGAAGCCGCGTCCCGTATGAGGAACATGCAACAGCTTCTTGGCATTGGGCACAATCAGATTTTCAGGAATTTCATTTTCAACCTCCTGGGGAGGAAAGGCACCGGATTGACTGAGGTCTTTGATCAACTTGTTTATCAGGTCTTTGGTGACATGTTCCATAATGAAGATGTGCGAATATTGTCGTCTTTCACCATTTACATAAAGCACCTCGCCTGACAGAGAATAGGTATAAACTATGGTTGGATTCGCCTCTCTGAATCGAATCGTCAGCGAAAGCGGAGAACGGTCTACCCAGAGGTCTATTCCGATTTGCTGGGAAAGAATCCGAAGCTGATTTTCAGCATATGAGGCCAGAACCTCCAGATTCAACGCCTTTTGTACAAGGCTGTCATAGGAATGCTTGGCCAGATAATCCCACAAGATCAGTGCTGAAAAGCCATTGCGCGATCCTGCAAAAGTTGTATCAAGAGAGCCGATATACTCCGGATTGTCCGGGGGCTGCAGCTGGAATTTGACTTTTGTCATAAAAACTCCACAAGGCCAGGGAGCTCCTATCCATTTGTGACCGCTCATCACAATGGAATGAATTTCTTCTATCCGGAAATCAAATACCGGAAATTCATAATCTTTGGGTGCATCCAATCTCCCTTCGTTCAGGGCCATTTCCATATACGGCATGTAGGCGGCACCAAGTGCGCCATCCACATGAAACCAGAATCCGTTGCGAATATCGAATTTAGTTTTATCCTTCGGATCATAATACACCTTGCGCTTATATAAGTTGTATTTCTGAAATATGGGAACGAGATTGTCCACGGCAGATTTGACATTGTCAAAGGCTCCCTTGAAAGTTGTGCCGTAGTTGAAGCTGACAAGCGCGGGATAGCCCCTGTAAGCAAAAAAGTCCACCAGTTTGACAAGTGCCGGTATATATACGGATCCATCTTCATTTGAAGGAACCTCAAACGGCCAGCCGGTTCTTTGATCAATGTACTGGCTGGAGAATTGGGGCGGGTAATCATCAGGAAATTTGAGAGGAGACGGAAATTTTTTATCCACTGCGATCTCATAAAAGGTGGGAAAATTCAAAACACTCATAAACTTGATAATGGAATAATGCGTATCCTGTGAATAAAACGCGACCGGAGAATATTCATTGAGATTGTCTTCGTCCGCGTTTGCCTGATAATAAATCAAACGGCGCTGAACGGAAGCTGTCCTCCCGTTTTTACTGGCTTCCCGGGCTACATGCTCCACCTCCGGATCCTCAAGCAGGAACTTGCCGGCCAGATAATCCCTTGCATTCCAAAGTCCGTATACATTCCCTTCAGAAGATCCCATTGAAAGAACATAACCCCAGTATGAATCCTTCCATTCCTCATAAGGAAGCTGTGGATCGTTTTCGTGCGGCCAGCGTGCATTCCAGAGTGAAGCAAAATAGTCCAGAACCGCCCGTTCGACAAACTTGCTGTTCACTGTGAAATTACCGGACTGGAAGGGGTCTCCGATATTGTTGATGTGGTAGTTGAGGTATTGATGCAAATCCGAATCAAAATCAAGCTTCTGGTTTGCCTGATAGCCTAGAAAGTTCGCTTTTTGTAAGGTTTCATAATTGAGAAGTTCAGCAAGTGCCTTGTTGATTTGTGCCTGTGGCAAACCTTCTGAGGAAAGCTCGAAGTCCTTGAAGTCGATTCCGGGGACCTTCGGATATACCTGGTCCGGATCTTTTGTCGGCGGTGTTGCACGAACAATGTTCTTACCCATAATCTCATCCTCTTTTCAGTTTTTTATTTTGCTTTACCAACGGAATGAGTATCCTTCCGGTTTGATACTTTTTTTGCAGTATACTATAAAAGGCGATATTCTTTTATAGAAGAACATCGCCTCTGGTAAACCAGTCAGACACTCAAAACTTTTGTGGCTAAGACTATAATATCACATATATTTACATATATCAACATATATTTCAAAAATATACAGCGTATAATAAAACAGCGATACGAAAATGTCTCAGTTGTAGAAACACTTTCTTACCGCTGCCGACTAATTATATTAAAAAATTTATATGCTGTCGCCTGCTTCTGCCCTCACCTCACCTGTCTCAAGCGCCAAAAGATAATCGCCCCACTTCGATGCCCAGGCACGTAATTCTCCTATTTCAAGCGGAGTAGGAACTTTTGATTCCGTATGCTCTGCAATTTTCCGGGCAAGACTCCTGTATACATCCGCCTGTTTGGAATTCGGAGATGCTTCAATTGTCGTTTTACCCTGAAGCTCACTCTGAGTAACCGTAACAGACCTCGGTACATATTCAACCACCTGGGTATTGGTCTGCTTAACGAAATCATCAATGATTTCCTTCGCATAGGGGGCATTGATTGAATTTGCAATCACGCCACCCAGCAATGCACCTCCGGAATTGGAGTACTTCTGTATACCCTTAAAAAGATTGTTTGCAGCATATACCGCCATGAAATCCGCTGAGGAAACTGTAAAGACATGCTCGGCAATTCCTTCGCGAATAGGTACTGCAAAGCCCCCACAGACGACATCGCCGAGTACATCATAGATGACATAATCCAGATCCAGATCTTCAAATGCTTTTTGCTGTTTAAACAGCTGCACGGCAGTAATAATGCCCCTGCCTGCGCAGCCTACACCGGGGGCGGGGCCTCCTGCTTCGACGCAATAGATGCCATTAAAGCCTTCAAATATGACTTCGCTTGCCTTGACAACGTTCTTTTCCCTTAGGGTATCAAGTACGGTGGGTATATATTTACCGCCTCTCAATGTATTGGTGGAATCACTTTTAGGATCGCAGCCAAACTGCATCACTTTATATCCCGCTGTAGATAGTGCTGCACTTATATTGGACGTTGTTGTGGATTTTCCGATCCCGCCTTTCCCATAAATTGCAATTTGCTTGATTTTTTTGGCCATGATTTAGTCTCCTTTAAATATTATGATAAAATTAAAATTTCATCCCCCACTGATACTTATGTCAGCTATTTTAATGAATGCAGGTCTGCTTCCATCAAAAACAACTCCCATGAACGCTAAAAACAAAAAGACTAAGCTTCAAAACACCAATTGGTGCTTTTCCAGCTTAGTCTCCAGTCTTTCTGGTCAACCAGCACATCTATGCATACTTTTCCTATTGCTTTACTATATTTTAAACGATATGGATTCAAATGTCAACCCCTATTGAATGAATTAAAACGCCTCGATTCAAAGGAACTGTTTCGGTTATCGAAGCATTTCCTTACCAAGGTACAATGAGGCCGGTCGCAAAGTAAGCTTGCTGCTTGCCCATGCAATCCGGGCGGGAGATATGCCCGTCGCCTGAAAACCGAATCGGTACCCGCCACTTATAGAAATGGGGACGTTTTTTGCCTCGTTATATCTCCGCTACTCATTCTCTGCCGTCTGTCCCGGATCACCCTTCAGGCCGATTTCCTCCGCAACATTCTGCATTCCCTTTATGGTCTGCCCGATGATAAAGTCAATTTCCATTCCCAATAGCTTTGCTCCGTCTTCTATCACCTCACGGTTGACTCCTGCCGCAAAGCCCTTCTGTTTCCATTTCTTTTTAACAGACTTGACGTTCAGATCAAACAGGCTCCGGCTGGGTCTGAGAACAGCCGTCGCCGCAATCAGGCCTGTCAGTTCGTCCGTGGTGTAAAGCACCTTTTCCAGGACATCTATCGGTTCTACATCATTCACCAGCTTGTAGCCATGGCTCTCAACAGCTCTGATATATTCTTCGGGCCAACCGGCACTGGTCAATATTTCTCTGGTTTTAAAGCAGTGCTGGTCGGGAAACCTTTCATAGTCAATATCGTGTAATAATCCGATGATGCCCCATTTTTCTTCATCACCGGCATCCAGGAGGCGCGCGAAATGCCGCATGACTGCCTCCACGGCAAGAGCATGCCGGATAAGGCTCTCCGTTTTCACATACTCCTTTAAAAGTTTTACAGCTGCTTCCCTGTCATTGGTTCGTTCGGCCAAAGGTAACCCTTCCTTCTCTTTTTTGATGATCCTTACAAAACTTCAGTATCTCTTGCTGCTCGTACCATTGCAAGTATATTTTCAATCGGCACCGCGGGCGGCAGGTCACAACCGGGCATCAATATATAACTGCTCCCGCCGGCTTTTTCAATACATTCGCGGCATGCAGCAGCCACGCCTTCAGGTGTTTCATTCTGCATCACTGCTACAGGATTCATATTTCCCGAGAACGTCATTTTCCCATTCAGAATTCCTGAAGCTTTCTGCAGATCAACTTTATAATCCAGTGATAGATTTTTCGCACCGGTTTCAGGAATCAAGTCTAGCCTGTCATCAATATTACCGCAAATATGGATGCTCACAAGGACACCATCCGCAGCCAATTTGCCTGTAACTTTTTTAAGATAGGGAAGAGAAAATTCTCTGAATTGCTCCCTTGATATGAGGTCCCCTGAAGAAGTCGGATCGGCAATTGAAACAATTTCAACACCCGAATCAACATATAATTTCAGGTATCTGTAACAAAGTTCGGATGTAAATTCAAGCACGGCCCGGACTGCTGCCTTGTCCCTGTAGATGCTTCTCATCAGCCTTTCCACGCCGTATACATGTCCTGCAAGCGTAAACGGTCCCCATTGGCTGGTCCCTACCAGCGTTCTTTTTCCAATGGACCTGCTCAAAATGGCAGTTGTCTCAACTAATGTGCTGATGTCGCTGTCATTCTTCAAACCGTCAAGATTGACAGCATCGACATCCTTTACTTCCTTTAACAGCACCTCCTGCACATCCGGCGTTCCTTTTGCACGGAATTTTATTTCCCCGCCGATAGCTCTTATTGCCAGGTTATGATATCCCGAGCCCGGCCAGACAATGTCGGATTTGATGATTTCGTTTGTTTCCTCAAGAATCTCCGCCGCTTTTTCCGCACCGATCGACAAGGTTTTTTCGAGAGTAAGTCCTCTTCTGTTGAAGGTCCATGCGCCTCCTGATAAAATGGCTACAGGAAGTCTCGGCGTTTTTTGCTGATTTAATGCATTTAGAATAATCTCTCTGGACTCCAAAAGATCAGCTCCTCTACAATCAAAAAAATAAGGCCGGTCTGAAACGTTGTCATTACAATGCTTCAGTCCGGCCTCCGGTATTTCCAGTCACCCGAATAGACTATATTATTCCTATCTTTTTAATATATTTTAACTTTTAAAAGACGGAATGTCAACCGGGTTTGTATTATTTCGCTCTGTTTTGATGGAATAAATGTTTTAACGGGAAATAAAGGGATGCAATCAAGGGTTGAAATGTGAATCCTTCAACACCTCACCCGGCTCAAGTTGAATGAATTCAGCCTCTTCCCATGGACCATTCACCAACTTGTTCAAATAGTCAGAACTGCCATCCGTTGTATGACATTCCAGTTCGAGAAGTACTGCAATTTCTTTGGAAGCCGCCAGTCCTGCCTCATCCCTTGGATGGTCCGTATGAAGAAAAAGAACACGTTTATAGCTGTCATACATCCTGCTAAAGACAATTTTCGCTTTTTTCTCCCCATATTTTTGACAAACCCGCTGATATTCCGTCATGACAGGAGTACCGCATTCAAGCCATCCGCTGGTAAGATAAAAGGTGCCTGGAGTCTTCTGCAACTGTTCGAATCTTTTTCTGGAACCTAAAAAAACAGGGATACAATCATGTATCCTTGGTATGGTCAGTGTATAATGATCTGCTTTCAGGCCCCGCACTGCGCCACCGCACAGTCCGAAGCCAAGGATCACCCTGTCGTAATCCTCCGTAATCTTTTCCAGAATACTTTTCAATTCCTCCTGAAGTTTTTGGGGCCGCGTATGCAGCCCCATTGAAACAAAGTGCCAATCAACGGTATTCTCCGTGTTGACCAGAAGCAGTTCCTCTTTCATCACTTCACATGCAATCACTTTAATTTTCATATGTTTTATTTGAAAGCTTGTGCAAAAGCCTGTTCCAGATCGGCAATCAGGTCATTTGCATCTTCCAGGCCTATTGAAAGCCTTATCGTCTCGGGCGCTATATCTGCAGACTTCTGTTCCTTCAGATTCAATTCGCCATGAGTGACGTTCGGAGGGTCGATGATCAAAGACCTTGCATCTCCTACATTCGCCTGATAGCTAAATAATCGGACTGAATCCAGAAATTTGTATACTTGTTCCTTTGTGCCCTTTACACCAAAGGAAAAGGTTGAACCGGCTCCCCTGGGGAGGTATTTTTGTGCCAATTCCTTGTAAGGGCTGGATTTAGCTGCAGGATGTTCTATCCATGTCACTTGCTTTACCTTTTCCAGATAGCGAATGATTGTCTCCGTATTTGAAACCTGCTTTTGTACGCGCTCGGACAAAGTTTCCAGGCCAAGCAATACAAGATACGCATCAAAAGGACTCAAAGCCGCGCCAAAGTAAGCAAGGTAATGGAAACGCAATTTTATGGAAAACGGTATTTCCGGGAATACTTCAATAATACCTCTTTCTTTGCCCTGATCGTCTCTGAAAAAATAAGTTGGCTGCGCAAATTGAGGGAACTTGCCATTTGCCCAGTTGAATTTTCCGCTTTCCAGAATCAGTCCGGCAATTACATTCCCATGTCCGCTGAGCGCTTTTGTTGCTGAATAGATGACAATGTCGGCACCGTACTTGATTGGATTGAGAAGATAAGGCGTAGCGAAAGTGTTGTCTACAATCAGCGGAATATTATTCTCATGTGCAATTCTGGCAATTGCTTCTATATCAGCCACAATCGCATTGGGATTGCTGATGGATTCTATAAATATCGCCCTGGTATCCTCTTTAATGGCTTTCCTGAATTCTTCAGGGTCATTGGGATTGTCAACTTTATCTATTGCTATTCCGAATTTGGGATATATAAGGCTAAAGCTGTCTGCTGTACCGCCATAAAGCTGCTTCGTTGTAATAATTCTTCCTCCGCCTTCCGCTACGCAAAACAAGGTCAGCGTAATTGCAGACATGCCCGATGCAACTGCTACAGCCGCCGCCGCTCCATCCAGCGCAGCCACCCTTTCCTCCAGTACTGCAACGGTGGGGTTGCCAAGCCTTGTATAAAAATAACCTCCTTCCTTGAAGGTTCTGAGCCTTTCGAAACGATCCGTACCGCCAAGTTCAAACGACGCTGTCTGATAAATCGGTACAGATACCGCATAATTATGATCCTTTGGGTTATATCCCCCTCTTACCTTTATTGTGTCAAAACTAAAATTTGATTCCGACATGTTTTTTGCACCTCATTCGTTTTTATATTTTTTTATAACACATTTTCTTACCGCTGCTGCATTTCAACGAGGCGTGAGACACGCTCACCGCTTGAAAACCAAATCGTTACCCCCGCCACCCAGGCTTTTTGCGAAAGCAAAAGGGCCAGGAGGTGGGGGACATTATAACCCCGTTATATTTCAAGCACTGAAAAGCTCTGGATTCAAAGGATACTGGCCATATTTCCGGGCTGCATGAACAAGGGCATGTATGTTTTCCGGACGCGTATCATTCGGCAGTCCGCATCCAAGCCCGAGAACATAACCTTTGGGATTATCGTACGCCTTTCTGAGGCATTCTTTTGCATTATTGTCCACATCCTCAGGAGTGCCAAGATACATAGTCGCAGTAGGCCTGATATTGCCTATCAGCTGCACCTTGTCTCCAACAGCATGCTTTGCCTCTTCAAGATCAATTACATCATCAAGGCTAAGCGCGCTGGCTCCCGTCTCCGCCATGTAATTCCATATCTTTGATGAATTTCCGCATATGTGCAATACCGGTTTTGTTCCCGATGCTTCAATAATGCTGTTTGTCAATTCTTTCAGATATGGCAGCGCATACTTTTTGAAATGGTTTTCACTAATCAAGGTCCCGGATGCAGTGGGGTCGCAAATGGAGAAATAGATGCCCAGTTTTGCCGCCTCCCTGACATAGGCTATGGTCGAGTCCGTAGCAAGCCTCAGAAGTCTGTGTGCAAACTCCGGGGAGCGATACAGGTCCTTCAGCAGCACATCCGTGCCCCTGAGGTTTGCAGCTGTTGAAAACGGTCCCGCAACCCAGGTAGAAACATTTACCTCATTTCCAAGCGCTTCCTTAATCCTCTTCAGCGCTTCAAGCAGCAGCGGAAGCCTCCCGGACTTCAAGGGATCGGCGACCTCCAGCTTGTCTAAATCAGATATTTCCTTAACGGCAAATTCCGATATGTACGGAGTACTGTAATCGGGGAATGCAACCTTGCTGCCTATCGCTTCCGCCATGCCCTGAAGTCCCGGTCCGACACCGGCTGTCTCCGCATCATATACCTTGTGGATTGCCTTCTGCGCTTCAAGTATTTTGTCAACATCCAGGTGCAGGTCGGAAGCTTTTGCGCCTATAAGTTTTGCTGCATGCTCTCCGATAAAAAGTGCGCATTGTATCCTGTCATACGGTTTATTTTCTGCAATGGCAGCATCCCTTTCCTTTGGTGTCATCTGGTCTTTCTTTACGTCTGCGTACAAAGTGCTTGACATATTGACGTCCCTTCTTTCTAAGAATTCTTTTTATATTGTGATATTTCTTTTCTGGTCTATGCCTGTGTCCTCTGCCAATAAATCAAAAAGACCACGTTGTGCAATCCATAGCGATTGCAAACCTAGTCTCTAGCTTTTCTGGTCAACTGGTTTCGACTTATGATCCTTTTAAAATCCTATTTGGCATGTTTGCCTGTCATCATGCCTCTTTCAGGAACTGAACAGTTCAGGATTCACTGGATACTGCCCGTATTTCCGTGCGGCATGCAGCAGCGCATGTATGTTTTCAGGAGGGGTATCGGCCGGTAGTCCGCATCCAAGCGCCAATACATATCCTTTTGGGTTATCGTATGCCTTTGTGAGACATTCCTTTGCATTCCTGTCCACATCTTCCGGTGTGCCCAGATACATGGTTGCAGTCGGCCTTACATTCCCGATCAGCTTTACCCTGTCTCCGACAGCATGTTTTGCTTCTTCCAGATCAATCGCATCATCGAGGCTTAATGAACTGGCGCCGCTATCCGCCATGAAGTTCCATATTTTTTTCGTATTACCGCAGATATGCAGGGATGGCGCTTTGCCGGAATACTCAATAATACTGTCTGTCAGTTCTTTCAGATAGGGCAGGGCAAATTTTTCAAAATGAGTCTCCCCTATGAGTGTACCGGACGCGGTAGGCTCGGCAATAGAAATAGTTATACCAATTCCGGCTGCTTCCTTCACATAGGCTATCGTCGAATCGGTTGCCAGTCTCAGGAGCCTGTGGGCAAACTCGGGAGCACGATACAGATCCTTCAGCAGAATATCCGTACCTCTGAGGTTGGCAGCCGTTGTAAATGGTCCGGCTACTCCCGTGGAGATATTGACCTCCTGTCCAAGGGCTTCTTTTATCCTTTTCAGGCCTTCCAGCAACAGTGGAAGTCTCCCCGCTTTTAAAGGGTCGATGACTTCCAGTTTGTCGATATCGGAGAATTCCTTCACTGCGAAGTCCGAAATATATGGGGTGTTATAATCCGGGAATGCGACTTTACTGCCTATGGCTTCAGCCAGGCCCTGAAGTCCGGGTCCCACGCCTGCCGACTCCGATTCATACACCTTGCGGGCTGCTATCTGTGCCTCAAGCATTTTATCAAGTTTCAGATGCAAATCCGAAACCTTTGACCCGATAAGCTTTGCTGAATGCTCTCCGATAAAAAGACTGCACGGTATCCTGTCATACGGTTTATGGTCAGCAATGGCTGCATCTCTTTCTTTTGGGGTCATTTGGTCTTTTTTTACATCTGAATATAGAACATCCGCCATATTGATTCCCCTTTCTTTGAAGTTCAACATCTGCTCCAACCAGCCTTCCAATGGCCTGCGGCCTGCTTTCATGCACTGAACAGTTCAGGATTGAAAGGATATTGCCCGTATTTTCGTGCCGCGTGAAGCAATGCATGCATATTTTCAGGCGGCGTATCATTGGGCAGCTCACATCCAAGTGCAAGGACATATCCCTTGGGGTTGTCATAAGCCTTTCTGAGGCATTCCCTTGCATTATTGTGCACATCCTCCGGTGTTCCGAGATACATGACTGCCGTAGGCCTTACATTGCCGATCAGTTTCACTTTATCCCCGACAGTACGTTTTGCCTCCTCCAGATCAATCACATCATCAAGGCTGAGTGCAACTGCACCGGATTCCGCCATGGAATTCCACAGTTTTTCCGTTTTGCCGCAAATATGCAGCATTGGAGCATTTCCAGTATATTGAATAATGCTGTCGGTCACTTCTTTCAGATATGGTAAGGCAAATTCCTTAAAATGAGTTTCACTGATTAGTGTTCCGGATGCTGTAGGATCAGCAATAGAGATATCAACACCAATTTTTGCCGCTTCCTTGATATACGCTATGGTTGAATCTGCAGCAAGCCGTAAAAGCTTGTGGACAAATTCAGGAGACCTGTACAAATCCTTCAGAAGCAAATCCGTCCCCCTGAGGTTCGCAGTTGTTGTAAAGGGTCCTGCAACCTCGGTAAAGACGTTCAGTTCCTGCCCAAGTGCTTCCTGAACCCTCTTCAACCCTTCAAACATCAGCGGAAGCCTGCCGGCTTTCAAAGGATCGATCCTCTCCAGCTTGTCAATATCGGAAAACTCCTTTACAGCAAAGTCTGTAATATAAGGGGTATTGTAATCAGGAAATGCGACCTTGCTGCCTATTGCTTCCGCCAGGCCATGAAGTCCCGGTCCGATAAATGCGGATTCTGTTTCATAAGTCTTGCGGATTGCTATCTGTGCTTCAACCATCTTATCGAGATCAAGATGCAGGTCCGATACCTTTGAGCCTATTAATTTAGCGGCATGTCCTCCGATAAAGAGCTCGCATTGTATTCTGTCATAAGGCTTATTTTCAGCAATAGCTGCATCTCTTTCCTTTGGTGTCATTTGATCCTTTTTCACATCTGAATACAAAATACCGGCCATATTGCCGTCCCTCCATCCCCAGGAAAATTCCTTTCGTTCATAACCGTTCCAGTGTCAGAAAACCCCGGGGCCCCTTTGATGGATGCGAGCATCCTGAACAGGCTCCCAGACAGGGAAAGTGGTATCACTGCCTGAAGACAGCAGAACTACTTCTCTTTCTCCGGAACAGGAATTCCCCAGCGGTTGATAAATTCCTATTCTCCGGAAAAACTGCTTCGTTCCATACAGAATCATTCTTACGGTTTCTCCAGGACATGCTTTTCAATAATCCTGTTCAGCACCTTCTCAACGGGATATGGCGATTCGAAAGTACGAAAGCCTTTGTTATTGATATATCTTGCAGCCCCCGGACCTATTTGCGCGACAAATATTGCCTTACAATCCTTCAGTATTTCAAGCACCCTGTCAAATTGGTTTTCATCGTGACCCTCAACCTCTGCATTTGTTCTAAGTTCAATGAACTCATAACTGTTTTCCAATACGTCATAAATGTAAAACCTGGTTGCCTGCGCAAAATGCTGATCAATACTTTTACCGTCATTACTGGCTAAAGCTATTCTGTTTGTCAATCGGCAACCCTCCTAACGGTATGTATCAAGTACTCTGTCATAAATATCTTCAATCGCCCTTAATCCGCCATTATAACCGGCATATCCGCAATTCAGAACGAGTCTGTAGGAAACGGGAGGACTGATAATCAGCAGATCTGCTCCGATATCCTTTGCGATATCCCTTTCCCAACTGCTGCCCAGAATAAGCGCCCTGTTTTTGTGGTTGTCCTTGCGGATTTCTTCCTGTATGGCGCCGCCATCGATGGAAAAGCTCACTTCAGCAGACCTGAATGCCGATATGTTGGTGAAATATTTGCTGACATCTTCTCTAAACCTTTCAGGCGTATCATCCGTAATAAATTGCTTTGCCGGTATAATTCCCAATTCATTCAGAAGAAATTTGGAAAATCCGACTGCATAGGTGGCATCCAGCAAAGTATAGAATCTCCTTGGGATTCCATACCGGAACTCCAGCATGAAATCTGCCGTTCGCTCAATCTGTGCGTAAAACCTTTCCTCTTCCTTCTTGATAAAAGCCTCCACAGTGTTTTTATCAAGCTTTCCGAAATCTGCTACCTGCCTCAGGAACTTCGTCGTCTCGTTGCCTCCGATAGGCAGATACGGAAAGTGAAGAAACGGAGTGCCGTATTTCTCTTCGAGATGGGCAGCGATTCCCAGTCCGGCCCAGGCACTTGCCACAATGTTAAATTCCGCATCGGGTATGGTTTTCCACTCCTCCACTCCTCCGGAATGGTGTCCAAAAAGGATGTTGACCTTCAGCCCGATACCTTCAAGAATTCTTTTAATTTCCTCGAGGTTTCCGTTCCAATAAGGATCCTGGTATGGGATAACAGAAAAAACATTTACAAGGCCTTTGGTTTTTGCTCCTTTTGCAGCAAACTTATCTGAATACTGGTCTATGATAGCATTTACTACAACCTCATGGCTCACATAATTATTACTCTTGAACCCGCCTGTTTCCGCATATACAATAGGTTTGTCCGCTTCCTGGAATTCAAAAGCTACTCTGCCTATGTCATCTCCGACGATGTCGGAGGTGCAGCCGGTGAGTACTACATAAAGGTCTGCATCAATTACCTTGAACGAGCCTTCGATGATACTCTTTAGCCGATGCTCACCGCCGTATACGATTTCTGTTTCACTTGCATTGGTGCAGGGTATCGTATTTCCGCCTGCATAACCTTCACCCTGGCCAATCAAGCTGCTTATTTTTCCACTGCAGCCTGGACCGGCATGTACGATTGGAACAGCCCGTTTGATAGCCACTACTGTTTGCTGTGCGCCCAATGCACAGGAATATCTGGGCTGTTCAATAAAATTCGACACTTGTGTCACCTCCGAGAAAAGCAAATGGGTTCTGTTCCAACCACCATTTTGTATATGGCATGGAGCTGTGTTTTGCCAGATTGGTCACAAACTCTTTATTATCCAGTGTCTCAAGAATACGCTCTGCATAATTCAGGATCCCCTGGTAGCCAAAGCTGAATTGTTCGTCGCCGATCAGCAGTGTCGGAACGCCCAATTTCGCACCCCACAAGGTCATACCCCCATGTCTTGCAATCATGATATCCGGTTTCACCTTGTTTAAAATATTTACAAGCTCATATGCCTGCTTATTGCACACATTATAATGAGCGATATCGCCATACGTATCGACATCATGCGCCAGTGCATCAGAAGCCGTATCTCCGTTGTCATATATGGGATCATGGTGGAATATCGCAGCTCCCTGAACATCAAGTCCCAACTCCCGCAAAAGGGCAATCAGAGAATGGCCGTGAGCTGCACCTGCCGTCAGGTAGGCCGTTTTCCCTTTCAACTTTTGACGATATTCCTCAATCTGCGGAAGAACTCTTTCATGTTCCTCCTTAATCATTTTTTCAACCTCTGCTTCCCGGTCCAGAACCTTCCCGAGCTCTCTCATCCAGATGTCCGTTCCTGCAATTCCATAGGCCGGAGGAGACTTGATTTCAGGAACGCCGTATACCTGTTCCAGTGCGGCACCGATGTACGTCCCCAGTGTCGGACAGATTTGTATGGTGGCGGCTGCCTCGGATATGCGTTCCAACTGTGCGACTGTGGAAAACGGCACAATATACTCGGGTTCGTATCCCAACCGGTTCAGCAGGCTATCAAAAACATGGCTGCCCCAGAAATTGATGATATTTACCTTGTTCGTCTTTTTCTCAGGAGGTTTGACTATTTTACGTACAATCGAATGGTACGCAGAATCAAAGCCCGTCGTCCAGATCCTTGACTTAAAGCCTTCGCAGAAGCATGCTACGACAGGTATTCCAAGTTCACCGGACAGATCGTTGGCTGCGCCTTCCACATCATCTCCGATAATGCCGGAAGCACATGAAGTGGTAATAAAGATCGCATTGGGGTGCAGTCTCTCATACACCGTGCGAATCGTAGACTCCAGCTTTTGCACGGCGCCAAAAATCGTATCCCGCTCTTCAATATTCGTACTGAAATATCTTCCATTCACTGCAGGCAGTTTTCTCTCCATCTGTCCCACCCTGTATACGAAATTGAAACCGAAGAAATCTCCCGCGCATCCAGCAGGCGCATGGTTGATGATTGCCGCGTCCTGAATCATTGCAAGCTGGCATAGTGCATTGCCGGAACTGCAGCCCATGCATTGGCTGAAGCTCCTGATACTATCTTTAAGCTTTCCGGCACGGGAGCATTGAACAAGTTCACCCGCTGTGCCTTCAAATCCTGTAATTGAGCCAAGCCGAACCTCCCGTATTACTACCTCAGGTTCCATAAGATTCACTTTACTCACATTTGACCTCCATTCCCATGCTCCTGAAAAGTCTCAGTGACAGCTGTCTCCATCTGCACCCCCATAAACAAAACGGACAGGTTTCCAGACTTCTAGAAACTTGCCCTCCGGTTAACCAGTCAGGTCATTATAAATTTAATTCCTACTTAACTTATAAGTTTAATATGTTATAAATTCTACTTGATAAGTCCATTTTTGTCAATATGCTTTTCAATTCATCTCTGAGGAAAAAAATCGCCGGACATGGATTTTTCTCCTGTCCGGCGGTAAAATTATAAAATGTATAAGAGTGTACTTAATTTGAGTATTCCAATCGATTAAGTATGATATAAGAATAATACTACTTTGATAAATTGTCAATACCATGAAATAAATAATTGTGGAGAAATTATGGAGCATTTGTGAACATTCTGTGAATATGTTACGAAGGCAGAAAATGCAATGCACAAACATATTGTATGTAATTCATGAACAGGATGCAGGGAGTAGTACTACAAATTCCGAGCCTTTTCCAAGTTCACTAACCGCTGATATACTGCCGCCATGCATATCCGCAATAGCCCTGGCGATCGTCAATCCAATTCCCGAGCCTCCGGTCTGCCTGTTCCTTGATTTATCGACACGATAGAACCTTTCAAAAATGAACGGCAAATCATCTGAGCCAATTCCTTTTCCATCATCCTTCACGCTGATCCGGACATGGTCTTTAAACGTATTGACGCCAATTTCCACATGTCCTCCCTGAGGAGTATACTTCAATGCATTGGATACGAGATTGACCAGCACCTGCCCGATTTTATCCCTGTCAGCCATTATCTCCATTTTTTCTCCGGAAAAATTGATCTGCACACCCTTATTTGCATAATCAGCCTCAAAATTTACAATAACCTGTCTGATCTGTTCGCATAGATCATATTGCTCAACATAAAGTTTTGTATCTTCACTGTCGTACCTGGACAGTTTTTCTAAATCTCCTACCATTTTATTAATTCTGAGTATTTCTCCATGGCAGCATTTCAATCTTTCCGCATCCGGTTTCCAGATACCATCCACCATTGCCTCAATGTGGCTTTGAAGAGTGGACATGGGAGTCCTCAGTTCATGTGCAACATCGGTGGTAAGCCGTTTTCGCAGCAGTTCCTGCTTTTCAAGTGTATCCGCAAGATAGTTGACAGCCGAAGCAAGCTGGACAATCTCATTTATATTGGATTTTACGGAAAGTTTGTCTCTGAAATAACCATTTGCGATATTCAATGCCGCATTGACAGCTTTTGATATGGGAGTACTCAGATGTTTTGCGATCAATGCGCCCAGAATTAATGAAAAGAGGAGTGAGAAAGCACCCACACCGACCAGCAGCTTGTTCAAGGTTGAAATAAAAAACATATCATTGTCATCATAATAAAATGGCCCGTAATATCCTATTTCCACTTGACCAACCACATGATTCCCTTTGGATACGGAATATGGATTGACAATATATTTGCCATTCCAATCAGGGTAATGCTCAAGCATTTTCTTCGCCATATCATCGAGCATTTCCTTGCACATGCCTTCATTATGTACTGCTGCGTCCCATACAACCTTGCCTGTAGAATCCACCAGCTTGACAATCATCCCCTGTTCCAGTGCATTCATCCCTATGTTTTCTATAAGCAATTGATCCCATTTCCCATCTGCCCCGTATTGTTGCCCGATCCAGTAGACAATCTCCTTGTTTTTGTTCACCTGTGTCTGAGCTTTGTACTCCTTGAACATCTTGTCGAGAATCACATTTGACATGATACTGACCAGTGAAACGCAAACAAGCGCGACAAGTATAAAAGACAGTGACAATCTGGTCTTTATGCTGTGTCTCATAAAAACCTCCTCTCAGGTTCCTCCGAAACGGTATCCTACGCCATATACAGTTAAAATATATTCCGGTTTTTTTATATCGTTTTCAATCTTCTGCCTCAGGTTCTTTATATGTGAATCGATTGCCCTGTCGTATCCGTCAAAATCATTTCCCATGACAATTCCGATGAGTTCGTCCCTTGTCAATACCTTGTCGGAATGCCTGACTAATGTCATCAGGACTTGATACTCAAGTCTGGTAAGATATATTGAACGGCCTGCCTTTTTCACTTCATAATTCATATCATTGATGACCAGATCACCATTATTATAGGAAATCATGTTTGGTATTGGTACGGGCTCGGACTCAGCCCTTCTGAGCATTGCAGCCACTCTTGCGACAAGCTGCCTCGGACTGAATGGTTTTGTCACATAGTCGTCCGCGCCCATATTCAGGCAATTCAAAATGTCCTCTTCCCCGCTTTTGGCAGTAAGCATGATAATAGGCACCCTTGACTTCCGCCTTAGTGTATAGCATACTTCCTCTCCCTGAATATCCGGAAGCATCAGGTCCAAAACTACCAGCGAAGGATTGACCTTGTCAAAAAGCCGGAGTGCCTCCTCACCGTTATAAGCGGCAAATACCGAGTATCCGCTGTTTTCCAGGTAAGATTTCACCACTTCAACCAAATTTGCTTCATCATCCACAACAAGTATTGTTTTTTTTGCCTTAAACATTTCATCCTCTTTTTCAGTTATCTGTAGTCCTTCATCTACAATATATTATAATCCCTATATGTTTACTTGTAAATATAAATGTACATAATGCTATTAGTTCAAAAAAACATTGCGTACACTTGCCTGTAATTATTTTGTAATTATTTTGTAATTATTTTGTAATATTATCTCCATAATTTTCACATATTTTATTATTGACACGCATTTTATCTTGGTGTATTATTATGGCATAGTAAACCAATAAGTTTTATAGGATAATCACTTTGCAATATCTATATTAAATAGAATATGGAAGAGAAGTTGACTGTATCTATCAGAGGCTTGCAATATTTTTGAGATAACCATCAAAAATATTGCAAGCCTTTTTTAATAAAAACTACACTACATCAAATGGAAGGATTTGAATCACTATGAAAAACAGGTTTCTCAAAAAAGCATTTTCTCTGGCTCTCGTGGTTGTACTTGCGTTGATCCTCGCCGTTCCTGCGTTCGCGCACGGGGAGACAAACATGGAACATACCGGCACTGAACCGACACACGCTGATTTCGGACATCACTGGGCCGCCGCGACACTCGCCAAATGGTCGGAGTTCGCACCCGCGTCGTTACCGCACGGTTTCGTGCCGGACGCTCAGGCAACAGCTGCCGACTTTGCCGCGTTGCTTGGAGTCGTGACGAGCAAGGAAATCACACATGAACAGGGCGCGCTCACACGAGGAGGCGCGGTTAAGCTTATTGCCGCAGCACTCGAAGTCAGCAATGAAAACGCGCAAGATCTGTTCATAAAGGGATATAACGACGGAAAGTCGCATCTTGAAGACCTTCTCACCTTCGCGCAGGCGATTACGCTGGCGGACCGTGTCGGCACGCATATTTCCGCTGGGGAAAACGCGCCGGCAATTGAGATTACGGGCTGGATTATCGACCGTGATTGTCTCGGTGTGGACGCGATTAAGCACACGAAAGGCTGCAACCTGATGGGTGGTTGCCTGGCGAGCGGACTCGGAATTTTTAAGTATGATCCAAACTCCAAAACTCCGACGGCTTCGTCTTTGAGCAATTATCTTGTTTTTGACGGAGCAGGTAAAGCAAAAGCGGAAACATTCCTCAATAGTCTGCCAGAGGACTGGAAAAACAACATCACCGTCAAAGCAACGGTGCAGCTTGTGTACAACATTCCCGCCAATGCTGACGAGACCAATGTCCCCGAGACAGAACTTCACGCCGTTGACCATTACCTTATTGGCGTGCGGGTGCTGACAATCGAGGCGGCCTACATAGACGGCATGTCAACAAATGAGCTACCTGATGGATCGAATATACAAACACAGGAAATCGTAACCGACTACGCCGGGCTTTGGTCGTCCAATAACATTACCGTAAAAGTCGGTGTTCCAGTAAAATGGTACGTATACGCAAATGTGGGTTCACTGCCGACTGTGGGAATGGCTTGTGGAAAAACAATCAAAATTCCGGGACTCGGCTGGGGTACCAACACATATAACAAGGATGAGGGACATCTCACGCTGACTGAGGGCAAGAAAATACTCGTGCGCGAGTTCACTCCGACGAAGGTCGGCGATATTCTGTTCACTTGCTGGATGGGCAGCGAGTGCCACGGCAATTACATTCACGTCACGAAGGATGGAAAACCTGCTCCCGGCGCCTCCAATTCCGGCAAAACCCAAGCTCAACCCGGACACACTGTTACGTTTTCGTACGATTATAAAACGGTACAGGGCGGCGGTCGCAAACTGCACATCAACGGGAAAGCGACAGATGTCGCCCCAGTCATCTTTGAGCGTGAAGGTGTTAAGTATGTTGGGTTCTACTTGAAATCAATATTGGAATATGGAGATTTAACAAAAAATGACGTTGTGAAAATCGTATTGACTGAAGTAAACGGCGGCGAACCGAAAGAGATTAGCGTAAGCCGCGCCTTCACAGACACAGACCCGGCAAGCGGTCTGTACTCTGCGTTCGGCACGGTAGACGCACCGTCGGAAAGGCCATTTAAGGTCGAGGTCACTCTCGCAGGAGATTAACAGCCGTATGATATAGGTCGAGTAAGCCAAGGGAATCTCACCCTTGGCTTCTCACTGAACCGGTCTTGAAAGTCTCCCCCGTATCCGGCTCTTATCATTAAACTTACTACATCACTAC
>JAEWQC010000312.1 GCA_023399355.1 Bacillota bacterium | reverse complement strand
CCCTTCAGATAGCCGATGAACTGATAGAATGGATCACTGTCAACCTGCCGGGTCTGAATATCATGAAACAAAAAATTTATGAGCTTTTATTCGTGCTAATGCGTGAGGCCGTATTAAACCTTCATTTGCAGGAATTCGTCATCGATTCGGAAGGAATGCGCAGAGATATTACTTTCCTGGACTCGACGAGAGATCTGAGATCCTATGCCAGAAGTTACATACAGAAAAAGCTCCAGGAGATCCACAGTATAAAAGCGTCCAGAGCAAACTCCCTGCTATCCCTTGTCATGGAATACATTCAAAAGAATTTCGATAAGGAGCTTTCTTTGGAGTCTGCCGCTGAACTGGTCAGAGTCAGCCCTTTTTACCTGAGCAAGCTTTTTAGAAAAGAAACCGGAGATACCTTTATCGATTATCTCACGGAATTCCGTATAAAGAAGGCCAAGGATCTTCTGTCCGTTCACACCAACAACGTCAAGGATGTTTGCTATAGGGTCGGCTACAGGGATCCGAACTACTTTGCCAGGGTGTTTAAAAAGATCAGCGGAATGACTCCGACCGAATACAGGGATAGAATTATATAACGAACTGTGAAAAATGAAGTTATTCATACCATGTGAGCGTTTATTAGGAGAGGCAAAAGATGCCCTTCCAAGAAAGTGCTAGTACAGCAAAAAAGTGCTGGATTTATTTCCGGCACTTTTTTATTTTATAGTATTATCAACAGAATGCTATATAAAACAATATTGTTTAGAGAAATATTATCCCGGTAATATTAACATATTTATTAGAGTGATGGTATTACGGAACAAATAAATCAATAAAACAGGAGGGTATTTATGAAAAAGGCAGTTGCAATTCTGGTCTGCATCATGATGGTAATGACAATAGGATTACAGGTTTCGGCAGTCAAGTCGGTTCCCGTAACAGGCATTTCTCTTGACACAAGTAAAGTCACATTGGTCCACGACCAGCTTTATGACCTGAAAATCACACTGACACCGGCAAACACTACTCAGAAGTTCTTGACTTTTTCCTCATCCAATAAAAATGTTGCTGCAATCAGCACAACCGGCAGAATACTTGGAGTCAATGCCGGAACTACGGTAATCACCATAACAACGTCCAACAAGCAGAGCGCAACGTGTACCGTAACCGTTGTGAAAGCAGCTTCAAAACCAGTCAAGTTAAGTATTATAGATGTCGCTGGCAATCTGCAGCTGACACAGCCTGCGATTGAGAAATTCAAGACAAATAATCCGACTCTTTGCAAAGAGCTGGAATTCGTCAAACTGACTGCTCCTGAACTGACTGCAAAAATACAGGCACAGCAGGCAGCAAAAAATATTGAAAACGCAATGGTCCTGACCGGATTTGACGGACTTGCCGCTGGTACCGATGCAGGTATCTGGGAGCAGCTCTGGCCGACATTTAAGGACAGAATGCCCGATCTGGAGAGCAAATATCTTCCGGGAGCCTTGAAAGCGTTCAACATCGGCAAAGGGAACGGCATCGTCATTACGTTCTGCCCCGGCGGTCCAATGTTCACCTACAACCCGGACAAGGTGAAGAATGTACCGAAGACTCCTGCCGAATTACTTGCATGGGCAAAGCAGAACCCGAACAAATTCCTGTATGCAAGACCTGCAAACTCCGGTCCCGGCAGATCCTTCCTGCAGGGATTGCCGTACATCCTCGGAGACAAGAATCCCAAAGACCCGAAAACATGGGACAAAACCTGGGCCTATCTCAAGGAACTGGATAAATACATTGAATATTATCCGACCGGCACAGGCGTTACCTTTACAGAACTCGGCCAGGAGACCCGCTACATCGTAGCAAGCCATATCGGCTGGGACGTAAACCAGAGAATACTCCAGACGAATATTCCTGCTACATACCAGGGCTTCTTCTTTGACCATACGACATGGATAAACGATGCTCACTTCGTATGTGTACCCAAGGGCTTGGACTCTGACAGGAAGAACGTTGTGTTTGCTCTGATTACCTACATGATGAAGCCTCAGCAGCAGGCAATAACCTATGATAACGGATATTTCTATCCGGGCCCAGCTATCAAGGATATTCCGCTGTCATTGGCTCCGGCGGACACACAGAAGAAGGTCACTGCAGCTATGCGTCCGGAATATGACAAGGCAATTAAAGACTTCCCGAATGAAACCTCTCTTGATCCGGCTGCTATGGTAGTTGCATTCGATATGTGGGATAAACTCGTTGGTGCAAAAATCAAGAAATAGAGCTGCAAGGTATTAAATTAAAGTGTATCAATGACTGTTGGGATAAAGGGCAGGCGACATGTCTGTAGAAAAGACTGCACTTGTCCTTTATCCTAAAATGAAACTGATAGTTTTTACATTGTCTATATATCAAACAAAATTATGAATTCGGGTGATGATATGAAAGAATTCAAGACACTTACAATACAAAACCTATATAAGTCTTATGGCAGTACCGAAGTATTGAAAGATTTCAACCTGACGATTGAAAAAGGAGAGTTTGTAACCTTCCTGGGACCTTCCGGCTGTGGAAAAAGCACCGCGCTGAACTGTATCTGCGGGCTTATCCCCATTACAAGCGGAGAAATATATGTTGATGGCGAATGCATAGACAATTCGGTAGATATTTGCACAGCGCCTGAAAAAAGAGGGTTTGGCATGGTTTTTCAGAATTATGCCCTGTTTCCTCACCTGACAATTGAGAAAAATGTTTCTTTCGGCCTTGAGCTGAAAAAGATGGATAAAAAGGAAATAAAAAAGCGTGTAGACAGCGTGCTGGAACAGGTGCATCTGGAAGGTTATGCCGAGAAATACCCGAGTCAGCTTTCCGGCGGGCAGCAGCAAAGGGTGGCGATCGCCAGGTGCATCGTACTGGAACCGAGGTTGCTGATGTTGGATGAACCTTTGTCCAATCTGGATGCCAAGCTTCGTCTGGAAATGCGGTATGAACTTAAATCCTTGCATGAACGGCTGCAGATTACGACGATCTATGTAACACATGATCAGCATGAGGCTTTGGCGCTTTCCGACAAGATCGTAGTCATGAAGCTGGGCAGGATACAACAGATCGGCAAGGCACAGGAGGTTTACTCGAAGCCTGTCAACATGTTTACGGCGGATTTTATGGGATATAAAAACATGTGGGAAGGTAAAATAGTTCGTTTTATTGAAGATGGAGACATGGTGGAGATGAATTTGGACATCAACGGTACTTCCATTGTATCGAAACTTGTGTTCTCGAAAAATGATGCTGTCAATAAGATCAAATTGAAGAATGCATATGAAACCGGTAAAAATATACTTACCGCTGTCAGACCGGAAGATATCATTGCCGGGACAGGTCTGGTCAACTGTTTTGACTGTAGTATCAATCTGACCGAGTACCTGGGCAAGGTCAGCAATGTAAGCGCCAGTCTGCAAAATGGCATGATAATTGATGCAAGGCCTGAATGCGATACATTTTCAGGCAATTCCATAAAACTTTATATACCGCCGGAAAAAATCATGGTATTCGTAAAGGAAGAAGGCTGAGACGATGAAGAATAAGAAAAAATTTGACAAGTATATCCTTTTTCTTTTGCTTCCATCCCTTGCATTTTTGTTGATATTATTTATCTACCCTTTTATTTATGGTATTATGCTGAGCCTGACTACAAAATCGGGCCAATTCACCTTCGACAATTACAGGCGCTTTTTTACCGATATGTGGGAATTGCGGACCATCTGGATCACCTTGTACATCTCGCTGCCGGTCACGGTGCTGTGTGTTGTGTTCGCGGTGCCTCTTGCATACTATATGCGCAAAGGCTTGAAGAGTGAAAAGCTTATTACCATCTTCCTCATTATTCCGATCACTTTGGGGACGGTATTGGTTTCAGAAGGAATGCTTACTTTCCTTGGACCCAAGGGTTGGTTCAATCAGTTCCTGATGTTACTGGGCATCATATCGGAACCGCTTGTCCTTACACACAATTATATCGGTGTAATCCTCTCCTTGTTTATTCAGGGATTCCCCTTTGCATTTCTCATGCTGCTCGGCTATACCTCCGGTATCAACCCTGATCTGGAAAAGGCGGCACAGATGCTGGGAGCAAAAAAACGTGAGACCTTCTGGAGGATCATGTTTCCGCTGATGACGCCGGGAATTGCGATTGCTTTCTGCCTTAATTTCGTCATGTCGTTCTCCGTATTCCCTTCCGCTGTTCTGCTTGGTCAGCCGTCAGGCCCTACCAGGGTAATCGCATATGCAGCATATCAGTGGGCTTATGAAAAATACGACAGGAATATGGGCTCGACCATTTGTATGATCATGGCGGTCATAGAAATCATAATCATCGCACTTGTGCTGTCATGGAGGCAGAGGATGTATAAAGGCGCATCCATTGTAGGAAAAGGTTAAGTGGATATAAGCATGCAGTATTGTCTTTGTAACCTGCTGCAAAAAAAATATTCCTGTTCCGGAAAATTTTTTCAGCGCATGAAGTTACAATAATTATGAATGAAGGTGAATCTATGTACTATAGAAAGTTTAAACTTTCCAATGTGCTGTTTGTAGCTACAATATTCCTTTACGTGATCAATGTCCTTGGAATACTGCTTACAGTCATAATCAACTCCTTCGGCAGGAACTGGTTCAAGGGGATCGTTCCCAAAGCTTATACCTTTGACTGGTATAAGTATGCTGCAAGCGAACACAATATCGGCCAGTTGCTGCAGGTAACCTTTTTGGTTGTAGCTGCAGTAGTCATCATATCGATAGCTGTGGCATTCCCGGCGGCGTATGTTATGGCAAGGAACGAATTCAAACTAAAAGGCGTCATTATGACTTTGTTCCTATTGCCCATGCTGATACCGCCAATGACATACGGTGTCCCCCTGGCGACTCTTTTGCTGAGGTCAAGGCTGCCAAACCTTTTATGCGTTATACTTGCAAACCTGGTACCCATCATTCCTTTCATGATCCTGATCATTACGCCATTTATCGAACAGGTCGGGACCAATATCGAATCGGCAGCCAGGATGCTGGGTGCCGGTAAAAGGACGATATTCATGAAGATCCTGGTGCCGCTGACAGCACCCGGTATTCTTACGGCAAGCATCCTTTCCATCGTCAAAGCCGTGTCGGCATTCGATCTTACCTATCTGATCGCAAACGGAAAATCCATGACCCTCGTTGTCGCGCTGTATGCCGATGCATTCGCGGCGGGATCCAGACCTGGTCAGGCAATAGACGCACTGGCATGCATTTATTTCGCAATCACAATGACATGCTTTCTAATCGCAATGAAATTTGTAAATCCAACGCAGATGGTGTTCAAAATCAAATAGACCTCCTGCAACAGGGATGATATATGATACGCTAAAATACAAAATGACGCCTGAGGCGTCATTTTGTATTTTTGATTCTTTCAATCAGGGCTCTATATTCTTTGTCGTATTTTTCATACATGGGTGCGATTGTCTTTTGAATCAATTCCTTGTCACTGTCGCTTATTTTTGTTATAACTGCTCCGGATTTTCTGATGATATCCTCTGATTTTCTTTCGCTTGTTTTCCAGGCTTCCCGCTGGAACTTTACCGAGTCTTTTGCAGAGGAAGTGATGATTTCCTTATACTCCGGCGGCAGACTGTCCATTACCTTGCTGCTGGCGAGCAGTACTTCCGGGTTCCTCGTATGTTCGTCCAGAAAATAGTAGCCGGCTAACCTGTAATGATCGGAGGTGTAGTAACTGGACCAATTATTTTCGGCTCCGTCAATATCACCCTTTTGGAGAGCGTTGTAGGTATCCCCGAAGTTCAAGGGAACCGGGGTCGCTCCAAGAAGTTTGATAAAGCTTGCAAATGGGTCGCTGTATTGGACCCTTATCCTGAGACCCTTCAATTGCGGGATGCCGGAAACGGGAATTTTTGTATAAAAACTCCTGGCCCCGGAGTCATAATAAGCAAGACCGTTGATTTTTCCTGGTTTTAGCGATTCCAGCAATTCGTCGCCTATCGGACCAAGAAGTACGTCCCACAAGTGATCGGAATCCCGGAATAAATACGGCAGGCATAAAACGCCCAGTTTGCTGCTGACTCCCGCCAACGGCGCCGAGTTGACTCTTGCAAAGTCTATCCCGCCAAGCTGTACCTGCTCTATGACGGGTTGTTCATCACCCAGTACGGCATCGGGATATACGATTATTTTAAGCTTTCCTGCACTTCTTTCCTCAACCAGCCGTGCAAATTCCTTGTCTCCCAGAACAGGAGGATAATCTTCAGGCCAATAATCAGCCAGTCGGAATACAAGCTGCCCGTTCTCCGGTTTCGGTTCGGGAGCTTTCATCTCATTTTCGGAGGTCATTGCAGAGTCGACTGCCATTGCAGGATCGTCTGTTCCACTTGCGTTGCCGCAGCCTGATAAAAGAATGACCATATAAAGAAATGATAAAAAAAAACAGAACGCTTTTTTATTTTTCAACAATATCTACACCCCGATCCGGACCGGATCCGCATCAAATACCTATGACTATATCATAAACCAATATTTATCATAGTACAAGAAGGACTCAGCTACTGTAACGCTGAGGGCAAGCCATCAATACCTTCTTGAATTTACTTTGCGTGAAATGTGTCTCAGTGTTTTACGCAGGAGGATGAAAAATAGTAAGACCCCTATGGCAGATAAGATTATTTTTACATAAACGGTATTGAGGTATTTCATTAAACGCGATTGAAGCGTAACAGGCGCAGGTTTGTGGTCGATTTCCCTGGCCGCAGTCAACTCAATCCTGCCGAGAGAGAGATCCTCTTTGAAATATTCGACAAAACCCATTTTGTCGCCTTTATTGATAGGAGCAGAGATATTATCGCTAATATGAGGAATTTCTTTTATGTCTTGCAGTGTAGCGTCCTTGGGAAGTGTGCAGAGAAGACCGTCGGAGGTTATCAAGTCAAGACCGGAAGTGTCAATTGCAGAATCGACCTTGACATTTCTATAAATGGCGCCTTTTTCTATGATGCTTACTCTTTTAAAATTGTTAAAACCATAATCGAGCAGAGCCTTGGAATATTTTCGAACATTTTCCTGTGCTCCTTCATTTTTTACATCCATCACGACAGAGATCAATTCCATACCATTACTGTCCGTTGCAGAGGTAACCAGATTATAGCCGGCAGGGCCGGTATAACCTGTCTTGACGCCATTGATGACGTACAGGTCATTTTTATCCGAGATCATCAGTTTGTTTGTATTTGAAAGCTCAGGCCATTTGGGATGCTTGTTTGTGGCTGGCATTTGATAGACAGATGTGCTTACTATTTTTCTGAACTCTTGAAAGGTCATGGCATATCTGGCCATTTTAGCCATATCTGACGCAGTCGTATAGTGAAGCGGATCATGAGCCCCGCAGGGGTTTGCAAAATGGGTGCTGGTTGCCCCGAGTTCTTTTGCCTTCTGATTCATAAGATCCACAAATTCCTGACGCGTGGTGCATATATTGTCTGCGATGATGTTTGCAGTTTCGTTTGCTGAACTGATTAAAAGCGCTTTCAGAAGATCTGAAAGATGAAGGGTCTCACCGGCCAGAATGCCGATATTGCTTCCATCAGGGCCGATATCATCAATTTCGGATTGTGTGGCGGTCATTTCCTGATTGAGGTCGCCATGTTCCAATGCCAGGATTGCTGTCATTATTTTTGTTGTGCTTGCGGGAAATACAGTCTGGCTCCGGGAATTCTTTTCATAAAGAATATCGCCTGTTTTGGAATCAATCAGAATATAGGCTCCGGCATCAATTTGCGGCGGTTCTGCCTGTGATGATCCTGCAAATGAGACGCTGATATTGATCAATAAGATTAAACTTGCTATTACCAACGAAAACAGCTTTTTCATCTGTACCTCCGGAAATTTATCTCTCAATTAAAGTATACCAAAAAAAATTTATTTGTTATATAAGCTGCAGAAATGATTCGTTTCAAATGAGCAATCAACTCACTGCATCCGGAACATATGAAAATTATACCGGGAACAGCTAAAATAATGCAATGAGATTATTTGTTATTATAAGTACTTAAAATATTTTCGAAAAAGAAGGAAATTGAGATAAAAAGGAAGAATTAAACAAAAATGGGAGATGATGAAGTGAAATTAAAAGTACTTGGCAAACAGTTCGAGATGAAAACCGAGTTTGTCATAATTACCGGAGCAGTTCTGATATTGCTGGGATGTTTGGCAGGCTACCTGTTCTTTCGGGACAATAGTGATATTATCATAGAAAACAGCTCCTCTGCTATGGACGAAACCGTAGAAAGTTCTACCGGAACCCTGACAGGAACTCCAGCAGCAACTACCGGGAACCTGTCCCAGACAACCGGTACAGCTGTAACAAGCACTGAACAGATCAAAGTATATGTGGTCGGAAGTGTGAACAAGCCCGGCATAGTTACCCTTGACAAGGGGCAGGTCATAGACGATGCAGTGAGGCTGGCTGGCGGTCTGACGATGGAAGCTGACGCAGACAGTATAAATATGGTTTATAAGCTAAATGAGAATACGATGCTTTATATTAAGTCCAAAAAGGAATTGGTATCATCGAGGAGTGAAGCAACGGATAATCCAGTTTTAAAAGCAGCTGCTACTAAAAGCGGTATTGAAAAGAGTAAGGAATCGGCCAATTTGGGAAATGGTGCGGAAATTTTCTCGGGCAGCGGCAGCGGTGCAGAAGTGAAAGGCAGCGGAGACGATAGTAATGGAGCGTTAAGCGAAACGGAGAATAAAGGGATGATAAACATCAATACTGCTGATACTGCAGAACTGGACAAGCTGCCGGGTGTTGGCACTGCAACGGCACGGGAAATTATTGCCTATAGGGAAAAGAACGGGCCTTTTAGAAAGATTGAAGACATCATGAAGGTGCCTCGTATAAAGCAGGGCAGATTTGACAGCATCAAGGATCTCATCTGCGCAAATTAGGTGCGGCCCGGTAGTGAAAATACCATAAATGCAAGTCTGTCGTCATATACTGTTATGACTGTTTTTAACAGTTCGTCACATAAAAATCAATAGGAGGGCTGGAATTTATGAAGGCTGTAACCACTGCGATTTTTTTGACCTTGCTCATATTTATGTTATCTGCATGCAGTTTACCGGGGCTCAGCACGGTAACAGGGACTCAAAGCGAAGGAAGCCCACAGACTGGTAATCAGCAGGAGGGGTCAGTGATTATCAATGAAAGCAGCACGGGCGAAAATCTCTCAAATGCAGGCACATTGCCCGATGAGGCAGTAACAAATGCCAAGCTTGTCAAAGTGGTGTTATTCTTTGCAACACAGGACAATAAAGCATTGAAACAGGAGGAACGTGAAATACAGGTGTTTGACGGAGCTATATTGAAAGCATGTGTGCTGGCGCTTCAGAAAGGCCCCGAAACTGAAGGCCTGAGCAATACGATTCCCGAGGGGACAGTCCTGAGGGGAATATCGCTTAAAGATAAGGTAGCAACTGTAGATCTTTCAAAAGAATTTGACCAGGTGAATGGTGTGGCCGGGATCATTTCAAGACTATCCATCGTAAACACCTTAACAAAAATCAGTGGGGTTGAAAAGGTACGTTTCCATATTGAAGGGAATGACATGATTGGTCCCAGCGGACACTTGCTGGGGGATATGTCTCCTGTCGCCCTTAATGAGGATGGCACCCCTGTCTCGGACAGCCAATAGGGATCCAGGAGTAAAAGGTACAAATCCTTTTAGACCTGCAAAATGGGCAACAAAAAGCCGGTCCTCGACAAAACCGGCTATTGTTATATATTAAAAAAGGAGGAAAACTTCAATTTCTATGTTTCCATTATAGCCTTCCCCCATGTGCAATGGTATATCATTAATCAACGACTTTTTAAAAGTGATGTTATTGTTTTTTATGCAACTTCAACAAATCAGCCGCCAAAGGCCCAAATCAACTCGTCATTGAAGGTAAAATGATTACAGATGCAACCAGATAACCCAGCAAAATCAATATTGCAGGCATGACGAATGCCATAATGAAAATCTTCCGTGCTTTTTTCCTCCGCAGTTTTTTAAACCGTGTTGTTCTTTTGTATCTCATTTGCAGCACTCCCGAATAATAACGTGATATTATTGTACCATATATTGGAATATTATCGCTATTGCCCGGAAATACCTGCTTGTGGGGTATGGATATGATGAAATCCATGCTGCTGCTTTTTCATTATGTCTTTATTACGTCCAGCATCAACCCGTCATATTCTTTTATGACATTTTTAACAGCGAACAGGTTGTTTGTCAGGTAAACCGTATCATTTCCGATATCTTTCTCTGTTGCGACAATCAGATTCTTCTGTCTTAATTCCTTGATCAAATAGGGGATATCCCTTGCATTTCCTCCAATATCGACGATTGAAAATTTGTCCATGTTTCTCCGGCTCCTTTCTGAAATTTTGTATTGTGACGATTGTTCCATTTATTTTGGCCTTATTTTAATGCCTTTTGTTTTTTTGAAAATAAACTTTCTTGCGCCAAAGAATACAAGACTGGCAGTGGTTAACATCACGGAAAACGGGTCGAAAGCCATCTGCATCGGAACCATTCCAAGCTGCTGAGCACTGTCGTCTATCAGATAGGTCCAGGTCGAGGAGGGGGCTTTTAACCCTTCCTTGTCCATATCGATGCCATCTGAAGTAATTTCCGCCTTTAACAGGGCGGAAGCAACCTCCTGTTCAATTGTCTCCAGCAATTTCTCATAGGACGCAATCGCAGTTTTGTTGAACTCGCTGATCGGAATCTTTCCTGCAAGATTGACCAGGTGGATACTTTCTCTTGTATAGGAGAGAAAGTCCAGATACTCAGTCCAGCAAAAGCTTATAAAGTAAAGCATCAGCTGCCATTCAGCTTTCAATAGGCCTTGTTCTCCTGCAATGGGGAGCAGTTGTTCGTATTTTTCGGGCAGCTTTCTTTTAAAAGTGCCCGGAAGGAACCCATAGAGAACTTCGTAGCGCCATTTGAATATCATTTGCCTTTGACGTTCCATTAACACATTATATTTCTGCAGAGTCCTGCGTATCTCGAAATTCTGGCCTTCAATGATTCTCTGTGCACGTGCCGTCTCACGGCGTATGATCCTGCTGTCCAGCGGATCCGGGCTGTTTTGAGGATAAAACTGTTCGGGGATCAGCTCCTTCAGCCTGTATTGTTTCATGAGATCATCTTCAATACTGATATAAAACCTTGTGGAGCCCGGATCACCCTGACGTCCTGCACGTCCGCGCAGCTGATTGTCGATGCGCCTGCTCTCGTGCCTGTTTGTGCCAATCACATAAAGCCCGCCCAAACCAGCCACAAAGCCATGTTCTTCCTCATGTTCACCGCCAAGTTTTATGTCTGTTCCTCTTCCCGCCATATTCGTCGAAACGGTCACGGACGATGGACGGCCTGCATTTGCTATAATGCCGGCTTCCTGCTCATCGTTTTTGGCATTCAGAATGGTGCAGGGAACTTCTACTGCCTTCAGCCTTTGTGCCAGAATTTCTGACTCATTGACACTTCTGGTACCGATGAGTATAGGTCTGCCGGTTTTATGCACTGTTCGGATTTCGTTGACCAATGCATCCAGCTTTGCTTCCCAGTGTGTAAAAATAACATCCTCATAATCTGTACGGATACACTCCTTGTTCGTGGGAATTACGGCAACGCTCAGCCCGTAGAATTCCAGGAATTCTTCCGAAGAGGAATTGGCTGTGCCGGTCATTCCTGCAATTCTCGGATATTGCCGGATAAAGTTCTGCAAGGTGATGGACGCGATAATCTGACCCTTTGTCCCGGCATAAATACCCTCCCTGGCCTCAATAGCCTCCTGCAGGCCATACGGCCACTGTCTGCTGTCTGCGACGCGCCCGGTGAACTCATCTACCAGTTCTATTTTATCATTACGTATGATGTAGTCGACATCCTTCTTAAGAAGTGCTCTGGCATGCAATGCATTTCCCACATCCACCAGAAGCTGCAGATTTTTCTCATCATACAGGTTTTTGCAGCCGAATACTTTTTCAATGAGACTTACTCCTTGATCGGTCAGGAAAACATTCCGCTCATATTCATCAAGACTGTAGTCCTCACCGGGCTTAAGAGTTTCAACGACCTCGGCCATCCTTACGGGATCGATTCCGTGTGCTTTTTCAGCTTTGCCGGCTATGACCAGGGGGATTCTGGCCTCGTCGATCAAAATGGAGTCGGCTTCATCAATTACAGCGAAGTTGAACGGCCTTTGAACAAGTTCGTCGGGGTGCCCGGCGAGAAAACTTCTCAGATAATCAAAACCTGATTCTTTTGCCGTAAGATAGGTAATATCTGCAGAATAGGCTTTTTTGCGCTGTTCCTTTGACATTCCCTCCTGGACAAAACCGATGCTCAGACCAAGAAATTCATACAGGGGCCGCATCCAATCCGCATCTCTTCTGGCCAGGTAATCATTGAAGGTCAGTACATGGACTCCTTTGCCGTAAAGTGCATTCAGATAGACCGGAGCGGTTGCTGCCAGCGTTTTGCCTTCGCCCGTCTGCATTTCAACCAGTGATCCGTAATGCAGTGCGACTGCGGCCAGCATCTGAACATCGTAAGGTCGCAGGCCAAGTGTTCGGGCAGCAGCCTCCCGCGCGAGTGCAAATGCCTGTACCAGGATCGTTTCGGCAGCGGTACCGTTTACAGCCTGTTGTTTCAGTTCTGCGGACATTTCTTTCAGCGCATGGTCGTCGAGATTTTCAAGATGGATTTGATTGATCTCCTCAACCAAACGTTTAGCCGGTTCGAGGTTCAGTTCCGTGGAGCGCATATCCAGTGTCTTGATTTTATTAAATAAATTAAATTTGCTTTTCATAAAGAAAAACCTCCTGTAATATTGTTCCGAGACTGCAAATCCAAATCTGCAGTTTGGGGGCTGGTCGTTGACTGACGTCAACTGCTCGCCCATGCATCCTGAGGGACAGTGCAGGCATAAAAACACTGCCTGAATGATTACAGAGAGGCGGAGACGTATTCCTTGAATTGGTGGAACAATATCAGCATCAAACTGCTGAGAAAGAAAAGGATATCCAGTGTGAGAATTAAAAAATTTGAAACGTGCGACAGACCTGATGCAACCAGAGAAGCAGCTACAGCAGCAGAAAATGAAAACATGAAAAAAGCGACCTGTGCCGGAGATTTATCAATACTCCAGCCAAAATCACGTACCATTTGTCCGAAGCTGACTTCGGAATGTTTCACTTTGAACGCCAACGCAAAGGTGGCGGCTATCACTGCCAGCAATGGCAGAAGCGAAGCTATAGACTGCAGCATAAATCCAGCTTTCAATAAACATTTTTCCAATTTATATAAGATAATAGCATGAAAAACGGATGTTTGCAAGTCAGAGCATCAGATAAAGCTACTGCAAAAAGGCATCATTCCCATCCTGAACAGGAAGATAATCAAAATATTCGTTCTGCCCGGATTCATCCATATAGCATACCAGACGTGATTTTACGGAGTCCAGTATTCGGAATACCGTCTTTACATCACCATATTCGACCTCCGGTGTTACCAATATGTCCTCGGTACCGTTGAAGGCATTGTAGAAATTAAGCAATTCATTGTAATAGCCTCTTTCCGGGGTGAAGCCGATGGTTTCCGACTTTCCGTCATTATAGGTGATGCTTATCACTCCCGAAGTCTTATTTTCCAGGTAGATCTGTCCTTTGGAACCAAATATCCGGAAACCGATCAGAGGTTTTTGTGTTTCCATACCGGACGGAAAGTAAGTATATTGGCCGATCACATCGTTTTTAAATTGAATGTTGCAGTTCACCGACACGTAGGGGCTGAAATCCTGGCTCTGCTTTTTGCCAAAGGCCTGAACGCATTCTATATCTCCGAATATATACCTGAAGGAAGCAAGGTCATGCAGAGCCGCATCCAGGAATGCCCCGCCCGGGAAGGCGGGATGCTGCCGCCATTCGGTTCCTGCGTAGGTGTCGTTGCTCATATCGCAGGGGAAGCAGGCCGCATTGTTTTTAATAAAATAGATGATATCACCTATCCTGCCTTCATTTACGAGCTGTTTGATGAGATTGTTCTCATCGCTGTAACGATAATTTTCTGCAATAAGGATTTTCAACTTCCTGTTCCGGGACTGGCCGTTGGCTGTATCAACTATTTGCCCATGCTTCCGGGCAAGTTCCAGGTATTTCCGGGCTTGGTTCATATCGGGTGCCAGCGGCTTTTCGCAGATGAAGCTTTTGCCTGAATTTGCGACATCCTCAGAGACTTTGTAGTTTTGATCGATAGGCACAAGGATGTCAACCGCATCTATATCGGACCGTTCCAGCAGTTCATTGTAATTGTCATAGACATTTTTCTGATCCAGATTTATTTTTTTTGCGAAGATCTCGGCATCCGAACGTGTGCGGTTCGTAAGTGCAACGATTTCATATTTGTCCTGCATTTCCATTAAAGCCGGGTAGTGGAGCCTCTCCCACGCAAGGCCTGTGCCGATGACGCCAAGACGGATTTTTTTCATGTAAATATACCTCCATTCGTCGAGCGGGCTAGGTTTTAACCATTGTTAAGACCAGCTGATTTAGTATTTGCAAATTGACTGAAAATAATAACCTCACAGGCAAATGAACTTTTTAATCTGTTTATACGTAATAACTGCGAGGTGAAAAAATGAACGCAATAAACATGGAGAATCTTAAAAAATTCTATGATGGACAGTTGAATGCATTGAACGATATAAGTCTATGTATCGCCAAAGGGGAGATATTTGGCTATCTTGGCCCTAATGGCTCAGGGAAGACCACTACGGTTCGAATTCTGAACGGGATTCTTTCAGCAACATCAGGACATGCCGAAATTTTAGGGATGCCTGTAGGGAAAAGAATATTGAGATTCATAAACTATGTGGTGTTATGACTGAAAGTTCTGCCTGTTATGAGAATCTTACCGCCGAACAAAACCTGTTGTTCTTTGGGAAAATGCATGGAATTGAGGAGCGATTGATTGGGGAACGTACGGATTCACTGTTGAAACGGCTGGAGTTGCTGGATGTAAAAAATAAAAAGGTGAAATCTTTCAGTACGGGAATGAGAAAGAAAGTTTCACTGGCGATCGCATTAGTTCATAATCCCCGGATCTTATTCCTGGACGAACCTACTTCCGGCCTGGATCCGGAGAATGCACTGAATGTTACAAGGCTTGTAAAAGAACTTGCGGAGGAAAACGAGGTCACAATCTTTCTTCCCGCAAAGGCACCCCTCCCATATGGGAGGGCTACAATATCTTGAAATATACTTTTGTATGACTTAATGCACTTTGAGGTTTGCAGAATTTAATGCAATCCCACTTACGCTGGATGGTTGCATTTACTTTTGCAATCGAGCCTTTTGAAACGATGAGTTATAACATAAACTTTTGAGGATTGACAACGGCTGTAGTTGGGATATAATAAATGAAAGCATAAAAAACAGCATGCGTTGAAGGGAACAGTAGACTGCCGCAAACCTTGCCAGAGAGAGACCGTCACGGCTGAAAGCGGACTTGAAGGAAGACAGTTGAAGACTATCCCGGAGTATGAACGTTGATGACGTTACAATCACAATAAGGCCAAATTAGGGTGGAACCACGTGAGCAAGCTCTCGTCCCTTGTATTCAATACAAGCGACGGGGGCTTTATTATTTATTCATTCAAGCGAATTCGTCAGCGAACGGTGCCATTGACGAAACAAATCCAGCCAAACAGGCGAATTCGGCAAAGAATGCCAAAAGGGACGATTCCAAAGGTGGAATCGCACGGAGTGGGGCTAGATGACCCCGGGACTTTATTTTTAGGAGGAATAGCTATGATCAGGATTACGTTGAAGGATGGAAGCACCAAGGAATATGACGAGGGTACCACTGTCATGCAGGTTGCGGAGAGCATCAGTGCAGGACTTGCAAGAGTGGCGCTTGCAGCTGAAATTGACGGGACGGTAATGGATTTGTCCACAGTACTCGGCAAGGATTGCAGCCTGAACCTGCTTACCTTTGACAGCGAAGGCGGAAAGCATGCATTCAGACACACCGCTTCGCATGTCATGGCACAGGCGGTAAAACGATTATATCCGGGTGCCAGGCTGACAATCGGCCCGGCTATAGAAAACGGTTTCTACTATGATTTCGACATTGATCGGACCTTTACAGCGGAAGACCTTGAAAAGATTGAAAAGGAAATGGATAAGATCGTGAAGGAGGACCTTGTACTCGAACGCTTCACGCTTCCGAGAGAGGAGGCCATCCAGTTCATGGAGGAAAAAGGTGAACCTTACAAGGTGGAACTTATCAGGGATCTGCCAGAGGGTGAAACGATTTCCTTCTACAAACAGGGCGAATTCACTGATCTCTGTGCCGGACCTCACATCCCCTCCACAGGGAAGATCAAGGCCTTCAAGCTTACACAGGTTGCGGGCGCATACTGGCGCGGCAACGAGAAGAACAAAATGCTTCAGAGAATATATGGCACTGCATTTGCCAAAAGAAATGAGATGGAAGAGTACCTGACTGCGCTGGAGGAAGCAAAAAAACGCGACCACAACAAGCTGGGCAGGGAACTGGAATATTTCACAACTGTCGACTATATCGGACAAGGACTGCCGATACTCATGCCAAAGGGTGCCAGGGTTATTCAACTGCTGCAGAGGTTTGTCGAAGATGAGGAAGAACGACGCGGCTATTTGCTCACCAAGACGCCGTTCATGGCAAAGCGTGAACTGTATAAGATATCAGGACACTGGGATCATTACAGGGAAGGCATGTTCATCATGGGTGATCCGAGCCTGTATGAAGATGAAAAGGCGGAGGTATTCGCCCTGCGTCCGATGACCTGTCCTTTCCAGTTCCAGGTTTATCTTGCCCGTTTGAGAAGTTACCGTGATCTGCCGATGCGGTTCAACGAAACGTCAACCCTGTTCAGGAATGAATCCTCCGGAGAAATGCATGGATTGATCCGCGTAAGGCAGTTTACCATTTCCGAAGGCCATCTGGCCTGCATGCCTGAGCAACTGGAGGAAGAATTCGCCGGCTGTGTCGATTTGGCCATTTACCTGTTGAAAACATTGGGCCTTGACTCGGATGTAACCTACCGTTTTTCAAAATGGGATCCAAACAATAAAGAAAAATATATTGGATCAGCAGAACAGTGGGAAGAAGTCCAGGGCCGTATGCGTGAAATACTGAACGACCTGAAGATACCCTATACCGAAGCGGACGGCGAAGCTGCATTTTATGGCCCCAAGCTGGATATACAGATCAAGAATGTCCATGGCAAGGAAGACACGCTGGTAACAGTCCAGATCGACTTCCTGCTGGCTGAAAAGTTTGGCATGGAGTATGTGGACAGAGACGGTCAGAAGAAATTCCCGTATGTTATCCACAGGACCTCCATAGGCTGCTATGAAAGGACTCTGGCACTGCTGATCGAAAAATATGCCGGCGCGATGCCGACCTGGCTTGCTCCTGTTCAGGTGAAGCTGCTCCCGATCATCGACAAGCATCATGAGTATGCAAAGGAAGTCCGTGACCTCCTGCAGTCAAGAGGCATCAGGGTTGAAACCGACCTGCGCAATGAGAAGATCGGCTACAAGATCAGGGAAGCGCAAATGGAAAAAGTGCCCTATATGCTGGTCATAGGCGACAAGGAGACGGAGAACAGGCAAGTTGCCGTCAGATCACGCAAGGACGGGGATATGGGCGCCCTGAGTTTGGATGACTTCATTGCAAAGCTGACGGAGGAAGTCGTTACCAAAGCAAAGTAAAATTTCAAGCTGCAAATTCAAAGCAGGTGCTTTGAATTTGCAGCTTGGAGATGGCTCCTGCTTTGAATATTAGAGGCACCGGAGCGACAGATATGATCTGAAATCCAAAGCCGGGACAGTTCCTGCTTTTAATCTAGGTGACGCCGGAGCCGGCAGATAGTATTCGGAATAGGAAAATGGAGTATAAATTACGATGAGCAGAGCAGATCAAATTTTTACGGAAATGTGCAGCGACATACTGGAAAACGGCTATTCATCCGAAGGACAGAAAGTCAGGGCTGTCTGGGACGACGGGCAGCCCGCGCACACGCTGAAGAAGTTTTGTGCGGTAAACAGATATGATCTTGCACAAGAATTCCCGATATTAACCTTGAGACCGACAAATCTGAAAGCTGCCATTGATGAACTGCTCTGGATCTGGCAGAGAAAATCAAATAATATCCATGATCTTAGCAGCCACATATGGGACAGTTGGGCCGATGAAAACGGTTCTATCGGAAAAGCCTACGGATACCAGCTTCAAATCAAGCACCAATATAAAGAAGGTGAATTCGACCAGGTGGACAGAATACTGTATGACCTGAAGAATAACCCGTACAGCAGGCGCATCATCGTCAATCTTTATAACCATAGCGACCTGCATGAGATGAATCTGTATCCCTGCGCCTATAGTATGACCTTCAACGTAACCGGCAGAAAGCTGAATGCAATTCTCAACCAGCGCTCACAGGACGTTCTAGTGGCAAACAACTGGAATGTCTGCATGTATTCCATACTGGTCCACATGCTTGCACAGGTCAATGAACTTGAGGCGGGGGAGTTTGTGCATGTGATTGCGGATGCGCACATCTATGACAGGCACATTCCACTGGTGAGGGAGCTGATCAGCCGTCCTGCGTTTCCTGCGCCGAAACTGCTGATAAACCCTGATGTGAAGAACTTCTATGATTTCAGGACCGAAGATTTTTCCCTCGACAATTATCAAAGAGGACCGCAAATAAAGAATATCCCTGTGGCAATATGAAAATTACGGCAATCCGCTCATGAATATCCGGTACGGATCGTACCAGAATAGAAGGTGAATGAGATGAAAGCAATACTTTCAGCCGACCTGAACTGGGGGATCGGTTGCGGGGGCAAGCTCCTCAAGCGCGTTCCCGAGGATATGAAATTTTTCAGGAATATGACGGCCGGCAAAGTCGTGGTAATGGGAAGAGAAACCTTTGAATCCCTTCCAGGCATGCAGCCGCTGAAAGACAGAGTCAATATTGTCTTAAGCAAAAAAGGACATTTTGACAATGAAAAAATTATTGTCTGCAGTTCCATTGATGATCTGGCCGATAAGCTGAAAGGATACCATTCCGATGACATATTTGTGATAGGGGGGGGATCTGTGTATAACCAGTTGCTGACTTATTGTTCGGAGGCCTATGTTACGCGGTTTGAAACGTTTTTTAGAGCAGACAGGTATTTCCCCAATCTCGATGTTATGGAAAACTGGAAGCTGATCTCCGAAAGTGAACAGCACATTTTTGAAGAGATGAACTTCAAGTATCTGAAATATGTAAATTGTGCAGTCACCGAACTCTAATGAATCTTCTATGGTATAACTGGCAGGAATCCAGGCAAGTAATTATTCTTTGCCGGTGACCACCTTCGGGAACTATTCCAGTTTAGAAACCACCCTCGTTTAAAAGCCATCCTCATTAAAAGTTGTCCCCGTTCAGAAGCCATTCGTTTGTTAGTAACCATCCTTATCAAGAAGATACTTTCTTACGCCTGCCCAGACCCAACCTTTGGTGAGCTTTTCCACCGGATCCAGCTCTTTGCCATCCAGTTCTTTTTCTATTTTTTCCAAGCTAAAACCGCTTTTAAAAACAATACGTTGTTTTGTTTTAATAGCACTTTGTGGGCAGCTATAAATACACCTGAGGCACATGATGCAACTTTTGCCATATGCCGGTTTTTCTTCCTTCATCATAATATTGCCGACTGGACAGTTTCTAGAGCATAATCCACAGCCGTTACACACTTCACTTATTTCAAGTCCTTCTGCGAACCTGTGAAAATTCAGTTCTGCTGATTTTGCAAGAGCTCTTTTGATTGGACTGCTGTGAAAATGAGTTCTCCTGACCTTTCCATCAAGAAGTCTGTCCAGGACTTTACCGACTTTTTCAGGTGTTGCTTTAATAAGCCACATCGCCAACTGGTTGTTTGTTGGTGTGATACAGTTGGCTGGCATAACCATCATTTTTTCATAAATGACATCGAACCCATGCGCTTCCAAAGTCTTGCAGCAATTGTTCCTGCAGCCGGTATTCGGCCATACCTCTCCGCCGCCGGAAACCGATAGGACGGCAGCTCTCAAATGATCAGCCCTGGCTTGACGGATCCATTCATTTACTATTGCGGGAACATCAAATGCATATACAGGATAAATAAGCAACAACATATCCAAGTCCTTTGGGATCTTTCCGTAATATAGATCTAATTTACTTTGCTGAGGTGCTTTTGACCGGTCCAGATTGACTTTTAGCACTGAATGATCCCTTCTTATCAGTTCAGATTCAAAGGCTTCGGCGATTCGTTCAGTACCGCCGGTGCCTGAGAAATATACCACTAGAATTTTTTGACTCATAAAATCCCCCTTATCAGCAATTTAAACCGACCGTCGGTATGTATATACTATCAAAATTTTAAATCCTTGTCAAACAGGGACAGACAAGGCAAAATATTCATTGAGAGAAGCAGGATAAAATATCCCGTCAATGATGACTTATGGGTGTAACTCATTTATTGCGTTGTTTGCTCATATTTTCCCTTGACTGAATGTAGCGGTTATATTACAATAAGAATGCAAATAAAGTATGGAAGTGCGGCTCACTTGGGAGCCTGAGTTGCCGAGTGTGCAGCACCACAGAAAATAGAAAAATGGAAAATGAAAAAAGCTGGAAACTGCATGAACAAATGGGTTTACAATATATGGGGGTGTAGCTCACCTGGGAGAGCGCTTGACTGGCAGTCAAGAGGTAAGGGGTTCGATCCCCCTCATCTCCACCACAAAACACAGTAACCGCAAGGCTTTCAGCCTTGCGGTTTACTATTATATGAATGAGAAGACGGACACTTGATGAATTTTCGCAGGCGAATGAATGGCATTCAAATTTAACACCTTTCAAGTGAGAATTACTTATTTAACATCTCAACGCTTCGACCAAATGCTTATAAGTAAACAGATCTATTTTCTTATCCATAGTACAGACAGACAGGCGCTTTAGCAAAAATAAAATTTTTGCCAAAGCGCTATTTGTGCTGTAGTTAAACTGAGGAGGAATATTTGCTAAGTTAGTATTATCAATAGTTGTAAATATGTTGAAATATGGTATAATTTTGACGGGAATAGTATGTAGAAATCTGTGGGGGGGTTCAAATGAAAATAACGTCTATATATATCAGAAATTTCCGTAAACTGAGACGGTGCCGTATAGACTTCAGTGTTTTTCTAAAGAAAACCACAAAAGCTTCTTCGTGTTTGCTGGAGCCGGCTCTGGAAAAACCAGGAGTTTGATTAACGCGCTCTCATTTTTAGACAAAGAAATGGGAGAGAGTTTATCCGCAAATGCACAGCAAATTGCAGTCATAACTTACACGAATGCCGCATGCGACGAAATATCAAGAAGACTTCAATACAAACCCATTTTTGCGGTTTCTACCATTCATAGCTTCTTGTGGGAGCTTATAAAAAATTATCAAACAGATATTAAGGAGTGGATTATCAAAGACTTCAAAGAGCCTGACTTTTCCCGCAAAAGATAGTAAAGTTTAGATTCATCAATCCGAAGATCTAGATTATCCAAATTCATTATTTTATCACTTATTGAATTAATACTATATCGAATATCTTCAGGATCTGTTATTCTGGTTTCAATTTTATATGATAAAAATAAATGCCAATATAAATCTACAACCGAAAAAGATGTATATCCCGCATCTTCAAATGAAAAAAACACATCATTACCTTCCCAAACAGCCTCATTAACATAATCAGAGCTAGGAGCAATTGCTTTTCCCTTAAAGATAATAAAGCAGCTAGCCAATAAATAAGACAGATAGTCTTTAAAAAAACAAGCATGTGTTATATCTGCAGTGCCAACAGCGCTTTTTTCTCCAGCCATAAAACCATTTAAAACGGATAGTTGTTGATTGGTTACATTATTTATATATACTAAATAAAATTGTTCACTATATTGGTAACCAGGATAATCTTCTATACCGAGACTCGATAGTAACATATTTTTCAAAATATATTCCGAATTCACTTCCTGATAAAATTTACTTAAGTAATCTCCGAGTAAAATACTATGGGGCGTAGTATCATCAATGGCCTTTAATAATCTAAACACAATGCTTAAGCCGTAAAATGACTTATCTTTATTCATATCAAAAACGAGGACACACTCATGTCTTTCTTGATCGATACTTGGAATGAGTGCATATTTTAAATCAGAGTATTTTATGCCTTTTTTCGATAGTGCTTCCTGCAATAACCCGTGCTCGCTTTGAACAGCTTTCATTGTTTGAAAATCTGAAAACTTAAAATGTTGCGTAAATGCCTGCAACGCTATATTATCTTTTGTATTAAGTGAATAAATCATTTCGAATCCTCCACTATCAAGTAGATGGTTCATATTAACCAATTACTATTGAACACTTTATTGTAAGTATAACACAGCGCATGACTAGTATGTTGAAACAGATTGCATTGATTTTAAACAGCTATCTAATAGTAACGGATTTGTCGAGATATGCATATAACCAAGCGTCTTAAACTCGTCGGAAAGGATGTAAGTTGTTACAATATCCTATTACCTTTCGGGTATGCTTTGACATTTATTTTATCATTACAAATTTTTTTATCCACTATATTTGTAGACGGCTAAGTGTTTTGGCAGAAAACAGGATCTTTACCAAAACGCTGTCCGACTTTTCCCTGAGAACCGAATACTTTGAAGTGCTAACCCAAGTATTGTATGGTATAATGATCTTGAAAGCAGGTGATGCTTTGAGAAAGCTTAAAATTTATTTGGAAACAACTATATTGAATTTTTATTATGCGTATGATGCTCAAGAGAAAATGGAAGATACCCGGAAGCTGTTTGATGAAATCAGTCAAGGGCATTATACCGCTTATACATCTATGTCTGTTATTAGAGAAATCAGCAAGGCTCAGGAAGAAAAAAGAATACAATTACTTGATTTAATTCAGAAATACAATATAGAGATTCTGGAGGATGAACCTGAGGCAGAAAGAATTGCAGACATTTACGTTGAGGAAGGCATTATTCCGGCAAAATATATAACCGACGGTCTCCATATTGCACTTGCAACAGTACATGATATGGATATCATTTTAAGCTGGAATTTTAAACATATCGTAAAACGTAAGACTATGGTAATGACAAATGTTATAAACCATAGAGAAGGATATAAAAATATAGATATATATTCGCCATCGGAGGTGATTGAAAATGATGAAGAATAATGAACCAAGGCCAATAAAAGAAATTCATGAAATAAGAGAGCAGATTTTTGAGGAAACTAAGAATCTTTCACCTGAAGAAAGGGCTGAACAGACGAATAAAATAGGTAAGGAAATAGCCGAAAAATATGGATTAAAGATTCGTCAAAAGGTCTAAACTATATATTCTTATCTTCCCTATGCAGCTATTTGTGGGGGTGCACACCCGATGTAGTGGGAGCGCGAGTTGTCGGATGTGCAACCCCACAGAAAAAAGAAAGAAAAAAATTTAATAATCCCAAAATGCCCCAAAAATGAGGGGGTATTGCTGACGGGGGTGTAGCTCACCCGGGAGAGCGTCTGACTGGCAGTCAGAAGGTCAACGGTTCGATCCCGTCCATCTCCACCATCAAGAAAGCTCGGAAAAACGTTGATTTTCCGAGCTTTCTGCCGTATATGGTAATCACGAAATGACTTTTGGGGCATCGGTTCGATCCCCTGCGTTATTTGCTCCCAATTACAACCTTTTCAAGCCAAATTCTCTTATCAAAAGCTCCGTTCTTATTTCTTTTCTTCTCCCGTGCTTCGGCGATTTGGTCTTGAGTAATGCCACGTGCGGCACATATTGCGTAAATCACCTCAAGAATATCGCATATTTCACCGTCGCTTTTATCATCAAGGTATCTTTTGCAGTAAATGAGGCAGGTAGATGGAGAGAAAGAATGTGTGAGTACCCGGGGAGATCTCGCAGGCGCGGCCAAGTAGACCATATTCGAAAGAACGCGTAGTAACAACGAACTGCGAGAAGTCAGCAGAGGCCATAGTACCAGGGGTCAGAAATGAGACCCTTGGGAAGGGCTGAACAATCGTAAGTCCGAAGGACGGACGAAGGTGGTCAATGTGTTGAAAGCAGAATATCTTGAAAACAAGGGCTACCTGCAAAGTGATAGCGCGGAACGCGAAGAGTATGCAGGAGCGCGGAGCATTGACAATCGGGAAACCGAAGAAGCGGACGGTGCAGACTTGCTTGAAAGGATACTGGACAGGGAGAACCTGAACAGAGCCTACGAGCGTGTGAAAGCCAACAAAGGAGCGCCCGGCATCGACGGCATGACCGTTGAGGATGCATACGTTGTAATTCATGATTTAAGTGCAATTAGTCGTCAATTGGTGCTGATTTCGGCAGAAGCCAGACAAGGCCTAAGCAAAGTGCAATAATAGCTACGACAACGATAATGCTGATGGTCATAGCGGTTGATTCTCCATCTTTTCCTTGAAGGCTGAAATATATGGTTGTGACAACAGCCGAACCAATGGCTGCAGAGAGCTGCTGTACGGCACTTAAAGAACCGCTGGCACTACCCGCTTCGTCGGGCGCCACATCACCAAGCGCAACCTCATAAATACTGCTGAAGCAGGCGCCCATACCTATCCCGATTATAAGGATTGCTGGCGCTGTCAGCCACGCACTGACCGCTGTGCCTTTCGCCAGGACGGTAATCCAAAGGCCAAGGGCACCGAGTAACGTCGTTGAAAGTCCAATTACGACGAGTTTACGACCAAGCGTTCTGAGCAGTGGCCGACAGACTAAGGAGGCGATAACGATACCAATCGCCATTGGCGAAAGCCCAAATGCGGCTTCGGCTGGAGTGAGGTGAAGTACCATCTGAAAGAATATAGAGGTAACATATGATAAACCGCTTACTGCTGCAAAAAAGGCAAGGCCGAGAACAAGGCCGGCAGTAAAACCCCTGTTAGTAAAAAGTGATGGTTTTATTAATGGATTTGCAGCGTATCCTAGACGAATGGCAAAGGCAATAAACATAACAAAGCCAAAGACAAGACTACCAATTGGGAACGCTGTCCATCCATCCGTTGAGCCTTGAATCAATCCGAAAATCAAGCCGAGCATTGCTACTGCGAGAAGTGATGAGCCGAAAGCGTCAAGTCGCTCTTTAGAATTAGGTTGATCGTGTGGCAATATCTTAATAGCGGCAATCATACCAACAATCCCAAGAACAATATTGATGAGGAACATGGGTCTCCAGCCCAGACCACCAATGTTGGCTACGATTATAAATCCAGCGAAAATTGGTCCTAAAACTGATGAAATACTCATGACCGGACCGAATGCACTGAAGGCCCGTGGCAGTTGTTCACGAGAAAACGTTGCTACAAGAATACTCATACCTTGTGGAATAAGTAGCGCGCCAAAGCTGCCCTGAATAAGTCGGCCTATAACCATCATAATCGGGTTAATCGATAACCCACAGAATGTAGAAGCTAAAGTAAATCCAATAATACCGACTAAAAACATCCGGCGTTTACCATAACGATCGCCCAGGCGTCCTCCAATGACAAGAAGAATGCCCATCGCTAAAGCATAACTGGCACCAAGCCATTTAATTAACGACTCGCCGCCGCCAATGCTTTGTATAATTGACGGAGCGGCAATATTGGTTATTGTCGAATCCATCAGGTCGAGTATATCGGCGATTATAACAACTGCCAAAATAGCTCGTAAACGTGCTGTCAATTTAGTAGGGTCGAGAGCTTTTTTATTATTTTTTTCGTTTGACACTGATGATCTTGATTTCATAAAAGGGTCCTCCTTGAAAAATATAGTAATTCCTATTAGTACACATTTGAAAGATAAAATAGCTTTTTATTATATAATGCAAATCCAACACCACTACAAATAACGACAGACATTGCCGCTAATATCCAGAAGGATGGTTGCGCTGTTAAAGGTAGCGGTGCATTCATCCCGAAGAAGCTTGAAATCATTGTTGGTATTGCCATAACAATATCGGATAACTTCTTGTTCTAATTATTAAATTGCTAATTATTTGAATTCTAACTAACATGGCAAAATATAACTGAATTCTCATACAACTTAAATATTATTGTTTAGTTTAATCAATATCCGCTGTAATGTCTCTATTTCCTCTGCCGTGAGGCAGTTTATGATATCGTTTTCTATTTCATCGAATCTATCACTAAATGTCTCAATCAGTTCTTTACCTTTCGGCAGGACATATAATCTTTTCTCTCTCTCATTCTCTTTTGGGATGCGCCGTTCAATATAACCCTTTTGTTCTAACCCTTGAAGCATACTAGTGATACTTGCATCCCGTTTATTAAAAGCTTCTGACAACTCTCTTTGAATCATTCCCTCATGAGAATTAATATAAGCGATAGTATGCCCTTGTTGAGCATTTAAGCCTAAATCAGAAATGTGCATATCCGATTTGTTTTTGAGCTTAGTGCTGACTACTCTTAATAAATATGATATATTCATTTCCATCATCTAAGTATCTCCTATCTATTTGTGACCTTGTCTGAAGTTAATGTAAATATAACACTTAGATATCTAATTGTCAATATACTAACTTTATTACTCACCCTGAACTGGATAAAGCACCCGTATGGATCTATTTTGATTCAATATATGCGGAGTATAACCGGTTCGAGTATTGGGACACTCCGAATGATTACAGATAAACACCTGGGATTCATTTCTTAAAAGATTACAGGATTAACACTTGCTGGGGTGCAAACCCAGCTCACCTGGGGAAGCGCTTGACTGGCAGTCAAGAGCATAAGGAAGGCATATATCATATACAGCATATTAACGCTTTCCATAGCAAACTAAAGAAGTGGATGGATAGATTTAATGGCGTTGCAACCAAATATCTTGCTTACTGTATGTACTGGTTTAGATGGCTTGAAATTTTTAATACAGAAAAAGATGCTATAAAACGCAGAAATTTACTGGTACAATCTCATACCTCTCACATTGATATAAAATTAAAGGATTTTAGAAGTATAGAAGCGTATAGAAGCAATTTTTGTACAAGTATTCAAAATATTTGAGATAGTTATTTGTTCCGTGTATAATGAAATAAGGATATGATTGTAAGATTTATCCGGAGGGGATATTTGAATTGAGAAAAATCAAACATAAAAAAATGATTATAGTCTGTGCAATAATAGTGTGTTTGGGAGTTCTGGAATTTGCAGGAACATTACCGTATATTGTTGCAAGGATATCTTCTTCAATCTACATAGCCAATAATTATCCCAAGGAAGGGTTTGAATTCGAAAGAGCAGAATACTTATATGGCTTTGGAGATTATGGGGTAGTATATAAAGGTAAAGATGGAAGCACTAAAGGCTTAGGTCTTCAGATGTATCCCAAAGAATTTCCTATTTTTATTCGATATGATTCTATAAAGCAACATGGTTAATAGGAAGTATTTAACTGTGCCAACTTCAAAAATGTATATTAATATTAACATTATTCTTAAACATAACCTAAACTAATTAAACGTTAGATTTACAGAATATGTTAACTCTCCTTTGCTCATTGTGATAAAATACTTTATACAATGAGCAAAGGAGAGAAATTCTTTAGAAACAGAAATAAAGGCTTAAAATATATTTTGGCATCTATATTTACCTAACTTCTAAGACCAGAGGGGATTCGTTGGGAAACCAACAGATCTTTTTTGTTTTTGTGTGATATCTTACGTGGTTATTATATTCCGTCCAGTCGGTTATTGCTGATAGGATTTCTTATCAGTTTAGCACTCTTCGATATGGATTTCATCCCTCATATGACCGAAGAATGACTCTTGCTGAGCATTAGAATACATGCCTGTACAACAGGGATTCCATAAAATCCATTGTTTATTATGTAGGTTTTTAACAAAAACCTCGTGTCCAACGCAAAGAGTTTTGAAAACCCGAAGCGCCTAACCTATAGAGTATATTATACTTTCATAAAAATAATTTACATGGAAATGCCGTCGAAAAGAGGGTGAAGTCCTAGAAAAATAAGGGCTTCAGGCGCTTTTCTATATAAAAACCGTTTATTGATGGTTAAGTCGAATATTGTAATATAAGGAGGGGGAATATTTTCCTGGAGCGTTTCGCGGCAGCTGATTTTTTAACAGCAATAGACCGCTTTAAATATTGGGGTTGGAATGTAAAAAGGGGGATACATTATGGGGATTTTAATTTGCAATAAAAGAATCATGATACTTCTGGCAACTGCGATAATTGCGGCGGGTTTGTTTCTATACCTTCCGATATCGGCGTATGCGGCAACTGCCTGGACCGTCACCAATCTAAACGACAGTGGCAGCGGCTCCCTGCGCAACGCCATCGAAAGCGCTGCCTCAGGTGATACAATAAACTTCGCCGGCAGCGTCAGCGGTACGACCTACTACACCACTGACGGATCGGACCCGACGATCAGCGGCATCGCCTATACAGGGCCTTTCACCATAACCCAGAGCAAAACGATCAAGGCGGCAAACCACACTTCAGCCGGTTGGAGCTCCGTAACAGTGGTGAGCTTTACCAGTGGAGACGCCAGTTATGCTAAGGTTCCGGTGATCTTCACTCCCGAGGGCAGCTTCACCGGTTCCCAGAGGATAAACATATTCGCCCCGTATGCCTCCGAAATCTATTATACTACCGATGGGTCGGATCCAACGACCAGCAGCAATCGCATCAACTGTCAAGGCGTCCCTTCTCAGGGCACTTACACCACCGTCACTGTCTCAGAGTCCGAGATCATCCGAGCCATAGCCCATGACGCCGCATCCGGCGTTTGGAGCAATGCCACTGCGGCTCCCTACACCATCAACGGCATCCCTCCGCAGCAGGCTCCGGTGATCTCTCCCGCAGGGGGCAAGTTCGGCAGCTCTCAAGTGGTGAACCTTTACAACTTAGCCGGCACCATCCACCTGTCCAGCCAGCTGCCGAAGATCAGCAAGGATATTACAATTGCCGGTCCCGGAGCTACAGCCCTGGCTATCGACGGCAGCTATCAGTCTCGTATCTTCGAGGTGGACGGCGGCAGTGTATCCATCTCCGGCCTCACACTGGAGAACGGCTGGGCGTACGGGAACTCCGGATCAGTCGGGGGAAACGGCTTTATGGCCGGCGGCGGCGGGGGCGGTGGTGCGGCCGAAGGCGGCGGCGGCCTTTTGGTCAAGGGGGGGGCCGTTGCCATTGACGGCGTCAATTTTTTGAATAACCAGGTTATCGGCGGTGAAGGCGGTCAGGGCGGCGGCGGTTGGGACGTCTCCTCCGGCTATGGCAACGGCGGCGACGGAGGCAGCAGTGATCTGCATATGCGTTCAGCCGGAGGTGCGGGCTCAATTGCACCTATTCCCTCTGACCCCACCGGTATCGGTGGCATCTTTAGCGATTCGTCTTTCAGCACACCCGGTAAGTATGCTCACGATGGAGATTATTATGGCGGCGGCGGGGGCGGCTCGGCACACAATGGTGATGACGACTATTATTCCGCAGGCGGCGGGGGCGCCATGGACTTCAGCGGCACCATAGGCACAGGTCCCAATGGAGGCGGCGCCAATACCAACGGCACCCAGGGCGGCAACGGCGGCGCCGGCGGCTACTTCAGCATGGGCCAACCCGGTTACGGTGGCAATGGCGGCAATGGCGGCGACGCATATGGCGGGGCGGTGTGCCTGGTGAATGGATACCTGACGATCAACAACAGCAGCTTCACCGGCAATTCAGCCTTGGGAGGCGCAGGCGGCGCTGGGGGATGGAGCGATTACAGCGTAAATTACGGCGGAACTACAATAAACAGTTTTCTATTTTCTCTTGGCGGCACAATGCTTGGGGGTAACGTGGACCCGGCCGGTGTTCTCGAGGGCATGATGTCGTATGCCACCAAAGCCCTGTCGGCGTCCGGCTTTGCTTTTTCACATTCAGTCAGCAGCAGTAAGGCTTATCCTTACGGCGGCTATCCCGGCAACGGCGGAAACGCCGAGGGCGGGGCCATTTACGTCAGCCCTTACGCATCGAGCAGCGGCTATGGATATGTCATGGGAAGCGAGGGGTTTCAAGCTCCCCTGGTCATCCTGAACAGCACATTCAAAGGCAACAGCGTCATGGGCGGCGACCCCGGGCCCATGGCCAATGTGACAGGGGCGCACGGCTCCAGCGGTCAGGGCTTGTACGAGAATATCGTCACACAGCACCTGACTGTCGCTGTAAGAAATGTACAAGGCTTGGTCAGCGGCACTTTCAATGGCAATATAAAGACTTTGGACGGGCCAGACCCCGGGCAATCCATGATCACTACCAGTTCGCGCACAGTGATTGCCGACGGTACCAGCATTGCAACGATTACGGTAAACTTACTGAACGGGGCGCGTATGCCGGTGTGGGGGGACGAGGTTCTCCTGTGGCCCGCTCATGGGTTAAGCCAGGGAATATCCATATCGCCGGAGCGTGCATATACTGATGAAAACGGCAAAGCGACCTTCACTTTGACCAGCACTGCGACGGGGACAGTAACCTTCAATGCTATGGATGAGTCTGCTGCTCCCGGCGTGACGATAGATAACAGCCAATTTGGGCCTGAGGATTACTGGTATGGTATGAATATAGTAACTTTTACGCCGGGTGCGGCCTCAGCACAGAACTCCACGGTCACCGCCAGCAAAACCAGTGTGTTTGCGAGCAATGGCATGGATAATGCGATTATAACTGTGACCTTGAAGGATAACCAAGGGAATGTGGAACCAGGCAAGACGGTGGCCCTTGACCAGGGGGCCGGGACTTCGGCTATAGAGGCGTTGGATTCCACCCATTTACATACAACCGTCTCCTCTACCAATACTACCGACAATAACGGCCAGGCGGTCTTCTTCGTGTCAGACGGCAAGGCAGAGCAGATCACCTACACGGTCACCGACACCACGGACAATGTGACACTGACCCAGACTGTCAAAGTCACCTACCTGCCTCCAGACCCCGTACTGTCCACTGCCGCGCCCAGCCAGGGCAGCGTACCGGCGGACGGCGGCACCTATTCGACCATTACGGTGGCTTTAAAGTTTGCTGATGCTGACGGACACCCGGCGGCCGACAGGACGGTGACCCTGAACCAGGGGTCTGGGAGTTCGACCATAACCGGGCTGACAAACGGAATTCCAAACGGCACCAACAGTGCCACCACCAACTTTTTAGGCGAGGCGACCTTCAGAGTGATCAGCACAATAGCGGAGACGGTAGCCTACACAGTGAAGGATACAACGGACAACGTGACCTTGGCCGTGCCGGCCGCTGTGACCTTCACTCCCTACAATTGGGTTGTGAACAATTTATCAGACGGCACGGGTTTTGACGATCCGGGTCCCGGAACGCTGCGCTATGCCATCACGCATGCTCCTCCGGGAAGTACCATCCGGTTCGGGCAGAGCGGCAGAGTGACACTCACACGTCCGCTGCCGGTGATTTACAGGAATTTAATCATTGACGGTTATGGCATTGACGGTTCACACTACGACGTGGAGATCAGCGGGGATAAAAGTTACCGCGTTTTCGAGGTGGGCGGCGGCAATGTGACCATTGAGAACCTGACTATCGCAGACGGCAAGGCGGCGGGCTCATGGGGGGCCAACGGCCACAGCGCAGACGCATCCAACGGATGGACAAGTTTGCCCGACGGCGGCGCCGGCGCTAACGCCAACGGCGGCGCGGTGCTGATAAATAACGGCAGCGTAACCATCAATAATGTCATTTTCAATAACGATGTGGCAGCAGGCGGCGGTGGCACGGGACTTGCCGGGAACGGCAGCAGCAGCGGCGGCAAAGGAGGCAACGGCGGCAATGCTTGCGGAGGAGCGGCATATTTAGCCAACGGGAAGCTGACAATCGCCCACTGTACATTCAGCGGCGATAAGGCAACCGGGGGCGATGGCGGCAACGGCGGCGGCGTGGCAACCAGCGGCAACGGCCAATCCGGCGGCGCCGGGGGTAGTGCCTGCGGCGGTGCGGTCTATGTCAATGCCGGACTGCTGAACATCTCGGATTGTAAGTTTGAGAATACAAGCGCGACCGGCGGAGGCCCAGGTATTGCAGGCTGTCAAGGAAGTCATGGATACGATGGCAGCAACGGCGGCTCCGGCTACGGTGGGGCAATCTACATCAGCGCCGGGGTAATTACGGTTACCGACAGCCAGTTTTCCTACAATGACGCAGCAGGAGCAAAAGGAGCTTCCGGGTTTGGAGGTCCTGTCGACGTGGGACGCGCCGGCGGCAGCGGCGGCAGCGGAGAAGGCGGAGCCATATTTATCAGCACCGGATCGCTGGCTATCCATAACAATAAGTTTTTCGGCAATCAGGCAACCGGCAGTGACGGCGGCTACGGGGGCAACGCCCTTAACCAGTATGGCGGCGGCGGCAACGGCGGCGGAGGAGGTAATGGATTCGGCGGGGCGATCTACAGCAGCTCAGCGTCGTTGACGGTTATCGGCAGTACATTTGGAGCCACTGATCAGGCGACCGGCAATCAGGCTGGCGGCGGCAACGCCGGCGACGGCGGTAGCGGCGATAATACCGGCGGCAACGGCGGCAGCGGCGGCAGCGGCGACGGTGGGGCGATTTATAGCGGTGCCGGGGCATTGACGATCATTGACAGCCAATTTACCTTCAGTACAGCGACTGGCGGTAATGGCGGCGCAAAAGCCAGCGGAGTGTTTTCAACCCCCGGCAGCGGCGGCGATGGCACTGGCGGGACCATCTTCAACAGCAGCGGATCGGTTGCGATGGCCAACACACAGTTTAGCAGCGGGGGCACGTTGGGCGGCCGCGGCGGGGCTGACAGCCATGGGTCGACGACGTATGCCGGCACTCCCGGCAACAATTATGGATTGGACCTTTGCAGCCTTAAAGGTTCAATCCTATTAAGCAATGTGACCTTTGAATCCGCAAACAACAGCTTTTACAACGCGGCTCCGGCTGATGCCGGAAAATCCACGGTGACAGTAAACCCGGGCAGCGTGCCGGCGGATGCCTTTACCGCCTCGACGATCACGGTGAACCTCAAGGATGCCAACGGCAACCCGGTCACAAGCGGTAAAACGGTGACACTTAGCCACGACGGCGACAACTCGAAAATAACACCTTCTGCAG
>JAEWQC010000231.1 GCA_023399355.1 Bacillota bacterium | reverse complement strand
TAACTTCTCCTTTGGAATGAGCACCAACACTAATACCTCCACCAAGGTGAACCACAATTAGATTGAGTTCCTCGTATTTACGCATTATAGAGTTTGCATGTTGACGGGCTATTGCTTTTTGATTAAGCGCATGAAAAATTGAATGACGTTCAAATTCAGGATGACCCGAAAGTCTTGCCAAAGGAGCAAGTTCATCCACAACAACAGGGTCTGTTATGAAAGCACGTACATTTTTAAGGCTTTTAGCGATATCATCTGCAATAAGTCCACCCAGGTTACTGGCATGTTCGCCCATCGGACTATTGCGCATATCGTTTTTCATTGCCTCGTTGACTTCATAAACGCCCGAAGGAATTGGTTTAACCAGTCCACCTCTCCCAACAATGGCAGTTATAGAATTCATGTCAATGCCTGCTTCTTCAACCTGTTTGTATATAATTTCTTTTCGGAAACTATACTGATCAGTGATTTTATCGAATTTAGCTATCTCTTCGGCAGAATGGTATATAGTCCTGACGAATACAGGATTTACACCATTAAAAACAGCAATTTTAGTACTTGTTGAGCCGGGGTTAATAGCCAGAATTCTGATTTCTTCCATAATAGTTTTAGTTTTTACTTGGCTAAAAGTGCCGCTAGAGCTATACTATAGAGTTTGGTTAGTGAACTGTCGCCTCTCGACGAGAGAATACAAGGTACACGAGCACCAGCCACAAAAGCACCTAATTCAGCTCCTGCCAGTTTTGTGTTCGCTTTATAAAATACATTGCCCGATTCGATATTTGGGAAGAGGAGGCAATCGGCATTTCCCGCTACTTCACCGGTCAACTTTTTAATTTTTGCTGATTCAGGATCAATAGCAGTATCAAGGGCTAGAGGTCCATCGAGAATACAATCTTTAATCTGTCCCCGGTCGGCCATTTTGGCTAACATAGCAGCATCTTCAGCTGATGGAATACCGGATAGCATTTGTTCGGTGGCGGATATTGCAGCTACTTTGGGTTTTTCAATCCCCAACGCATGAGCAGTCTTTATCAGATAATTAGCAATTGCAACCTTTTGTTTGAAATCGGGTAGAGGCAATACGGCCACATCTCCCACAATCATGAGTTTAGGATAGTTTTGATTTTCTATAACTGTTACATGGCTCAGAACTGCACCCGGATTCATTAAACCGGTTTCCTTATTGAGGATTGCTTTCATGTATTTATCAGTACTTACAAGGCCTTTCATCAACAGGTCGGCTTCACCGGCATTGATAATACTAACTGCCTTTGAAGCAGCTTTCATTTCATCGGGTTCGTGTATAAAACGGAATTTTTCGGGATTCAGATTCAGCTTGGAACATATATCACGCATTGTGGCTTCATCACCAACCAATATTCCATCTACGATTCCTTTCTCAACAGCTTCGCTAACCGCTTCGATGGTATGTGAATCATTTGCATACGCTGCAACCAATCTCTTTTTGGTGCGGGTTTTGAGAACTTCAAAAATCTGGTTAAGTTTTGTGATTGCCATATTTCCTCCGAAACTTTTATTTTTTTAACTTTTACGTTAAGATGATATGTCAGTTAAATGTACTTAAAAAGTGGTGCAAAAGTACCATTCAATCTGTATATTACCAAACTTTCTAAAGAAAGGAATTACAATTTTATAAATATCTTTGTTGCTTGCATCGAATATTGTTGCATGTAATTTTATAAAAACCAGGTCAGTTATGATTTCCAGGAAATTTTTGCCATTTCTTCCGGTTCTGTCAGGATTATTATTAGCAATATCATGGCCTGAACGTGGTTATCCGCTCTTTCTTTTCTTTGCTTTTGTGCCATTACTCATATTAGAAGATGTAAAAAGGAAAGATCCCGATTGTACACGTATCAGCATCTATTGGATGGTATTTCCGGCTTTCCTGATATGGAATGCACTCACTACCTGGTGGATATATAATGCTACTTTTATAGGAGCAGCGGTTGCGATTTTATTGAATACGTTTTTTCAATCGCTTATGTTCTGGCTGTTTCATTTCACCAGAAAATCAATGAAGCGGGGACAAAATGGCTATGTTGCACTAATTTTTTTCTGGATAACATTTGAATTTATTCATCATCACTGGGATCTCAACTGGCCATGGATGACACTAGGCAATGGTTTTGCCTCGTTTCCACAGTGGATACAGTGGTATGAATATACCGGGACTTTTGGTGGTTCACTATGGGTATTGATAGTCAACATTCTGATATTTAAGGCTGTAAAAAGCACATTCTTTATGGGTAACAGAAAACAGGCTATAAGAGAATGTATTTTCTCAATCGCCATGATTGCAATACCTATGATTATCTCTTTTGCTGTTTATTACAATTATGAAGAAAAAGCTTCTCCTATCAATGTAGTGGTTGTACAGCCTAATCTGGATCCTTATGAGGAGCAGTATGAGATTCCCGCGATGGATGTAATTGATAAAGCCTCGCAATTAGCACTGAATAAAGTTGACTCCACTACCGATTTTGTAATTTTTCCCGAATCGATGGTTCAGCCAAATTTCAGATCGGGCATAATGATCTGGGAAAATGATCTGGAAGGTCATCCAACATTCAATCGGTTCAGAAATAATCTGTTAAATGATTTTACCCAATTAAAAATAGTGGCCGGTTATTCCACTTACCGTGAATACACTGACGAAGACATATTACCTCCCACTGCCCGTGCTTTTAGCGATGGTGAAGGCCATTATGATGCTTATAATACAGCTATCCTTATAACACCAAAACCTGAACTTCAGATTTATCATAAATCGAGGCTTA
>JAEWQC010000275.1 GCA_023399355.1 Bacillota bacterium | reverse complement strand
ATATAGAACGGTGTAAATAACAAGCAAAATAAAAAAAACAACCAAATAAAGCATGAACTGCCTCAACCTTCATAAAGAAATCAAGGAAAAACCCCGGATGCATGGGCGAGCAGTTGACGAAGTCAACGACCAGCCCCGGATGCATGGGCGAGCAGTTGACGAAGTCAACGACCAGCCCCGGATGCATGGGCGAGCAGTTGACGAAGTCAACGACCAGCCCCCCCTCGGAAGTTTCAATGCGTTATAAGTTATTTTTTCCATATTTAAGTTTTTTAATTCATTACGGTTCCAGGACCGGTTCTCCTGAAGGCTGTTCCTCCTCAGGAAGCATTGTCTCGAAGTCGATGATCGGCAAATCACGGGGAGATTTGAAGCCAAAACTTCTAAGGAATTCTTCAGTCGTTTCATAAAGCATGGGCTTGCCGGGAGAATCCATTCTTCCCGCTTCTTTAATAAGGTTTCGTTCTACAAGCCTGGATATAGAGCTGTCTGAATTTACACCCCTGATCATTTCAATTCTTGCACGAGTGACCGGCTGATTGTAAGCTACAATGGATAGCGTCTCAAAAGCAGCCTGTGACAAAGCCTGCTTTTGCCTGGGTTCAACAAGCCTGCATATGTAATCATAATGCTCCGGTCTTGTACAGAGCTGATATGCTCCGTCAAGTTCACGAAGCAGGATGCCTCTCTTTGAATTCTGAAGAGATACCGCCATATTGCTTAAAATAAGGCGGGCTGTCTTTTTATCAAGCTCCAGTATATCCGCCAGCTTTTCAATCGGAAGCGGATCTCCTGCCGAAAACAGAAGTCCCTCTATCACAGCTTCAATCTCTTTTATCTCCATGAATATGCCTCTCCAGTACCAGTGCATTTCGGTTTCAATATCCGTCTATGCCATGTTGTCGATATGTTCCTGTTCAAACTGCATCAGATCTGCCGAATGTTCTGCTTTATTTATGTATATTTCATCAAACTGCTTTTTTTGTTCAAGTTTAACCTTCTTAAGCTTTGCCAGTTCCAGAATGGCCATAAAGCCTGTAATGATGTCTGTTTTGGATTTATGTTTCAAGGAGTACAGTTCTGAAAATTTCAAACGGCTTTTAAGAAGAAGTTCCCGGATGATTTCACGCATCTTGCTTCGCATTGAAACTTTTTCATGCTGTATGATACGATCCATCCCGCTCACATTGGGATTCATCTTTCTTTTGTTTCTGTCCAGCAATTCCATATATATCCGTTGCAATTCGGCAGGGAGGAGTTCAAGTGTTTCTTCCTTCCTGGTGAATGGTATAATTTCCGGAAGCTTGTAATAAACTTTCATCCATTCATTTTCACGCTGCCTGATTATTGTGGAAAACTCCTTGATTTTTTTATATTCCAGCAACCTCATGACAAGTTCTTCTCTCGGATCCGTCTCCTCCTGCTGTTCTTCTTTTTTTGCAGGAAGAAGCATTCTTGACTTGATATGGAGAAGGGTAGCTGCCATTACGAGAAATTCACTGGCTACTTCAAGATCCATTTCCTGCATCGCAAAAAGATACTCCATATACTGGTCTGTAACGATATTTACAGGTATATCATAGATGTTGAACTGATTCTTCTCTATCAAATGAAAGAGCAGATCAAACGGGCCTTCAAATTTATCGATTTTAATCTTGCAGGCGTTAGTCAATACACTTTCCAAAGAAGCTCTCCTCTGCTTGATGCACTCACAACATCCATTACCAATCTATTTTCATTGCCTTCCTTACTTCAGCCATTGTCTTTTGGGCAGTTTTCCGGGCGCACACATTTCCGTTTTCAATGACTTCCCGGATGTAACCGGGCTTTTTCAACAATTCCTGCCGTTTATCATAGATAGGGGTCAATGTGCACGACATTTTCGCCGCGAGGTTTTTCTTGCATTGAACGCAGCCAATGCCCCCGGATTTGCAAAGTGATTCCGTTTCCTGAACGCCTTCTTCGTTAAACACCTTATGAAAGGCGAAAACAGTACAAACCTCAGGATGTCCCAGGTCATCCTTCTTAATTCTGGCCGGGTCCGTAAGCATGGTCATAACCTTTTTTCTCACAGTCTCAGGATCGTCAGATAAAGCAATCGTATTGTTATAGCTTTTGCTCATTTTTCTTCCATCCGTGCCCGGCAGCACCTTTGCTTTGGTCAGTACAGCCGCAGGTTCCGGAAATACTTCTTCAAAAAGGAAGTTAAAACGTCTTGCGATCTCCCTGGTCAATTCCACATGCGGTACCTGGTCCTCACCGACCGGTACTGCATCCGCCTTGTAAATGAGAATATCGGCAGCCTGCAGGTTTGGGTAACCAAGAAATCCATAAGTTGCAATGTTTTTCTCCTTCAACTGCGTAAGCTGATCTTTATAAGTAGGACACCTGTACAGCCATGTCAATGGAGTCGACATGGAAAACAGCAGATGTAGTTCAGCATGCTCAATAATGGATGACTGAAGGAATAATGTGCATTTTTCGGGATCCAACCCTGCACTCAACCAATCAATGACCATATCACTAATGTTTAGCTTTATATTCGAAGTATCCTCATACCCTGTAGTCAGTGCATGCCAATCAGCTATGAAAAAATAACAGTTATATTCATTCTGCAGCCTGGTCCAGTTTTCAAGAGCGCCGAAATAGTTTCCCAGATGCAGTGCACCTGTAGGCCTCATACCGCTGAGCATTGTTTTCTTTTCCATTTTGATTCACTCTCCAATGTATCCTTTTTATTTCCGTAACTCAAATATATTGTAAGTATTGCAATATATGATGTCAACAACCTGTCATGAAAAAAGAATTCAATGTATAAACTTCTTCCACTTATATTAACTGAGTATTTTTGCACAAGTCCAATTTTTCATCCCTATCATCATTTCTGCAATTGAATATTGTTTTTCATGCAATAAGGCTGAGAATCGGCGGTACAATGAGCATGAAAACACTTTGAACCAACCATCTGAATGGCCAGAGAATCGTTGAAAGAATCTCCGGCTTGAGCAGCATGATTGCAAGGAAGGCCATTCCGATATAATTTTCATATTTCATTAACTGGAAATATTGTTTTGCCGGTAGAATTGCAGTCAATATTTTTGAACCGTCAAGAGGCGGTATCGGAAGAATATTGAATACTGCAAGTCCGATGTTGATCATGTATAAGGACTTACATATATCAAATAAAGCTGTATCAATCCGTATTCCCCAATATCTGAAAAAAATTTCATTTACAGAATACCCATTTTTCAATGCGATATATGCCATCGGAAACGAAAACAAAAAGGCGAGTATCAGATTGGAGACTGGCCCTGCCAGACTTACAAGCATTGTTCCTCTTTTATGATTCTTATAATAGGACGGATCAGTGATCACCGGTTTTGCCCAGCCAAAGCCAAAGCCGCTGGACATGGAAATAAGAAGCATCAGCGTGCCAAGGGGATCGAGGTGCTTGATCGGATTCAGGGTAAGTCTTCCCATCCGCTTGGCAGTTGGATCGCCCAGTTTGAAAGAAACAAATGCGTGCGAAAATTCATGAAAGCCCAATGAAATCAATACAGCCGGAATTGCATATATATAAATCAGAACATTTCCATTCATCTGATGATTCTCCTTCGTATCCCGTTTTCTTCAGCCTCCTGATTGCTATGGCACCAAAAAGTGGCATACCTCAGACTATGTAAAATCTTTTTCCATTAAGATATATCCTTTAACCATTATACCAGACAAAAACAAAAACGTCAGTATTTACAGACGTTTTATCAAGTTCTAAGATTCTCACTTATAGTAGGGTAGTTCCTCTTTAAAATTTCAGGTGCAGAAAAAGCTCCAGCAGAAGACCCAATGTTCAGCCAAAGTGAAAAAGCTTACTTTTTCATCTTAACTGAGCGGGTTGATTGACCTTTCAACTTTGAAGACCTATACTATATCGTCCTGCCCAGTACAAACCATTCCCGCATCATTAACAGGAATAATTTTATGAATGAAGCTTTCTGCACGCTGTTTGACGCTACTAAATCAGCATTGCCCACTTCATTTCCGGAAATCATATATATTATTTCCCCAATTTTTTGCCCTTCGGACACTGGGGCTGCCAAATTATTTTCAAGGTTTATTTTTCTTTCTACTTTTCCCTTCTCGCCTTTTTTAAGAAGCAACTTGACATCCTGTTTGTACACAGCATTTGTGTATTTTTGCACCCCTTTTTTCACCTGCACTTTTTGTACCTCTTCCCCTTTTTTGTTGACAAGAGTGGTTTCAAAGTTGGCAAAGCCATAGTCAAGCAGCTTTCTTGCCTCCGCAAACCTTGTATTGGAGTCAGGTTCGCCCAGTACAACGGCTATCAGCTGCTGTCCGTTCCTGGCTGCCGAAGCGGAAAGACAATGTCCGGCCACTTCCGTGTATCCTGTTTTCAACCCTACGGTGCCCTCATAATATCTCACAAGTTTATTTGTATTATCAAGAGAAATCGGCTTCTTTCCGGGAGTGTTCTCCCGGAACTTTGCCTGCCAGGTGGTTGCATACTTTGAAATCTCAGGATGATTCAGCAAAAGCTCTCTTGACATCAGCGCTATATCATATGCGCTGCTATAATGACCATTGTCTGTCAACCCTGTGCAATCGACAAAATTAGTATTTTGCATGCCAAGTTCCTTCGCCCTGTTGTTCATCATTGCCACAAATGCCTCTTCACTGCCTGCGACAGCTTCTGCCAGAGCTACTGTTGCATCATTAGCCGACCGGATTGACACAGCTTGAAGCAGTTCATGAACAGTAAACACCTCCCCTGGTTCAAGCCAAACTTGTGTGCCACCCATTCTATAGGAATTTTCACTTATAGTCACCTTTGTGTCAAAAGTAAGTTTACCTGAATCAATTGCTTCCATAATGAGCAACATGGACATGACCTTTGTGACACTTGCGAGCGGCAGCTTATCGTTGCCGTTCTTTTCCTGCAGTACTGAACCGGAATTGCAGTCCATCAAAACGGCACCTTTGGCTTTCAGCTCTGTTACAGAGGTTTTATTCATAATTTTCATAACCGTTGCTGCGTCATATTCCGTATTGTCTGTTGTCGCTGCATTTATAGCCGGTAAAGATAGTAACGAAAACACAAAAATTATCGCAAGCCAAACTGATACTGCCTTTTTTAGCATAACCAACACTCCCTGCAAGCATTCTTTTCTCTTTATTAATAAAGTTATGCCGCAAAAAGGCAGTATATTCTGTGAAGAGGAGATTAAGCAAAAAAATCGGGACAAAATTTAACAAAAAAAATCAAAGCAAGAACTGTCCCTGCTTTGTCCCTGCTTTGACTGCTTTGAATTATCCATATTTTGTATCTTTTTTAATCGATGTATGCTAATATTGGGGATTCCAAAACCGGGATTGCTGTTGAGGGAATATATGCGCCAAGGAGGATGTCTCTTGCCTCGGCAAGCTTTTCACCCGATGATGTGTGCAGTTCCGCAATAGGTTCTCCTTTTTTTACCATATCTCCGGTCTTTTTATGTAAAATGATCCCTGCGCCGTAATCTATCGTGCTCTCCTTATATTCTCTTCCGGCGCCCAATATTACAGACGCTTTTCCGATCCATTCCGAACGGATTGAACCAATGTAGCCTTCAAAAGGTGATAAAACCTTTTCAACCACGGGGGCGACTTCTAATGCTTTTATGTCCCATGGAACATAGGTGGCTCCTTGCTTCAGCGATAGTTCTCCGAGTTTTTTCAATGAGCTCCCGTCCTGAACTTTTTCTACAACTAGTGATCTGCACTGTTCAATTGTACCCAGTCCTGCAAGTTCGAGCATTCTTGCTGCCAATTCAAAACAAACAGTTTCCAGGTCTTTGGGGCCTTTCCCCTGAAGAGTGGCAACGGCTTCCTTTACTTCAAGCGCATTTCCAATCGCATTTCCCAATGGGATATTCATATCTGTGATGACAGCGGCAGTTTTCCTCCCCATATGACTGCCGATGGAAACCATTTCCCTGGCCAGCCTGACCGAGTCGTCAAAGGTTTTCATAAACGCACCGCTGCCGGTCTTGACATCCAACAATATCTTATCTGCACCGGATGCTAATTTTTTGCTCATGATGCTGCTGGCTATCAAAGGAATACTATCGACTGTGGCAGTCACATCGCGAAGCGCATAAAGCTTTTTATCAGCAGGAGCAAGATTGCCTGTCTGTCCGGCTATTGCAATACCTATATCCTTTACATTATTTATAAATTCCTCTTTCGTAATAGAAGTCCTGAAGCCTTTGATCGACTCGAGCTTGTCAATTGTACCGCCCGTATGTCCAAGACCCTTCCCTGACATCTTGGCAACCGGCACTCCGCACGCTGCAACAATTGGTCCGATGACAAGCGTGGTCTTATCCCCCACGCCGCCGGTACTGTGCTTGTCAACCTTGACACCGGGTATCTCCGACAAGTCTATCTTGTCGCCGGAGTCCGCCATGATTGAAGTCAGGTCTGAAGTTTCCCTCGAATTGAATCCTTTGATAAAAATGGCCATCAGCAACGCCGATGCCTGATAATCATGGACTTCTCCATTCAAAAAGCCTTTAATGAAAAAGCTGATTTCTTCAAGGGACAGTTCATATCCGTCTCTTTTCTTTTCAATGATATCGTATATTCTCATATTTTTCTCCGCTCTTGTCTTTTATAATATCGTGGCAGATATTTCCATCATCCTCCCAGTTCTTATCTTATTTCATTATAAAAGCTACTGGCTGAGAATTCTGCTCCAATATCGAATATTTCAGACAACGTTTGCGCCAGATCAGAGAAAGCAACCCTTGTACCAAGATTTATGCCACTTCTGATTTTCTCCCCCACTACAAGGAGCGGTACATATTCCCTGGAATGATCCGTGCTTGAAGTAGTGGGATCACAGCCATGGTCGGCGGTAAATATCATAATGTCATTCTCGTCGAGTGCAGCCAAAAGTTCCGGCACTCTTGCATCGAACTCTGAAAGAGCCCGGGCATACCCGCTCACATCATTTCTATGTCCGAAAAGCATGTCAAAATCGACAAGATTGGTAAAAATCAAACCGTCAAAACGCTGCTTCATATATTCAATCGTCTTATCGACTCCATCCATGTTGTTGTGGATATGAACCGCATCAGAAATACCCTTGCCTGCAAAAATGTCCTTGATTTTTCCGACAGCCTTTACCTCAAGACCCTTCTCGATAAGATAGTCCAAAATTGTCTTTCTGATTGGCTCCAATGAGAAATCATGCCGTCTTTCTGTACGGGTAAAATTGCCTTCAGTCCCCGTAAATGGCCTTGCGATCACTCTCCCGACTGCATGTTCTCCTGTAAGGATAATTCTGGCCTTCCTGCAGATGTCATACAGCTTTTCAATGGGTATAACATCCTCATGCGCAGCAATTTGAAACACGCTGTCAGCTGATGTGTATATAATCGGGTATCCCGTCTTGACATGCTGTTGTCCTAACTGCTTTATAATTTCGGTGCCAGAGGCTGCAAAATTGCCAAGTGTCTTTGTTCCGATACTTTCTTCAAACTGTCTGACGACATTTTCAGGAAAGCCATTGGGATATACCGGGAATGGTTGTTCAAGAATAATTCCCGACATCTCCCAATGCCCTGTTGTCGTATCTTTCCCTGCAGAGCGCTCTGCCATTCGTCCATAGCAGCCTTTGGGAGCTTTGACCTCTTTGAAGCCCTTGATCCCATTAATATTACCAAGTCCCAGCTTTTCCAGGTTCGGCAGAGAAAAGCCCTTTATAGCCGCTGCTATATTTCCCAGCGTATTGCTTCCGGTATCACCATACTTTTGCGCATCCGGCAATTCTCCCATTCCGACACTGTCCATAACGACGATGATTACTCTTTTCATATCCATCTCTCCAATAATCTTTTAGAACAATTATAGTATTATTCAAATTGTACCATATTATATTGATAAAGAAAAAGTATTCCATACATGTAGGCGCAAAGTCGAACAGTTAGCTGCAGTCGACGAAGCAGCTCATGAATCCGCAGATCTGAATTCCTCAGTAAGGCCTTTGTTTTTGTATTCTGAAGTTTTGAGCTTCTATGGCACAATGCTCTCGAATTTATCTGCCTGTTCGTATTTGTATCATAAATGGCCAGAAAAAAACTGCCGGCAAATTGTATTTGTCAGCAGTTCTGATGCACGATCAAATTATTTATTTTAGAAAAGACTAGGCTCTTGGATGTGTTTTCTTGTAAACTTCCTTTATCTTGTTTTTTGCAATGTGCGCATAAATTTGCGTAGAAGATATATCGGAATGCCCGAGCATCTCTTGTATGGACCTCAGATCAGCACCGTTTTCAAGCAGATGCGCCGCGAACGAATGTCTCAATGTGTGAGGAGTGATGTCCTTAGCTATCTTTGCCTGGTTCTTATACTGCTTGATTATTTTCCAAAAGCCCTGACGTGTGAGTCTGCCACCGTTAATATTAACAAATAGTGCCTTTTCATCAATCTTTTGAATGAGCAAAGGTCTCGATTTGACCAAATATTCCTTTAATGCAGCAATTGCCATGGAGCCGATCGGGATCATTCTCTCACGATTGCCCTTATTGCACCTTATGTATGCCATTTCAATGCTTAGATCCTGTGTGTCAAGCTGAATCAACTCCGAAACCCTTATGCCCGTTGCATAAAGCAACTCAAGCATGGCTTTGTCACGGAATCCCTTCAGATCCACACATTGCGGTTGTTCCAACAAAAGCTCCACCTCTTCTGTAGACAGTATCTGCGGAAGTTTCTTTTCAACCTTGGGAGAAACCAGCTCAGAGGTTGGATCCTGATCGATGATCTTGTTTTTTGATATGTACTGATAGAAAGACCTGATCGACGCAAGATTCCTTGAGATTGTCGAAGTAGCCCTCCCCTTCTTTTGTAGATAAAGAAGGTACGCAATGACAGTCGTTTTATTTGTGTTCGAAATATTCTGAAGATTAATCTCCTGCAAATAGGTAAAGTATTGCTCAATATCACGCCTGTACGACTGAAGCGTGTTTAGCGAGAGACGCTTGTCTCTTTCGAGAAAAATTACAAACTTTTGAACCAAAGCTTCCATGAAAATTTCCCCTCTTATATTAATTGTTATTATTACCCATTAAATAGTTTTATACTGATTGTAATACATTTTTAGAGATTTATAAATGTATAATTACTAATATTTATGTATTTTTACTTTTGTTATAATACTCATTCTAAACTATTTTCCGAATTTGGCAATAATTATTTCTTTATGTAAATATTATATACTAATTTTAGACATTTATACTTTATTTTATAAATTTTGAAAAATAATTTAAATAATAATTGACGGAGCAATAATTCTGACAATGACAGGGGTTATATATGCATCCAATAGGATCCCTCCAAGAATAATGCTGCTGAAAAATGCCGCTACGAAACAATAGGAGGCAAAGGAGCCTTTCAAACTATCCTTCCTGTTATTCTGTATTGTTTTGTTTCTGACAAGCTGCATGGAGAAATTAATGCCATTTACACCAATTGCAATAAGACATGGGACAATTAATATTTCTTTTGGAAGCATTGTGAAAATAGAGAACAGAATTCCCTTGAAGCCAAGTGCACTTATAATGAAACCTGAACTAAAGCCGGTAATGAAGCCTCTGATTGTAATGATCACAAAGATAAAGGGGATACCGATGATTGTTACGCCAAGTATCCATAATATACCAACCAATTTCAGATTTTCCATTAACGCAGTTGAGAAAAGCTCACTGGTGTCCATATTCTGATTATTTAACAATTGTAGAAAGCCCTGAAAATAATTTGAAAGGTCATCTCTTTGCATCGCGCTTAATCCGTTGACCGTGAAAGCTCCTGCCGAGATGCCAAGTATGAATGCCATCAACAGGAATAGATAAGCATTTCGATTTTTGGCAATATGTTCTCCGATCACACTTTTAATCTTTTTGAACAAAATCGAACCTCCTTGGGCTACATGCGATGTATACTAAAAAAGGCTAATGTAGTAACATCACAAATAGCTGTCTTGTACAACGTTCCTTAGATTTTATGTATGCTGGCAAAAAAAAATTACAATATCATCCTTTTGAATGATATTGTAATCTTTTTATTTTCCAGATCTCATTAGCTTCTATTCTTATTTGTATGGTATCTCAAGTTTTCCGTTCAGAATCCTGTCAGCCATCATAATACCAATGATACTCTTTGCGTCTGTTATTTCCCCATTTAAGATCATTTCCAGCAATTGGGACACAGGGTATTTTTCCGTGGAAATAAATTCGTCCTCATCTGAACAGCTTTCCCCTTCATGAAGGCCGGTAGCTGCATAAAGATGCAGTACTTCATTCGAAAATCCAGGAGTGCTGTGTATGCTGACCAAATGGGTGACTTTTCTTGCTTCAAGTCCGGTTTCTTCTTTAAGCTCCCTTTCTGCACAGATTCTTGGATCCTCTTCAAAATCAAGCTTTCCTGCGGGTATTTCAAGAGAAACGGATTCTATCGCTTTCCGGTATTGTCTTACCATATAGACTTCTCCAAGTTCATTAAGCGGGATGACAGCCGAAGCTCCCGGATGCAGTACCAGGTCTCTGGTGGCTTGTCTGCCGTCGGGAAGTGTAACGGTGACATGTTCAACATTTATTATATTCCCTGAGTAAATATGTCTCTCTGATATTGTCTTTTCTTCATAATTCATGTTTCTATCCTTCTCCTTAATCAGCAATTTCTTTCAGTTTAATATCCGGGTTTTTCTTTATTTCTCCCGTGGCAAGTTTGTCACACCGGTTATTCAACGCATTGTCGCTATGGCCTTTCACTTTGATCCATTTTACTTTGTGTATATTGCACAGAGCATCAAGCTGCTCCCACAGATCTCTGTTTTTTACTTCATCTTTGCTGCTATTCCTCCAGCTATTCAATTTCCACGCTGTGATCCAGCCACTTTTAAAAGCATTCACAAGATAGGAACTGTCACTGTAAAGCTCAACTTCACAAGGGTTTTTCAATGCTTGAAGCCCTTCTATGGCAGCTTTGAGCTCCATTCTATTATTGGTTGTATATTCTTCGAACCCTGAAAGTTCCTTCTCCCTGCCTTCGAATATCAGTATCGAGCCCCAGCCTCCTTTACCGGGGTTGCCGGAACAAGCACCATCCGTATACAACTTAATCTTTTTCATTTCTTTGTCCATCCGGTTACCTGCCTTCGGTAGCACGACCAATTTCCAGTGCTTTTTTAGTACAATCTTTCATCGCTTCCATGATCGAATATCTGAAGCCGTTCTTTTCCAGTGTCTGCACAGCTTCTATCGTAGTGCCGGCCGGTGAGCAAACCTGATCCTTGAGTTCCGCGGGATGCACGCCTGTCTCAAGAACCATTTTTGCCGATCCCAGAACAGCCTGTGATGCCAGTTTGTATGCAATTTTCCTTGGAATGCCTGATTGAACGGCACCATCTGCCATTGCTTCAATCATCATGAAGACATAGGCGGGACTGCTGCCGGTCAATGCTGCGACCTCGCTCATCAGCCTCTCTTCCAGTTCCTCTACCTTGCCCGCTCCTGCAAAAAGACTCTTTACCGCAGCTTTCTCCGAATCATTCAGGCTTTTGTCAAGACAAACGAGTGTCATCCCTTCTCCCACAAGTACAGGAAGATTCGGCATAGTCCTGACGATTTTCCGATTCTCTCCCAATATGCTTTTTAAAGAATTTGAGGTAATGCCTACTGCTATTGAGACAAGTATTTTATCTTCAGAAAAGACACCCTTTATTTCTTCAAGCACATGCTTTACAAAAATGGGTTTAACTGCAAGAACGATATAATCGCAGGTTCGAACCAGTTCGCAGTTGTCTTTTGCAAGCTTTACACCTGTTTCCTTTGAGATTGCTTCAGCCTTGCTGCGGTCTACATCAAAAATATATATTTCTCCAGGTACCGCAGCACCTGAACGTATAACTCCTTTAATAAGTGGAGTCCCCATGTTTCCTGTGCCGATAAATCCTATTTTTTCTCCCATAAGTCCATCTCCATTCCCAAACACGTCTGAATTCTTGTAAATATGATAACATATAAAGCCAATGAAGTAAATTTTGTAATTTCGGAGGATTCCCATTGACACGGACTTACGCATTAATGTAAAATAATAAAGTCCCAAGCGGGATTTAAATCTTTATTTTATAGGGGAGTAGCGCAATTGGTAGAGTAGCGGTCTCCAAAACCGTCGGCTGCAGGTTCGATCCCTGTCTCCCCTGCCAGATATACCAAGCCTTTCGGGGCTTGGTATTTTTCTTTGTATGGGCGAATACCGACATTCTGCCAACACAATACCAATAGGTAACAAATACAACTATTTAAACCTCTTTAGATCATTGGTAAAATACTCAGGATCTGTAATCGTCCACTCTTTTAAATATTTCGTTCCTGCCTCAAGTAATTAAAAGGGAAATCCAGCGATATGAGATTAATTTGATTAATGTAAGTAGGATCATTCACACATTATGTAACTCTTTCATATTATGGAGTAAGAATATTAATTTATTTCTTATATGGAGGCTTATATGGAAGATGATAGAAATTGCGGATGTAATTCCGGTTTTGGTTTCGGCTCTTGGTGGATATGGATTATAATAATTATAATTATTATCCTCTGCTGTTGTGGTGGTTTTGGTGGTATCGGGGGATTGGGCGGCTGCAAAAATAAATGTTAAATAAATACTGATTGCGAAGGAAGGTACCATAACAGATATCACTGTTTAGGTACCTTTTTTCGTGTCTTCTATACAAGCAAATTTTTACCCATTTTTATTCTTTGCTATATAAATATCAAATGCCTGCCTGCCCCGCTTTAAAAAGAATATCAACAGTACCAAAATGTAACCTCCCAGACCAATAAAAAACAGGTATAGCATGATATAGAGCTGTTTAATCTGGAGGATACCTGGTGGATGTATCAGTGAAAGTGAAAAAAGTTGAAACAATGGAGAATTGGCGAATACTTGAAGCAGCCTTTAAAGAAAAAGGCTGGAAACTCTGGCAGTTGCAATATCGCTGGGATGATCCCGTAGGCTTTCATGCCTGGTTCTGGAAAACCGGAAAGGAAGATGTTGAACTTATTACAAAGTGTGAAGAAATTCAGTCTTCCATAGTAGCATATAACCCTTCGGTTACAGCCTGAAGATCTATTCACCTTGATTACAGTATTCCAGTCAATTTCAGGTAAATATATAGCGCTTTGTTTGCAGAATAAAGCTCCGTGTTTAGCGGAGCTCTTTATTATGCATTTCCTCCAGTATATTCCCCAGATGTTCAGGCACGAAACAATAGTTGATTGACAATTTTACAATGCCTGTCTATAGTTTATTACAGGAGGCGGTCTTTTGACATTATTATTTAGTTTTTTTATCAGTTCTGTTGGTCTGGCATATTTTATATACGGGAAAAAGAGAATCGAATTCAATTTCCTGTTAGCAGGACTGCTACTGATGATTTATCCTTATTTTATAAGCAATTTATTTTTATCAATTCTCATAGGGTTGATTTTATCTGTATTGCCGTTCTTAGCCAAAGATCTGTTTTAAGCTATCAAGACTATCCGCAGCTTGTTTGACGAACGTTCTTACAATTTCAGTGTATTCTCAATGAAACCTCATGATATGGTGTTTCGCTATACCCTTGACAGATATTATGGAAGGAGCAGATTACTTTGATACTTCACAGCTCCCGACCTTTATCTTTTCAGTTTCGTTGAAATCAAGCACTTCAAAACGACTTAAAACCGGGTTGAAACTTTTGTCTACCGTATAGTACAGATCAATTTCACCGATCATATCCACTGCTGCAAGTCCGAACACGGGAAGAGGAACCTTGATTTCCGCTTTTCCATTTGCTGCTTTTGCCAGAGCAAGCTTCGATTCCCCGCCGATATCCAAAGATACAGGTTCAATCCATGCACGCTGCACATATTCACTCATAAAATCATCCGGCTGTTGCTGATCAGATTCATACTCTATGGTTAAATCAGCTGAAAAAGCATACTTGCTGTTTGAAAGATTCAATTTGTTTCCCTTGGTATGCTTAAAACTGAAGCCGCTGATAAAATCGGCAAGTTCATTATCACTTGTAAATGAATAGCTGATATCCTTTTTATAGCTGTAAATGAAATAATAGTAATATAAAGAGGAGGCTCCATTATCAGGAATAATGATAAAAACATCTTTAGATCCGTCATTATCCAGATCTTCAAACTGAAGATTTGTTAAAACTCCGGACATCCCTGCATTTTTTGTACAGAAGGTTATTTCTTTTTCTGATGCTCCAGATCTGATTTTAAGACGTCCTTCCACTTCATTGGCATTATCGGGTGCTGCATTTACGGTAATCTGAACTGCTTCAACCTGTTCGCTTTCGCCGTCGTCGTTCAGATCGACACTGGCACTTTGCAGCAGTTGCTCATTGGCTCCGCCTTTATTGGCGTTACCTCCTGCAGTATTTGTTTCTGCTGTCGTTTTTTCCGGCAGGTTAGGCGTCATTGAATTCTGGGAAGCCGCTGTGCTTTCGTTCGTGATCTGTGCGGATGCAGTACTGTTATTCGTTGTTTCGCCGCCTGCTGGTAATTTGTTCTTTGAGCCGAATAAACTACACCCTGATAATGATGCCACGATAACTATTAATATAAACACCTGAAAACTGCGTTTGATAGGAATTCCCCCAATCCGTTTTTCAAACCCAAAAGTCCGGCACTTGGAATATCGTTCCCCTCTCGGGAAACCTCCACCCAGCCTCCCCATTATCATAACATCCCTGCGCAGCTTTTCCAATCAAGTTTTAAAAAACACAACATATAAAGGCAATGCTGCAGATGCAACACATACCAAAATGACCATCACAGAGCCTGTTTTATTTTCATTCCTCCAATTCCATACGGCAAAACTAACCGTACGCAAACTTATCCAGATAACAATGACTGCTGATAAAATCCCTGTAATCAATGACATCCTGCAAACCACCTCCGCAGTAACTTCAGCTCAAACCCGTGCGATTTTTAACCGGCTCCTACTGATCTGATCATCAGACCGGATCTTCTGATTTTTAAATCCACCAGGATATTGAATGATGTATCTTTGTATTTTTCAAACCATTTGTAATTTTCCCAACGATCCCACGTCAAGAATTTCCCTTTTACATATCTTCCAAAACCGCAAATATCCGAATTGAATTCATCTGTAGTCCTTTTTAAAAAAGCTGTTATTTCATCTTTAATCATTTGTTCCGCAGCTTGTTCAACGATCTCAGGCGTGCTTTCATAATCTTTTCCGCTTTGAACAGCGGTGAAATCGCCTTCAAGATCAAGCTTCACCGTAACAACAGGTTCATTTTTAATATCAATTTTTATTTTTGGTTTTTCTCTTTGTATAATATTCAAAACAATAATCTTATCTTTTTCTTCAGGATCTGGAATAGTCCAGTAGGAATATTTGTAATCTCCCTTAATGAGTTGATAGCAGACAGATTCTTCGCCATTTGCCGTGCCCACCATTTTACCGTCCTTAAATACTGCCATACCCATCACTTCATTTTCCTGTTTGGCAACAATCGGAAGGCTTCCTGCCTGATACCGTCCTTCCAGGCCTTTTTCCGAACCGGATCCGGAAGTTGTGTTTTTCAGCTCATTTACACTTTTAAATTTTCCAAGATCCGATAATATGGCTACGGGTTGTATATAGTCCGCCTCATTGCTGAAGTAAAAATCATTCATTCTGGTAGATGGATAAAAAGCGGTAAATTTCTTTCCCAGCAGTAATTCGTAATACTTGGAAGGGTTACTTTCCAAAGTTGGCTTAACATTTTTCAGATATTCTTCAGCAGGGCAGTTTGATATCACAATAAAAACATCCGGTCTGAATTCTCTTCCCCGGACGATTGCATGAAAATATTTTGTCACTCCGCTTTCAGCCAGTTTTCTGGAGATAATGATTGCTTTGGCATGGGACAAATTAATTTCTTTACTTATAATATTATTGATAAGATTCAGTCCTGAATATAGAGATGGTGTATCCACCGTTATAATGGAGGATGTCTCTGCAGCCCCTCCCCCTCCTCCGCTTTCTCCTCCTCCGCCTATGGCAAGCGGTGCTGCCAGCTGCAGCGTGACCCTGAGACTGTCTGCTTCGCCAATGTCAAGACCTATGGCTAAAGGATATGCAAGTTCGTCTATTTCACGTTTATCGTAACACCCTGTAAGTCCCAACAGGATCGATATTATCATTAAAGTGGCAATTAATCTGAGCACAATTCTCCGCTGGTTCATCTCAGCGCAATCCTCCTCTGTTTCATCCGAGCGCAATTCTACGCTGGTTCATCCGAACACAATCCTCCTCTGTTTCACCCATCTGCCTCTTCCTTCTCCGAATGCTTCCTCAAACTTGCTGTGATGAGTATTGCGGCTGTGAACACGAAAGTCACCAGCCAGGCGATTTTACTGAAGAATTGAGTGTTCATGCTGACAACTGTCATTAGATTCTGAGGAATGAAAGCCGCACTGAATACCAT
>JAEWQC010000261.1 GCA_023399355.1 Bacillota bacterium | reverse complement strand
TTCCCTATCAAGAAGTCTTAAAAGATCTCGAATTGGCAATCCATCTCGATGGTTGGATTGAAAAACTCCATTCTTAATAAATTGTGGCATTAGTTCCTTAGCTTGAATAGAATTAATACTAGGATTGTTGCTAAAGTATTCACTTACTATTCGTTTCACGCGCAATGCTGTTTGGATTTCATCTCTATTTAGAGCCATATCGTTAATTTTAAGTGAATTAAATTAGATAATATTTTTCAAATATCCACCATATTCTTTGTCTAAATATTCATACCGTGATTAATAAATTAATCTTTCGGAATTTATATACCAAAAGGAATATAGGTTTGAATCATTAGCATTCAGGCACCTGATAACAGGCCAATTGGCATTAGATTTAGAAAAGAGTGTAGGGATTTGGCTGTTCAGTATATAATGATCTCAGAAATTTTTTACGACAACTTTCAAGAAGTTCATCTGACAATTCTTCAGCTATAAGGACACCATCGGAATCAGTGGAGATTATCAACCAATCATTGGGCTGACTTTTGATCAACTCACAACACCGGTTGCCGTCAAATCCAAAAGCATCAAAACAAGGGGAAATAAATCCAAAAAGTTGCTCTTCCGATACCGCTCTCAGCGTGGTAAGATTTAAATCAGTTTCAATGCTGAAACCATTCTTCATAACTGACAATGTATTCATAAACCTGTAGCTGTCTTCTTGCTCATAGATAAGGTTCCAGAAGGAAGCGTAATGCTCAAAATTTGTAATATCAATGTAATGTTCTGCATCATTCAGGAAATCGTTGCCGGTGAATTTTTGAACCTGATTAATATCAATGCTCTTAACAATTATCTCCTGAATATCTTCTGTACAGAAGAAAAAAGTACACTTTGCCTTAGGGTAAGCGACTTGTAGGTATTTGTATTGGTGCATTATAAATGTTTCTTTGATGAGTGAAAATACTCTTATTTACTGAATTAAAAGATGTCTGTACAAAAGAATACTTAATAAAACATCCTCACAATATAGTGTTATAAGCAACTATCGCTACGCTTGCTTGGTGCGATACATAAATAAAGAATCTGGCATTTACTGTACATTTTTAAAGATAACTTCAGTTCAAAAAAAAATATTTGATTTTTAGCAATTGTGCAGATAGAATTCACAAAAGGATTTGTAATTTGCAGCACGTTCTTTGAAATACCTACCTAAAGATATTGACTCACGCATGCTGGCTTCAGTTGTGAAGCAATGATCGGCATGCTTTCTCTGGTGGGAACTCCAGGGAATGAATGTATCCCTTATAGGTTATTCTGCTGCATTATACCTTATCTTATTATTGATAAAGATTTATATAGCGAAGCATAGATCACATAAAGAGTATCGGGCAGGTATTTCATTTTTCTAATTAATGCTTATGAATATTGATCAGCAACAAATTGACTTAATTCGAAAAGAATTTGCTTCAATGCGAAGCAAGGATGATTTAGTTTTATTATTAGAAAGTGCGAAGAAATTTTTTATTGATACAAAGAGCAAGCCAATACTTTTAAGCGATTTGTCCTATTATGCAAATCCGGATTTATGCAAAAAGCGATATAATGGATTTATTGTCAAAAAAAAATCCGGTGGAATGCGAATCATTAATGCACCGGCTCCAGGTCTTAAATTTATTTTAAGAATTTTAAATTTTGTTTTGCAATGCATGTATGAACCGCATGATGCTGCAACAGGTTTTGTTATTGGTAAATCCATTGTTGACAATGCAAAATTACATGTGGGTAATCATTATGTCCTTAATCTCGACCTTAAAGACTTTTTTCATTCATTTGATCGCAACAGAGTTAAATTAGGGTTAATGAATAAACCTTTTAATCTATACGGTGACCGGGAACCACTTGCTTTCATGATAGCATGTTTATGCACCCATCCCATTGAGATTGATGGTGAAATAAAAAATGTATTGCCACAAGGTAGTCCAACATCTCCAATCATAACTAACATACTTTGCAATAAGCTTGATAGAAGGCTCACAGGACTGGCTAACCGATTTGGAGCGAAATATTCACGTTACGCTGATGATATAACATTTTCTTCACCACATAATGTTTATGACGTTGTTTTTCATCAGGAACTTGAACGAATAATCAAGGAAGATAATTTATTCAAATTCAGCGAAAAGAAAGAAATTGTAATTGGGCCTCAGTTAAATATTAACACTGAAAAAACACGTTTGCAAAAATCTGAATACCGTCAGGAAGTAACCGGCTTAATTGTTAATAAAAAAGTCAATGTAAGGCAAAGATATCTAAAGCAGATAAGAATGTGGCTATACTATTGGGAGAAGTATGGTTATGAGAATGCTCAACTTATTTTTTTAAGAGATTATCATATTGATAAGGGTCATGTCAAAAAGGGGGTGCCAAATTTAATAAATGTCTTGGAAGGAAAGCTTTTATTTCTAAGAATGGTAAAAGGAGCCAATGACTCAACATACAAAAAACTTCAAGCCAGATTTATAAAACTGAGTTCAGAGGAAAGCCTCATATATAAAGTCATCAATGTGTGGGAAAAGGAAGGTATAGAACGAGCTATCCATGTATATAATACAATGAATTAAACTTTATGGAAGACACTCTTCAAAATGACATTCGGGTTATTCAGGAAAAAAGGAGATTTCTAAATGACATGCTGGATCGTAGCATTAATGAGCGTTTGGATAATAAAACCAAGAAAAGATTAATCAAACTAATAGCTCAGGAAATCGAAAAATTTGACACTGGAGGAACTGAAATAATAAAAAGAATAACATTTCTGGAAAACAGATTACCTAATTCTCATAATCAACATATATTTCTGGAGAATGAAAAAGAATTATCAGAAAGGTTACTAAATGTTGAAGTAAATTCACTTGAAATTAAGTCTCAATTATATAAGATTAAAGCTGAAATAAGTGAGAAAATTTCACTGCTTGAACAAAACATTAGAGATTCTGGAAAAGAAGAAAATATAAAAAAGAAAAAAGGCAAACTAAGTCATAAACCGAAAGAAACTAAAAATTTCTTGTCTTTATTTCATAATAGTGAAGGTTTAAAATATCTGACGCATAAATTTAAGGAAGGCAAAAGAGAATATTCAGAGTTGATAAATCTATGCAGAAAGGAGTTTGACGATTTTAGAGAGGAAAATGCTAATATTCCTCTGTCTCTGGTGCGTAAAGTTGAAGAATTCGCATTCTCAAATGCACCTGCATGGTACTACCATAAAGGATCTGAAAAAATCATTCCACGAACCGGTTGGTCTGAACCATCTTTTATTGAATGGTTCCAAAAGGATACAAGTATTCATCCAGCCTATGATTCAAAATGGAACAATGAAATGATTGTGCCCTTTAAGCAAAACATTGAAATAAGAACTGGTAGTTTATCCCAATTAATTACTGATTCAATTCATTCAGCTTTCGGGGATTCCAGGAATAACTTTCAATTCCATTATGATGATCAAGAGTTGAACAGAGCTGCATTTTACACAGATGTGGATCGACTATATTTAGGTTTAGTTAAAATATTTTCAACAATTAAAGATCATTCTTCAAACTTGTGTTTTGATATTTCTATAAGCTGTGAAAGCCTGGATAATATGGATTATAGTAAAATTATTAAAATAATTCACGTAGATTCTGAGGCTGTTAAAAAATCTTTTGATCCGGACTTTATAAAAGGAGATTTTGATAGCATTATTCAACTTTTATGGGGACTATGTAATTACGAAATTATTGCCAGGTTCCCTGATGGTTATAAACGCAAAGTGATTCTGACAGATGATCCTCAAGTACATAAATTAACGAAAGAAAATAAAACTTTTGATGTTGAGCCTGAATCGGTTCATGGGTTTACACATATTTTGAAATTCTATTGAAGATGATAATAATTATAGATGATACTTTTGGAGACAGAATTAATTCAAATGATAATGAATACCTCAAAGAACCATTGTTTTATAATGCATGTAAGATTTATACCAAAGTTAAAACTATTGAAATAGCTCACATTCTAAACCTGTTACCTGAATGTAAATTGTTTTGCTATCACAAATCTCTCCAACTATACAATGGTGTGGGACTTCCATTGGGCCTGGAAGATAATGTTAAATATCGAGAATCTCTGATAAATAAAGTGTTAAAATCATCTATTCCTCACATTGAATTTAGTGGTGGTTTTGAATCTGATTACAAGTTAGGTAAAATTGACAAAGATTTGTTTTATAAAAATCTGAAACCATTTTTGGAATCCTATATTGAAACAAAGACAATAGTATCAAAAATCCTTTTCCTGGGAAAACATCACCAAAAGAATGATTTTTTTTCAATGTTCCAGCAATTAATGATGCAAATCCGCATGGATAATATACATCATTATAAGGAAAATAAAGATATTCTTGATGGAATGGAAATCATACTTAAAGGCAACAATTCTCTAAATATCATAGATGAATGGATCAATGCCGGCAAAACAAAGAATGAAATAATACAGGATATAAATTCAATTTTAAAGCAGTATGAATGATACGTTCATAATTTCGGATTACTCTTCTTTTATTAAAGGATTAATTAGCAAAATAGGATTTTCAGAAAACAATATTATCTCCTTTCCTACTTATAAAAATGAGAGTGATTGGCATGATTGGACTACCCAATTGTGTAGTAATCATACCATTGACAAATTATTGATCCCTCTTTCAATTCCCTCAAATGAACCATTCAATCTGACCGGATTGAGAATTGCCTTACATATTCGGCTTAATTTTGAGATAACACTTGAACAAAGGTTAATACCCATAATACTCTTATCCGATTTCAGCAGGGATAATATCCTGAGTAATATCTCAGAAGTAGTTGATGATGAATTTTATCAAGATAATAATCCAGAAAATCTCCTTTTTACAAAAGGGATTTATTTAACTTCTTTTGATGAAATTGAAATAACTAGAACTATTGAAAAGGCAAAACCATGTCAATCTGATGAATATCATGCGAAAATCTTACATAAACTCAAAATTCTTAACAAAGCTGAAACCGGTAAGCATAGCATAATTAACGCATGGGGATGTTTTAAATTAGCACAGGTGGCAGGTTTACGTGATGAAATATTTAAACTCAAGCCGATATCCACTAAATTAAAAACATTTTATTCAAAATACCTTATATGCCTCAATAATGCTTATACTCTGGAAAAGTGTATGGATTTAGAGCCAATAAAATATAGTAATAAGAAAATCCTCCTTATTGATGATCAGGCGGATGAAGGATGGTCAGAGTTGATGACGAATATTTTTAAAAAAGCAGGTGATGGTTTTGTATGTGTAAATAGTGAAAAATATAAGAACAGTGAAACCAAATTATTTCATGATTTTAATAGTTTCATTCATGAATGTCGAACTCATATAGGAAAGGATTGGGACTTAATAATAATTGATTTGAGGCTTAATCCTGCTGAGGAAGATGTTGACAGCGAAATAATAAATCCGACTAGCTTATGGGGCTATAAGTTAATTGAGGAGTTTTTAATGGAGAACAAGGGTTACCAGATTATTGTATCCACAGCATCTAATAAAATATGGAACATTGATACTGCACTTAAAAGAGGAGCATCTGCATATTACATTAAAGAATCACCTGAATTTAACTACACCTTAAAGCAAACAAAAGAGCAGTATGAAAGTCTAAAAACCAGTATTAACAGATGCTTTAAAAGAAGCTGTTTAACTGAAATTTATAAAACCTGGGATACAACTTTTAATATCTCATCAAATCCTGATGAAGATTTTATAAAAGAATCTGATTCTTTTTTGAAAATTGCATGGAACTTAATTCATCAGGAGCAACTTGATTTTGGCTATTTATCCTTGTTTCAAATTATTGAATTATTTGCCAGAAGGAACTATAAATATAATTACAGGAATAATACTCAGTATATTATTTACGAAAATCGTGAATATCCGGTGATTACAACGAACGATGATGAAGAATGTTGGAAACTTACATTCGTAGAAGATAAAGTACAGGGAGATTACTTCCAATCAGGAAATGAAATAAAAAAACGCAATGAATTCAAGTCTACTGCACTTTTTAAAATTTCATGTTTACTTAAGTTTCAATTTGATGAAGATGATGATCAGTTAAAAGTATTTGGTTTTCTAAATAAATTAAGGAACAAAATAGCACATGAAGGGCCCAGTTGTCAAGTACAGACGCAAGATATTAAGCTAGTTCTTGATATTATTAAAAAGCTTCGAAGTTAATTTTTTGATGATACATTGATAAATCCTTATATTATAAAGCAGTATGAATTAACAACCGGAATGAAAATCAAAACAAAACTATCAGGTCATAAAACGATAATAAAAGACACTGGGGTTGGAAAGTATTTGAAATAATGGAAACTATTGGTTGAGTATTATGGCTTTTTTCAATCTCTCATTTATTGATGATCTTAGCTTTTCAGGCTCAATTATCTTCATACTCTCAATGTAGTTCATTAAGAGAGTTTCAAATTCATAATTGATCATCAATTTTAGTTTTACTTCCAGCAGGTCTTTTTCAAGCCATTTTGGTCTTTGGGATTCATGAAGTGGTTTAGTGAAAATGTAATGGCTTTGTTTTCCATAAAAGTGAAGAACTATAGTTTCAATCTCTTTACCTTCCGGTCTTGTTACACCTATAAAATCTTCAAAATATTCCTGCCAGTCTATGTCACTTTCTATATACTCTCCCTTCGTTTCTTTTAATGATACAATACGGTCAAGTGCCAGATTTGTTATTTGTTGCTCTTTTTGTAAACACTTACAAAACACAAACCAACGATTGTTATACTGTTTGAGGTAATACGGGTGTATTGTCCATAAAAATTTACTCTCAGATTGGTAAGGCCTGTATGTTATCTTTAGCACTTTCTTGTAATAAATTGCATTGTATAGATCACCTATGAACTCAATGCCTTTTAAATACTGATTGGAATCAAAATCAATGATGGATTTTTGTGATTGGTCGAATTTAAGTGTTTTATCGAGCCTTATGATAAGATCACCCATCCATTCAAATTGAGGCATTCCCTTAAATTGTTTAAGAATATCTAACGTTGAGCGCAGTTGTTCAATCTCAATTTCATTTAATGGCATGCTGTTTATTGAATAACCTGGCTCTTTATATCTGAAATAAACTCGTCTGTTTTCAATTATTTTATCAAGTTCTATCTCCCACCCATCAGAACTGGCCATGTGAGCTATGTCGTTATATATCTGTTTTTTTGAAACTCCTCCACAATCAGGATCTATATCAAGTAACACTTTGGAGCATTCATCTACAAGATCGTCAATGCTATATCGCCGTCCGGTATTCCGGAAACATTTGTCAAGCACATTGTAACGGATCAATGCATTTTTATTGACAGGCATAATTTTTAAGCTTTAAGGATCAAAGATAATATACTAAGTGAAGTGTGCAAATAGAATGCAGAGTATAACATCATTTTTGCCTTTCCAAAAACAACATGATGATAATTACAAAACCTTACAACACTTATTTTCAAAAATCAAAAGTATTTACCTTCCCATTAGTAGGGATCACCAAGAAAGCAATGTACTCGCCAGAGATGACATACCTGTCATGGGAAGACTATTATGAACCTAATGATCACCGTTTGATCTGCCTGTATCGTAAAGGAAATGATCCTAACAAATGGGAAAAATTCAGGAATTCTGTTATTCTAAAGAATACATTTTATGAAAAATGCCTTGAAC
>JAEWQC010000228.1 GCA_023399355.1 Bacillota bacterium | reverse complement strand
GCCTTCCGGAGCAGGAGCGGCCCTTCAGACGGACAAAACCTATGCCTATCTGGCAGGTGCAAGTTTCGAAGCCGGAAAAGCTTTTACATTAACAAAGGAATACACAGCCGATACTACCACGGATACGGCTATACGCGTTCAGTCCAATGATGAAGGAAAAGCTGTTCCTTTCTATATTGGAGACATCCTCATTACTGCTAAATCGGAGGCGGTAACTGAAAATACGGTTTACCATGAAACCTTTGCAAGCAGTACCGGAGTTGCTGTGCAAGCAGGCGGCGCCAGCCTGTCGCAGATTACCGGAAAGACATTCGAGGGCAACACTGACGGAACTGCTTTATATGTAAGCAACAGAACGAATAACTGGGATGCGGCTGATTTTAAATTTGCCGACATGGGTCTCAAAAGCGCCAAAACCTACACGATTACAGTGAAAGGTTTTGTTGACGCCGATGTAGTGGTGCCCTCCGAAGCAGGAGCAGCCCTTCAGACGGACAAAACCTATGCCTATCTGACGGGTGTAAACTTCGAAGCCGGAAAAGCTTTTGTTTTGACCACAGAATATACCGTTGACAGTACTACGGACACGGCCATACGCGTTCAGTCGAATGATGCCGGAAAAACGGTTCCGTTCTACATTGGAGATATCCTGATTACCGAGAAGGGTGATGAGGAGCAACCACCCAGGCCCCCGGCGGAAGCCTTTGCAAACATAACCTTTGAAGACCAGACAGCAGACGGATTTGTCGGCAGGGGCGGAACGGAGACCCTTACCGTGACAAATGAAGCCAACCATACCTCTGGCGGCGCTTTTGCCCTAAAAGTTGAGGGCAGGACAAAAACGTGGCACGGACCTGTGATACATGTGGAAAAAAACATAGACCAGGGCAGCGAATATAAAATTACTGCATGGGTCAAGCTAATCGACCCTGAGAGCTCGCAGCTCCAGCTTTCCACACAGGTAGGCAACGGAAGCAGTGCAAATTATGTGAATCTGCAGGGGAAAACAATAAGTACCGGCGACGGCTGGGTCATGTATGAGGGAACTTACCGTTACAACAACGTCAGCAGTGAATATGTAACATTTTATGTTGAAAGCTCCAGCAGTGCAACGGCGTCCTTTTATATTGATGATATCAGCTTTGAATCCACCGGATCGGGTTCCATTGCAATTCAGAAAGATCTGACTCCGATCAAAAATGTATATCAGGAAGATTTCCTGATTGGAAACGCCATATCTGCAGAAGATCTGCAAGGTGTCAGGTTCGATCTTTTAAAAATGCATTACAATATTGTAACGGCAGGCAATGCAATGAAACCGGATGCATTACAGCCCACCAAGGGCAACTTTACCTTCACTACTGCGGATCAGATGGTGGATAAAGTCCTGGCAGCGGGACTCAAGATGCATGGCCATGTGCTGGTTTGGCATCAGCAGTCACCGCCATGGATGAACACGACAACAGATACAAGCGGCACTTCCATTTCGCTGGGACGTGATGAAGCCCTCACAAATCTAAGAACACATATCCAAACGGTCGTGGAACACTTCGGAAACAGGGTGGTTTCGTGGGATGTTGTGAATGAAGCGATGAACGACAACCCGCCGAATCCGTCGGACTGGAAAGCTTCCCTTCGTAAAACGCCATGGTATAATGCCATCGGAGACGACTACATAGAGCAGGCGTTCCTGGCTGCAAGAGAAGTACTGGATGCACATCCCGACTGGGATATCAGGTTGTACTATAATGACTACAATGATGATAATCAGAATAAGTCCAAGGCTATCTACAACATGGTAAAAGAGATTAATGACAGATATGCAGTGACACATCCCGGAAAGCTCCTCATTGACGGCATCGGTATGCAGGGGCATTATTCCGTGAGCACAAACCCGGTCAATGTTCAATTGTCCTTGGAAAGATTTCTTTCCCTGGGCGTAAAAGTAAGTATAACCGAGCTTGATATTCAAGCGGGAAGCAACTCCCAGCTATCTGAGAAGCTTGCAACTGCCCAGGGCTATTTGTATGCGCAGTTGTTCAAGATCTTCAAGGCTCACGCTGCAGACATCGAACGCGTAACCTTCTGGGGATTGGATGACGGCACAAGCTGGAGATCCTCAGCAAATCCTCTGCCGTTTGATAAGAACCTGCAGGCCAAACCGGCTTATTACGGTGTGATCGACCCGGATGCCTATATGGCTGCACATGTGCCGGAAACACCGGCAAATGCAAAGCAATCCACTGCAAAGTATGGCACACCTGTAATTGACGGTACGGCAGACGCAGTGTGGAACGATACGCCCGCTATGCCGGTAAGTCAGTACCTGATGGCTTGGCAGGGGGCAAGTGGTACGGCAAAGGCCCTATGGGATGATAAGAACCTGTATTTGTTGGTGCAGGTAAGTGATGCGCAGCTTGATAAAACAAGTGCTAATGCATGGGAACAGGATTCCGTAGAAGCTTTTGTGGACGAAAACAATGGAAAAACCTCTTTCTATCAGGAGGATGACGGACAATACAGGGTGAACTTTGACAATGAGACTACCTTCAACCCCGCTAGCATCGCGACCGGTTTTGAATCGGCAACCAGTACTTCGGGAACAAACTATACGGTTGAAATGAAGATCCCATTCAAAACGATCACTCCGCAAAACGATATGAAACTTGGCTTTGACACTCAGATCAATGACGGTAAAGGCGGATCACGTCAAAGTGAAGCCACCTGGAACGACACGACCGGCAACGGATATCAGGACACCTCCATATATGGTGTGCTTACTCTCACCGGCTTTGATCCGGATATTGCTGTTGTAAAGACGGCGGTATCGGCTATTGAAGGCGGGACTTACCGGATCCCGTTTGTCAAGCATGCGAATCAGACTTCAAAGACTGCCATCGTGCAGGCTGCGGTCAATGCGCTTATCCCTGCGGGAAACGGCTCGACTGCCACAGTGACCTACAACGGCGGATATGCGGTATCCGTCACCAAGGGATTGATTACACAGCCCGCGAATATCACCGTAACCGAGCAGCCCGACCCCGACATTGCGCTGGTTGATGCAGCAGTATCGGCGATCCAGGGCGGAACCTACCGGATCCCATTCGTCTTCCAGATCAATCAAAAGGCAAAGACCGCCTGGGTGCAGGCTGCAGTAAATGCGAAGATACCCTCAAGGAACTGCTCGCATGCCACAGTGACCTATAACAATGGATATGTGGTATCCGTCACAAAGGGGTTGATTAGTCATCCTGCTGTGATTAGCGTCACCGAGCAGCCGAGTCCGGTGAATCTTCTCTCGGGGTTGACTGTGAGCACGGGAACGCTGAATCCGTCCTTCCACAGCTATGAGGCAAATTATTGCCTGAATGTAGCAAACAGTGTTGCCACTTTCCGCGTTACACCCGTTTTAAAGGACTCCAGGGCCACGATAACCGTAAATGGTGTGAATGTGGAAAATGGCCGGCAATCACAGGATATCGCACTAACAGCAGGAAAAAATACGGTCAAAATTATTGTTACCGCCCAGAATGGAACACCGAAGACCTATACTGTTACAGTGAACAGACTTCCATTTGAGTTCAAGGGTTTTCTGTCTCCGATCAAACAGGATGGCTCCGCTACATTCAAGGCTGGCAGCGTGGTCCCTGTAAAATTCCAATTGAAGGATGCCACGGGTCATTCCTATACGAATGCAATTGCAAAAGTCTATATTGCTAAAGTGGTAAATGGATCAGTCGGGATTGAGAACGAAGCAAGGACTTCAGGGATGGGTTGTACAGGGAATATTTGCAGATATAACTGGTCCACAAATCAGTATGAATTCAACTGGGATACGGACTGGCTCACAAAAGGGACTTATCGGATCAGAGTGGACCTTGGAGATGGATTGACGTATACGGTCAATATCAATCTGAAATAAAGTCTGCCCTGAAGCATTGGATATGTCATATTATTTTCAAAGTAAAAGCCCCCGTTGATTTCTGATTCAGCGGGGGTTTCATTTATTACCGGACTATATGCTGAAATATCACATATTAATCCCAAATTTGATAATTTACTTTATTTTGGATTCAACGTATAATTTAGTCATATATATAAATTAGCGGAGGTAGTAGAATTATGTTGAGAAGTTGGAAAAAAGCTCTCGCGTTGGTATCCGTGTTTGCACTGGTTTTTGTGTATATGCCGGTGAGCAGTGCAGGAACGGTATCGGTCTATCATGAAACTTTTGCAAGCAGTGCAGGAGTTGCCAGGCAATCGGGGGGTGCCAGTTTAAAACAGGTCACCGGTAAGACTTTTGAGGGTAACAGTGACGGAACTGCTTTATATGTAAGCAAAAGAACGAATAACTGGGATGCTGCGGATTTCAATTTTAGCGATATCGGCATGGAAAACGGTAAAAGCTATACGATAACTGTTAAAGGTTATGTCGACTCCGATGCGAAAGTACTTTCCGGTGCACAAGCGTATCTACAGACGGCGGATAGCTATGCGTTCCTGGCAGGTGCCGATTTCGTCGCCGGAAAAACGTTTACATTAACCGGCAAGTATACGGTCGATACCAGTAAAAAAGATACAAGGATACGCGTTCAATCCAACGATGCAGGAAAAGATGTTTCTTTTTACATCGGTGATATACTCATTACAGGTGAAAAAGCAGTACCGGCATCCTCCAATACATCAGTATCACCTTCGACATCACCGGCGCCATCAACGTTAACGGAAAAAGAAGTTTACCATGAGACCTTTGCAAGCGGAGCAGGTGCCGCGAAACAATCGGGCGGTGCCAGTCTGACGCAGGTCGGCGGTAAAACTTTTGAGGGCAACAATGACGGAACCGCTTTATATGTAAGCAAGCGTTCAAACAACTGGGATGCAGCAGATTTCAATTTTAGCGATACGGGCATGAAAAACGGTAAAACCTATACGATCACTGTCAAGGGCTTTGTTGACTCCGGTGTGAGCATACCTTCAGGAGCGCAGGCATATCTTCAGACTGCAGACAGTTATGCCTTCCTGGCAGGTGCAAATTATACGGCTGGAAAGGCTTTCACATTAACCTCCAAATATACAGTCGATACCAGTAAAAAGGATACAAGAATACGTGTTCAATCAAATGATGCAGGGAAGAGTGTTCCTTTCTACATTGGAGATTTATTGATTACCGAGACAGTGGCTGTTGATAAAGTTGATACAGGGAAAGTCGTCAACCCCGCTGAAAAATTCACTACAATCACTTTCGAAGATCATAAAGCAGATGGCTTTGCCGGCAGGGCGGGCAGTGAAAAGCTAACGGTGACAAAGGAAGCAAACCATACCAATGGCGGAGCATACTCCTTAAAGGTCGAGGGAAGAACAGTTGCATGGCATGGACCTTCGCTGCGCGTGGAAAAGTACATAAGCCAGGGAAGCGAATATAAAATTTCAGCATGGGTCAAGCTGATAGATCCCACAAGCTCGCAACTCCAGCTTTCAACGCAGGTTGACAACGGAAGCGGCGCCTCCTATGTGAATCTGGCAGCAAAAACAATTGCTTCCAGTGACGGATGGGTCGAGTATACGGGTACATACCGATATAACAATGTGAGCAGCCAGTATGTATCTATTTATATAGAGAGTGCCAGTAACGCCACAGCATCCTACTATATTGATGATATCAGCTTTGTGAGCACAGGCTCCGGATCCATTCAGATCCAAAAAAATCTGGCTTCAATCAAAGACACCTATAAAAACAGTTTTCTGATAGGAAATGCCATATCGGCAGAAGATATGGCAGGTATCAGACTTGATCTTTTGAAAAAGCATTATAACATTGCAACAGCCGGTAATGCAATGAAGCCTGATGCGCTGCAGCCAGCGAAGGGCAAGTTTGAATTTGCCGCGGCAGACAAACTGGTGAATCAGGTTCTGGCTGCAGGACTAAAAATGCATGGACATGTACTGGTCTGGCATCAACAGTCTCCTGCGTGGATGAATACAAAAACAGATGAAAGCGGTAACACGGTTCCCCTGGGACGAGTTGAGGCCCTTGCAAATATGAAGTCTCATATAAAGACAGTTGTTGAGCACTTCGGCAACAAGGTCATATCCTGGGATGTAGTGAACGAAGCGATGAATGATAATCCGTCGAATGCATCGGATTGGAAAGCATCCCTGCGCAAAACCCCATGGCTTGATGCCGTAGGTTCCGATTATTTAGAACAGGCATTTTTGGCAGCCAGAGAGGTCCTGGATAAACATCCGGCTTGGAAAATAAGGCTTTATTATAATGATTACAACCTGGATAATCAAAATAAAGCGAAGGCAGTATCAAACATGGTAAAGGAGATCAATACAAAATACGCGAAGACACATCGCGGTAAACTTCTTATTGACGGTATCGGCATGCAGGGCCATTATGCCGTGAACACAAACCCGGTTAACGTTCAGCTTTCATTGGAAAAGTTCATTTCCTTAGGGGTTAAAGTTAGCATAACCGAGCTGGATATTCAGGCTGGAAGCAACAATGTACTGTCCGACCAGCTATCTGCCTCTCAGGGTTATTTGTACGCACAGTTATTTAAAATATTCAAGGCGCATGCCAGAAACATCGAACGTGTTACTTTCTGGGGAATGGATGATGGCACAAGCTGGAGGTCTTCAACAAATCCAACGTTGTTTGACAAGAATCTGCAGGCAAAACCAGCTTATTACGGTGTCATCAATCCTGACAAATTTATGTCCGAAAATAAGCCCGCCGCGTCTGCAGCTGCAAAATTGTCGACAGCAAATTATGCTTCGCCCGTAATAGACGGAACTGAAGATGCCGCTTGGAAAAACGCGCCTGAGCTGCAGGTGAATCGTTATCAACTGGCATGGCAGGGAGCGTCCGGAACGGCAAAGGTTCTATGGGATAATAAATACCTGTATGTTTTGATTCGGGTAAGTGATTCGCAGCTTGATAAAAAGAGCGCAAATGCTTGGGAACAGGATTCTGTGGAAGTCTTCCTGGACGAAAACAATGGAAAAACTTCTTCTTACCAGGGGGATGACGGACAATACAGAGTCAACTTTGAAAATGTGGCTTCATTCAACCCCGCAGGCATCGAAAAAGGGTTTAAGTCGGCGACCAAGGTCTCCGGAACGAACTATACGGTCGAAATAAAGATACCATTTAAGACCATTACTCCTAAAAATAATACAAAGATTGGCTTTGATGTACAGATCAATGATGGTAAAGACGGAGCCCGTCAAAGTGTGGCGACGTGGAACGACACCACCGGCAACGGATATCAGGATACCTCTATTTATGGTGTCCTGACCCTTGTCAAGTAATCTTTCATTAGATACCTTCTTGCCTTTTACAGAACGCAAACCCCCGCTGACTTTTATTACAGCGGGGGTTTGCCTTGTGATTTATAACGACATGCGATCAGGAACGTTCCTGATCTTTTACAAAAAGCATTCGGTCATTATCCAACGTGCTATTGCTCCGCTGTGAAAACAATTCCATCAAGCGCGTGACCGTCATTTCTTCCCGGTCTTTTCCCGATATATCGAGGATGACTTTTCCGCTGTCCAGCATAATGGTTCTTGTTCCGGTTTTTAGCGCGGACTGGATATTATGTGTGATCATCATTACAGTGAGATTTTCCCGACTGACAATATTTTTTGTAATCTGCATGATTTTTTCCGCAGAAGCGGGATCCAATGCTGCAGTATGCTCATCGAGCAATAAAAGACGCGGTTTTCCAATAGTGGCCATAAGCAGGGAAAGTGCCTGTCTCTGACCGCCGGAAAGAAGACCGACCTTGGTTTTCATGCGATTTTCCAATCCCATATCAAGCTGCACAATCTCTTCGAGAAAAACTTCCACATCTCTGCGATGCACACCCTTACGCAGACTGCTTTTACTTCTGCGGTTATAGGCAAGGGCCAGATTCTCCTCAATGGTCATGTCAGGGGCGGTACCCTTCATCGGATCCTGAAACAAGCGACCGATCATGGATGCCCGCTTATGTTCCGCCATATAGGTAATATTGTCTCCCTGTAGCAGAATTTTGCCGCGATCCATCCAGAAGGTGCCGCAGACCGCGTTAAACAGTGTGGACTTTCCGGCACCATTGGATCCGATGATCGTGACGAATTCGCCTCCATTCAGCGAAAGGTTCACATTGTCCAGCGCCACATGCTCATTAAGTGTTCCTTTTAAAAAGGTTTTACTTGCATTGATGATCTCAAGCATCCCGCTGCACCTTCTTTCTCATGTTGCTTAACTGTACTTGTCTTTTTATAACCGGTATGGACAGAGCAATGACGACAATCATTGCCGAGACGATCCTGAGCGCATAGGCGGGGAAAATACTTGACTTAAGTGCCGCTGCAATGATGAAGCGGTAAAGCAGGGAACCGAATATAGCCGAAAACAGGCCTATTGTCACAGAACGACGGCCAAAAATAGCTTCGCCGATGATGGTGGAAGCCAGACCCACTACTACGATGCCAATGCCGGAACTGATGTCGGCATAACCCTGATACTGGGTAAGCACTGCGCCGGATAACGCGACGCATGCATTGGAAATGGCCAGAGCAATAATTTTCATAGCGTTTACATTAATGGAGGAAGCCCTGACCATATCCTCATTGTTGCCGGTGGCCCGGATACACAGGCCCAGATGCGTCTTGAAGAACCAGATCAGAACGCCTGTGCATAAGATACAGAAAAGAAGGGGGACGACCGTTTTTGCCAATTCCTTGTCAAACGGCAGTCCTACCAGCGTTTTACTGAAAACGGTACTTTTGTCAATCAGGGAGAGGTTTGAACGGCTGCCAAGGACAATCAGATTCACACTATACAGGCTGCTCATGGTAAGGATACCTGCAAGTATGGGATGAATCTCAAGTTTTGTCTGCAGAATCCCGGTGACTGCACCTGCTGCGGCTCCGGCCACGATGGCAAGCAGAATACCGAGAAACGGGAAACCTGCTGCTGTCATGGCGGCCGAAACTGACAGCCCGAGCGTAAAGCTTCCGTCGGCAGTCAAATCGGGAATGTTGAGCAACCGGAACGAGATATAGATACCCAGTGCCAACAGCCCGTAAATCAATCCAAGTTGTAGGGAGCCCATTACCAAAGTCATAATTCTGCCTCCTGATGACAAATACTACTAAATAATCACTTGATAATCTTTGCGTTGTCAAGTATGTCCTGTGATATTTTTACTCCGATAGTATCAGCTGTGGTCTGGTTGATGACAGTGATAACATCGGATACGGTAATTGCCGGAATCTTCTCCATTGGAGTGCCCTTCAGGTATTTGTCCGACATTTCGGCAGTCATACTGCCAATAGTGATATCATCAATACTGATTGTTGCAAATGCACCGGATGCTACCATCACTGCGGAGCTTCCGTACACCGGGATTTTCGCGTCTTTGGCAACTTCAGCAACCTGTGGCATGGCACTCTGCACCATGCTGTCGTTGGGGATGAAGAATGCATCCACATCGCCGGCAAGGGATTGAGCAGCCTGTTGTACTTCGGAGGAAGCGGTTACTACGGATTCCTTGAAGCTTAACCCGTTTTCTTTCATATAGGCTTTTGCCTTTTCAATAGTAGAAACGGAATTTACTTCACCTGTATTATAAATCAGACCATAGGTTTTACAGCCGGGTGTCAGCTTATCGGAGAGCTTGAACATTTCACTGACGGGAATGGCGTTGGAGGTGCCTGTTGCGTTTTTATCCGGTTTGGCCATATCGGTGATGATACCGGCTCCGACAGGGTTGCCTACCGAGATGAAAAATACCGGAATGCCGCTGTTCATATTGACAATAGCCTGTGAGGCAGGAGTTCCTATTGTTACGATAAAGGTCTTTTTCTCGTCTACCATGGTCTGACAGATGGAATTGAGGGTAGCCGTATCGCCATTGGCATTTTTATAATCGAAAACCATTTTGTCTTCAGTATAACCAAGATCGCGCATTTTTTTGATAAAGCCTTCGCGCATGTCTGTAAAGGCGCCGTTGTCAGCCAACTGGATGATGCCTACATTCGTGACACCGGAGGAAGCCTTGTCTTTTGAGGTGGTTCCTGTGCCACAGCCTGAGACAGTCAGCAGCAGGATGGAGATTAGGAGGATCGCAAGAATTTTTTTCATTTTATTTTTACCCTTTCTATTATTTTTTTTGTGGCGTGCCATATTCAGATGCTCGAAGGGCCACCTCACTAAAATCTTGTGGGCATCATGCCTGCTGGATTTCAGCTTAAATAAAAAAGTCCGTCCTCATACGGATACTCCGTAATCAAGGACAGACGATTCGTCTGCGGTGCCACCTTGCTTGGTAATTTGAAACTACCCATCTTTTCCAGAGTGCCAACATACTCTGTGCCTCATAACGCCGGCATTGCGTCGCAACATACTTAAAAGCCAGGCTTTTGTTCTGGGCACCCTCCGTAGTCCATTTGCCGTACCGCTTCCTGCCGGATTTTCAGCCCCCCGGTTCTCTGTAAGTGCGCTTACGGTTTGATCTCTACATCAACGGTTTCTTTTTTTACAATAGCACGCTCTTTGCAGCTTGTCAAGATTTTCAATGCACTTGGAGCCGATTCCTGTCTGAGTGCACTTGGAGCCGATTCCTGTCTGAGTGCGCTTGGAGCCGATTCCTGTCTGAGTGCGCTTGCGGTCTATTCCTGTTTGAGTGCGCTTGCGGTCTAATATTATCCGAGATACTCACAGCCGATTCCGATTCTTCATTTATGATAGGCTATTTGTCTTTCTGTATCAGATATGGAACGGTATAGCCTCCGTATGGCATGACATAGATGTCTTTACCGGTAAAGTCCACTTCCTGAAGCAGGCTCTGAATATCAGAAAATACGCGCGCACCCATGCCTTGAAGCGTTTGCTCCGGAATATGAGTCAGCATCAGCACTTCTGCTTTGGACATGACCTCGCAGGAGGCATAGAAAATATAACCTGCTATTGTAAAAGCCTCGCGGAGATCCATATCCAAGGTTCCCCGGCGCAGGGAATCTATCCAACTGAAATAGGCGGGGGCTCCGCCGCCTTCGCGGCATTCCGCCAGAAAAACAATCTTTCCGCCGTCTTTGACGGCCTCAGCGGCGTTGATGAGGGACTTGACACCCTGGTACAGGTTGATATCCTTCGGATATCCCCCGCAGCTGACCACAACGATTTCAGCTTTTTTTTCTATGGGAATGCCCATCAATTGCTGCACCAGCCGGCAGCTTTTTTCCCAGGCCCGGGCGAAATGGCCGCAGATCAGCCGACAATTCCCCGATCGGGTATCCATAACAATATTGATGCCAAACACGGGTGCAACCATTTCGGCAGCTTCGTTCATATCCTCGTTGACCGGATTCTGCTCCAGAAGTCCCATCCCGATAAGAGGATTGGACCTGGGCATTGTTGGGGATAAAGAGTGAATATGATTCCGGTTTATCGTAGTTTTCCCACAGATGCCGGGAAGGATGCTTTTTCGGCCACCGCCATATCCAGCCATCAGATGATGGATGGTTCCGCCGATTAAAATCACTTTTCTTCCCACAACAAGCGGATTGACAACTACCTGGGTTCCCCGTGACGTGGAGCCCAGATACTTGAGATCCGGCGCCATACAGTCGTGATTTACCACGCTTACCTTCTCATAGATCCCGGGGGAGACAAGCGTTTTCAACTCTTCTTCAGTTTGTGCGCGGTGAGTCCCCAATGCAATCAAAATCGTAATATTCTCATAATCCACACCCAGAATATCATGCAGATAGGGAATCAGCTGTTCGCACACCTGATCCTGCCGCATCCAGAAACGCGTAATGTCGCTGATGACGACAGTTACCTGATCCTCTGGCGAGATCAGTTCATTCAGCGGTTCCGATTCAATGCAATCGGGGCCGACTGCCTGTAAAAACGCTGCTTTAAAATCCTCCGCCGCCGGTATGCTTTCTCCCTGCAATACCTGCACTGATCCGGCGCCGTCAAAGTCTATCTCTATTGTTGTATCCCCATATCCAAAAGGAATTCTTTTCATCCCTGTCTCTCCTTGCCCTGGCTTCAGCAGTTGATTCAACTAAACCGGTTAAAAAGTACAATGTATCATTATATTAACACACCGGTTTGAATTTAAAAAGAGAGAAATGAGCTTCATACCTGTTATCCAGGGATATCATTCTCCTACCTTTCGAATATTTAGGAAGAGAGGCGAAATTTTACCTCTGCATTGGGATAGAAATCTTTTCCACCGGAACGGTTTTTTGACTCTCCGGGGAACAGGATTTTGCCGGGGAACAGGATTTTGCAAAGAATAAAGAAGCATTTTTTTTGCAAGACTAAAACCGGGTGAGATATATGTATAAAAGGGCGAAGAAAATTTTTGAAACACGACAAAGGAAGGATACAAACAATAAGAAGGAAGAAGGGCCCGAAAAAGATAAAACATATGACAAAATACCGAAGTCTGTTCAAAATGTCAGAGAAAGATTGCAAGAGGTATTTTCCGAATGCAATGACTTCAACTTGCGCGACATTGTCTGTGGAAACGGCCGGATCAATATTCTTATTGCTTACATCGATGGACTAATAGATAAGCAATTGCTGAACCAGCATACGATAATGCCGCTGACTACTGCAATAATACAGGAAAACGGGGAGTATGGCCGTTCGAAAATCGAAATCATCAAGGATACGGTCATTTATAATAGCGGAGTATCAGAAACCGACAGCTTTGAAAATATTGTAAAAGCTTTGCTGTCAGGTCATGCCGTTTTGTTTTCGGATGGGGAACGTACCGCTTTGACAATGAACTTAAAATCCATAAAAGGAAGAGCAGTTGAAGATGCAGACTCGGAAAGAAGTCTTCGTGGGCCAAGAGTAGGATTTGTCGAAAACCTCCAGTTGAATATTAGTCTCCTAAGGCAGATCATCAAGAATCCGAATCTGAAGATTGAGAAGATGGTTCTGGGCGAGCAAACAAATACTGGAATCGCCATATGCTACATAAAGAACATTGCAAATGACAAGATTGTAAATGAAGTTAAAGGAAGACTTAATAAAATTAAAATTGATGCAATTATGGAATCAGGTTATATTGAACAGTTTATTGAAGATAACAGGATACGCTTTTTCCCGATGGTAGGAAACAGTGAAAAGCCTGACAAAGTAGCTGCAAAGCTGTTGGAAGGAAGGGTAGCCATCCTCTGCGACGGCACGCCTTTCGCATTGACAGTCCCCTTTTTATTCATTGAGAATTTCCAGGCTTCCGAGGATTATTATGGTAATCCGGTATACGGCTCGATTATACGAATTTTCAGGTTGGCTTCGCTGCTGATAACGACCTGCCTTCCTGCCCTGTACGTGGCATTGGCGGCATTTCACCAGACGGTGATACCATTTAAATTGTTATTGACAATGGCAGCTTCCCGGGAAGGGATCCCTTTTACTCCATTTGTGGAGGCCCTGTTGATGAATGTGTGTTTTGACCTGCTTCGTGAAGCCGGCATCAGGATGCCGAAAGCCATTGGAGATGCCGTAAGTATTGTGGGTGCAATTGTTCTTGGACAGGCAGCCGTTGAGGCGGGTATTGCATCTGCACCGATGGTGATTGTTACCTCTCTGACTGCGATATGCAGTTTTGTTGTACCGTCTTTAGCTCAGGTATCCATGATATTCCGGTACATTTTGTTAACAGTTGCCAATCTGTTCGGGTTGTTCGGAATCGCAATTGTTTTTGTCATGATGTTTTCCTACTTATGTACAAAAAGGTCTTTCGGTGTACCCTATCTGTCACCATTCGCTCCTTTAAATACGCAGGATTTGAAGGACACGTTTATAATGGTGCCTGTCTGGGCTATGTTTACAAGGCCCAAATCACTGGCATGGGGTCAAAGTGACCTTAAAGCAGGCAGAGTTTCAAAACCCGCCATGGAGGGTGAGGAAAATGGAAACAAGAGGGAGAAAGACAGGGAGAAATATTAAGATTTTTATTATTACACTGTTCGCCTTCATGCAATTGTTACAAACCGGCTGTTGGAATAACAGGGATCTGGCACAATTGTCTATTGGGACGGGTATTGGAATTGATAAAGCGGGAGAGGGCAGGATACTTATTACAGTCCAGATCGTTAAGCCCTCTTCAGCGATGAAAAAAGGTCAGGGCAGTGGAACGGGAGATAAGAAATCGGTTACCAATGTCACTCAGGTGGGGGATTCTGTTTTCGAAGCTTTACGTGACATATTAAAAAAAGTCAATAACAAGATATTTTTAAGTGCCGCACAAATTATTATTATTGGCGAAGATATTGCAAGAGACGGCGTAGCGGATATCCTTGACTTTTTTGAGAGAGATCATGAAATACAAATAAAAACCAATATTGCTATTGCAAAAGGAATAACTGCAAGAGAACTACTTGAAATGAACAGCGAAGCCTCTGAAATTCCGGCGGGATATATTGCTGAAACGCTTGAAAACGGTGATGGGCGTGCAAAAACAATAAAGACCATGCTGATAGATTTGTCAAAGATCATAGAGATGCCAGGCAAACAGATGGTAATAGGAACCGTTAGCAAGAATGAAAGCAAAACGGTTGATGCAGAAGGAACTGCAGTTTTTTATACGGATAAGCTTGTAGGCTGGTTGAGTCCGGAAGAAACCAGAGGTTATCTGTTTGCTGCCGGAAAGGTGAAAAGCACCATTATTACTTTCTGGAATCCATCTTCTCCACAGAAAAGGGTTTCTGTGGAAATTATCCGTTCAAGTAGTAAATTGGGAGTCGAGTGGGAAAATGGAAGACCGGTTTTCACGATAAAAATCAAGTCGGAAGGCAATCTGGCAGATCAGCAGGATGGGGGTGATCTTACTGAAAAAGATGTTTTGGATCAATGTGAACAAGAATTACGACAACAGATCATGCGGGATGTAGAAGAGATGTTGAAAATATCTCAAAAGCAGTGTAAAAGTGACATTCTAGGCTTTGGAGAAATTATTCACAAGTATCATCTGAAGTATTGGAGAGGGGCAGAGGCAAACTGGAAGGAGATTTTCAGCCAGACTCCCGTAAAAATAGAGGTTGAAGCAAAAATCAGGAGGTCAGGTCTGATTGCGCGTCCGCCCAAACCTGGATAGGAGATGATATAATCCCGGTAATTATTGCGATATCTTTACTCTTGGTATTACTGGATATGAAGCAGATGATAGCTTCCAAAACAAAAGGACGTCTATTGTCGGTTTATCTGGCGATGCTCGTTTTTAACCTGGTAATAAGCTTTTTACTGGTTTCCGGCAAAAGACCCGCCAGTCCTGCAGAAATAATAGAAGCGTTTTTTCAATGGATGGGAGTGAATACAAACGGAAAGTGATGGTAAGATCAGGATTTCCAGAATACAGCTTGTCATGCTTATGATCGGCTTTATGTTCGTAAGCAGATCTTTACACAGTGTTGCCGCCGGTGCGAAGAAGGATGCGTGGATGGTATTGATACTGGCATGGGTAGGGGGTATTGTATTAATTACCCTTTATACTGAAATTGCAAGGTTAAATACCGGAAAGTCCCTGGTCGGAATCCTGACAGTTCATTTTGGTAAAGCTATGGGAGCAATAACAGCGCTTTTGTATTGCTGGTTTTTCACTTTCATGGCGTCACTCATTTTTTTGAATTTTGGACAATTCATGGTGATCACTGTTTTCCCTGAAACTCCGTTGAGTGTAATATTGGTATTGTTTGCCGTTGCGGTTGTATACCCTGTCAGATGCGGACTTGAGGTGGTGGGGAGATTATCGGAACTTCTGGTTCCTATTATGGTGATTCCTGTACTGATGCTGAGCCTTGCGTTGATTACTTCCCATGATTTTACCGCTTTTCTGCCGATGCTGGAGAACGGAGTTGCACCGGTGCTCAAATCAACATTTTCAGTAATAGCCTTTCCTTATGGAGAAACCGTAATTTTTCTGATGATATTTCTTTATGTGAATAAAAAAGAGAGTATAAGGAAGGACTGCTACCTGGCTTTTGGCATTACCGGATTTTTGTTTCTGTTTGCCGCGCTTCGTGACCTGTTTATTCTCGGCTCCGATTTGCTGGGCAGGTCTGTTTATTCCCCGAACATCTCTGCAAAACTTATACCTGGCATAAGTATCGAACCGCTCATAGTCGTTAACTTGCTGATAGGCGCGATAAAAATCTGCATTGCAATTTTTGCTTCCTCAGAAATAATTCTGCAGGTATTGAAAATTGATAAGAAAAAGCCGATCATTATGATCATCACTGAACTCAGTATAGTTATGTCCATGTGGCTATTTACAAATTACTTTGACTATGTGCGCTGGGTTGAAAAAGTCTGGCCATTGATATGTATTCCGTTTGAAATCATCATACCTGTAATATTGCTGGTCCTGTCAATGATAAAGCAAAGGGAAAAAGTTAAGGCTTGAGTTGACATTAGTCAACGACCGGCCGGGATGCATGGGCGAGCAGTTGACTTTAGTCAACGACCAGCCGGGATGCATGGGCGAGCAGTTGACTTTAGTCAACGACCAGCCGGGATGCATGGGCGAGCAGTTGACTTTAGTCAACGACCAG
>JAEWQC010000209.1 GCA_023399355.1 Bacillota bacterium | reverse complement strand
CATGTATTCGATGCAGTTATATGCATAAAAGCTCCTATCTGGCTATAAAATTATTAGTAAAAGCATTCGGTATTGGTATATTTATGCATGGATTGTACATAAATTTATAAGTTGGGATGTACCAATTCCCGAATAGATGCTGCGAAAGTTTTTAGGCTTTTAATGCAACTTAAAAGGGAGGGTGAAAATGGAATTAAAAAATATCAGGAAACACATTGCCAGAAACCATCCGAAATTGATATCACTTGTCATGAAAGGAAGCAAGGATTCCCCTGAAGCAGGATTGGTGTTCCGTCCGGAACCACCCGGCGACCATGGACGGCTCGCATTAGCTATTATCAATATTGAAACAGGAATAGAAGCATCCGAATTAACAACAATTTATAGCAGCCTTTATGGAGGCGCGTTTTTAAAAGGAGAAGTTCTTGCAGTTCTGGAAGAAGCAAGGTCCGAATACGGGGTTGCTTGTCCTGCGGATATGGAACGAAACCTCCTGGATGCCTGCCGGTCAATTGATGAACGTGTTCAATCCAACAATCTGGAAGTCAGTCATCATCTTGAAAAAATCGGATTGGTGGCAGTGCAAATAATCAATCGTACCCAAAGAGCCCTTCTCAAGGTCGAGCCCTTCAGCGAAATTCGTTTCATATTCACAGATGAGGCGAAGATCGCTCTGCGATTGGGGTGGGAAGCTATGGCCAAGCATGGCCGTTTCCCTTTATCGCCCAGGGGACCGGCTCATTTGAACCAGCTGCGTGAAAAACCTGCCGGGATGATGCACTTTGTCTCTGCCAGCGATGGGGATGCCGGTTATTTTTATACCATGGGTATCGCCCTTTCCCCTGAAGCTCAGTCACTGGAGGAAATGGACTTAAGCTATGGACTGGATGGCGAATTGATTGTACCAGGGCAGGCGGTAGCGCCGATCCCGCCTACCCTGGCAATGGCTACGCGCTTGTTTGCCGCTTCTGTTCCTACCAGCAGTAATATCTCGGAAGACATTCAATCCATCCCCTACAGCAGCTTTGCCCATCCGGAAATCCAGGATATTGAGCCGGGACGCGGACATTTTTTTCGCCCCAAACCGAATGTGGCAGAAGATCAGGTGAAATATGCGCGGCAAGAGCTGAGAGAGCAGCTGGACAGGTATAAGGAGTTTGTTCTGAGAGTATCTGCGGAAGACCGGGAGTTTCTGCCGGAGGTCGGGGGGGCTGTCGACATAAGTGATCTTGATATAAATGAAGTAACTCCCTTTGCCCGGAAAGTTCTTGAAGAAGTTGACAAGTCGGAAAAAGCCGTTACCGCATTGTTCCTGATGCTGGAGGTTACAAAGGATGACTCATCGGCTACAGAGACTACTTTCCATAGGACTCCGCGCGTGGGAAAAACCTGCCGGATCATCGACGCGGCCAGAGAACTGGGATTAAAATACGTCGCGGTATGTGACCAGAACGAGGATGCATGGCTGCCAAACCTGCTTGAATACTTTACTGCTTCGGAGCTGACCTATCTGGCTGATTATTCGGATAAGGCCGGTATCATCTTGTGTGACGGACGTCCCGTTGACCCCGTATATACAGCGGCAACTGCTGCACAGCGGATTCAATCCGTTTATTCCACGCTTTCGGTAGACATCATTAAAATGGGAATGTGGCTTTGCCTGGACGCTTTGTCAGCCCGGCGCGTATGGAGGGAACTCCTCAAAAATCCTCATATCCCTGAACGGATGACACTCATGCCCATCGGCATCGTGGAGCCTTACAGCGCATTTGTAGACAACCGTGACCGTCAAAAAACCCCCCGTCCCATTCTCGACCCTTTCGAAAAGATAAAATTTATGATTGAAGAAGCAAAAGTCCTTGGCTCTCCATCCCTTCTGACAGACACCCGCCACAAACATAAGTGGGTGCTCCTGGGCTCCGTGGACAATGACATGAAGCCTCATGTCCGCGAAGTAATCGGCGCCATTCCTTTGATGGGGTACAAAAAATTTATGGAATGCGAAAAGATGGCGAGAAAAGCCGGGATACTCCTTGGGCAGGCAGGTTCCATTGAGGCGGATCAGATTTTCCGCATCATGAGTAAAACTACCAGTGATGCAGCCCGGGACGGGATGAACCCTGCTACTGCGATATGGACGGCGGAAACTGAACGGGTCTTGCGCAAGTCCGACGGTTCATCGCTGCAGGGAGATTTACAGTCCCAACGCCGTGCTGCCATCATGCCTTACCTGTGCATTATCAACCGAACCATGGAATCCCACGCCAAACTAAACGGCTGGCTCGAATTTCTGACCTCGAGAGGAAAGGAAGATGAAAAATTACGCGGTGTGCTGCTGGAAAAACGTGAGAAGTTGAGCAGCCTCCAGGAAAAATTTCTGGAAGTTCAGAGCAAACTGGACTCGATGCCTGATGATCCGACTACTGTTCTGGAAGAATATAAAAAGGCATGGAGACTTTTTTGCATCGAATTCCTGGAGTATCACACCCAGATAAAAATACATTTCAAGCCAGTCCGTGATAGAGTTGCCGAAGAATGGGCCACGATGAGATAAACCCAATCGGCGTACTGAAAAATCTGTAAAAGGGGAGATGAGCACATGGCTTTATCGAAAGAAAACCGGAGGAAAATCCAGCCTGACCTCAGTATCAAGCAAGGGATGCTTTCCAGCTGCTTCAGAATATTGGAGGAAAAACAGGAAATTCTGTCCGGGGTACGTGTATACCTGTCGGGACCGATGGACTTCGTAGCCTCAAAGGAAATTGAAAAACGCTCAGGATGGCGCAGCAGGCTGTCACGGTTCCTCCAGGAATTTCAAGTAACCGTATACGATCCGTGGAATAAACCCGAAGTGGCAGGGATGCCCCATTATGGCAAAGAAGATGAATTTTCAGCCGATAAACGGTACAACTGGACGTATGAAGATTCTCCACAGGGAGACCGTATTCGTGCAGAACTCTGTGCCGAGTTCTGGAGTACATTGAATATTGATCTGCGGATGGTGAACACATCCGATTTCCTGATTGCATATTGCCCCACCAACATTTACAGTGTCGGCACGGTGCATGAAATCGTCATGGCCCGCCTGGAATACAAACCTGTTCTCTTTGTCAGCCCTCCGGTGTCCTTTCCCGCAGTGGATGAGCTAAAGGCATATATGGAAGACAAGGGGGACCCAAAGAGCATGGAACTGCTTGAAAAGTTGGTCCGGGAGGCTCCTTTGCATCCGAATCCCAAGGCGATTCCCAGCTTGTGGTACATGGCCCTTATCGACGGTCATTACTTTTTTGACGGATTTGGTTTTAAACCTTATATGGAAAGATTTAATTGGGTATACGGGCCCCTGGATGAACAAGAAGAACAATTTCCTCCAAAACGCCCTCTTTTGCCCTATCTGGAGAAATTAAACCGTGAAATCCCCAAGAGGTTTGATCTTGAGCGAAATGGCTATGTGGAAAATCCAGAATGGTTGATTTTTGATCTCCCGGACATGGAAACTGCAAAATGAGGGAGTGGTTAAAATGAGACAATTGAATAATACCGGTGATATTTCCGTATACGCCATATCCGGCAGCCACACTGTATTACTGAATATGGACGCAAAGAACGGAAGAGAAAAGGGGTTGCTGGGGTTTGCCATTAAACGGTTGGATATTACCGAAGATGAAAACGTGTGGCTGAAAGGATTCCTTACCTTTGAAATCAATGCTTCCTCTCATTTCCCGGGTGAGTTGGTGAGCACATGGGAAAATCCCATTCAGGATTTCAAATGGGGGGACTATACCGTAAAACCCAACCATAAATACATATATACCATTGTGCCGGTTCGGGGAATTCCGGGCGGACTGATCCATGACAAGGGGGTCAGCGTCGACATATCAACTGAAGACAATAAGCAGGGAGAACATTCCGTGTTTTTCAACAGCGGTATTGCGGGTTCTCAAGCGTATGCCCGCAAATTTGGGGACTTGTCGCCGGACCAGGTGGGCCCCGCTGCATTTAAATGGCTGTCCCGCGGCCTGGAAGAAGCCCTGCTGGCCTTTATCCAGCAGGCCGAAGGCAAGGGCGTGAGCCTTTATGCCTCGGTCTATGAGTTAGATCATATTCCTGTCCTTGAAGAATTTAAAAAGGCCATCGACCGCGGTGCCGATGTGCGCATCCTCTTCGACAACAAAGAAAATGGCCCCGGTGCTGAAAACAGGACAGCAATGGAAAGATGCGGTATAGACCTGAATAAATTCACGATCCCCCGGAATGCCAATCCTTCCTATATCTCTCACAACAAATTCATCCTGCTGCTGAAGGATGGAAAGCCCCTGCAGGTTTGGACAGGTTCCACCAATATCACCAGAGGCGGAATATATGGCCATTCAAACGTAGGACACATTATACGTATTGAAGAGGTAGCAGATGCATATTACCAGTACTGGAAAATGATTTCCGGAGATCCGGAGGCCAGGGAACTGCGCCCATTTGATGAAAAAATCAGTCCCTTGCCTCCGGAGGATGCTCCCCGTGCATCCATCTATCCGGTGTTCAGCCCAAGGTCTTCTCTTGAGGCATTGGAATGGTATGCAAAAAAAATGGAAGCGGCAAAGACCAGTATATTTTTAACTGCGGCCTTCGGGATCAATGAACAGTTTCAAAGTGTGCTGGAGAAAGATAAACCCTACCTTCGTTATGTTTTACTGGACAAACCGGGGAAAGGTCTGGAAATTATAAAGCGGGATCAGGACAACATGATTACGATCGGCAGGATACTGGACGGCAATGTGCTGGAACATTGGCTTAATGACAAATGGAAGGAGGAAAAACTCACCGGGCTTAATAAACATGTCCAATACATACACACCAAGTACATGCTCATCGACCCTCTTGGTGATGACCCGATGCTCATCACAGGCTCAGCCAATTTCAGCAAAAACTCCACGACCAATAACGATGAGAATATGGTCATTATCCGCGGGGACAAGTATGTCATGGATATTTATCTGGGCGAGTTCATGCGGATTTTCGATCACTTCCGTTTTCGAAGCAAAATTGAAGGATTTGGAACCCAATATAAAAAAGGCACAAGGTCTTCGTTGAATCTTGCGCCGGATGATTCCTGGACAAAAGAATTCTTTACTCCCGGGCATCCCAAAGAAAAGCAAAAACTGCTGTTCCGGGGGTATTGAAAATGTTTCTGCAAGTGAAACATTTTCTTTGAACCGATGTGTTATGGGATCAACAAAAAAGCAGAGCAGATTTTTAGTTAGTGTTATGTGGCGTATGAAAAACGCAATAGGGAAATAGAAGGACTTTAGCGGGAGGTTTTTATAATGAAGAAGACAAACATATCTCAAGGACCGTGGACTCGTATTCGTCCGCTGCAGAGGGACGAGATGGATATTTATACTGAAGCAGGCATGGTAATGGGGGAATTGACCTGGGGGCGTTTCCGCAACAATCTGGTGAAGGTCATGGCTTACACGCCGCGTCTCCTCCAAACAGAGGTAGAGTACTGCAATACCTTCATCTTCGACCCTGAAACATTCCGGGGGGATACTCAGGAAGCCGGATTCAATGACCGGTTTATCAAGGAACTGGTCATATCCAGGACTTCCCTGCAAAATCGCTCCCGATATTCGGTAACCCACCACTCCTTCATCGGATTTTCGCTTTTTTCCAATGCAGGGCGCCAGGAAGAAGGCCATATGAAGTTGCTGCACTTGCATGAACATGAGCTTTATCCCGAGGTATATACCGAGCGGGAGCGGTTAATCCTGGATTACACCGTAAAAGTAGCGAAAGATGCCCATTTGGTTACAGACGAAGAATTCCGGAACCTGCGTCATGTACTGGAAGAGCATAATCGGGGGGATCGACGCTTGAAAGACCTGCCGGAAGAGGAGATGGGCCGGCAGATTGATTCCCAGATTGTTGAATTAACATGGCTTATCGGTCATTTCTGTCTTCTGAACCGCTGGTTTACCGTACTGCAAGTTCCCGATGAAGAATCTGTCGATGAGGATAATTTCCTGGGTGTATATAGGCAGATCGTTCCGGAAGATATCCGTGATCGGAATGAAAAGATCCTGGCAGGCGGGTTTTAAGTAAGGAAAAGATTTTTATCGGGCATTTTCCGATGAAAGTCTTCAATGAAAAGGCTGTAATGGAATGAACATTCTATTATGGCCTTTTTGCATTGACGTATATAATCATGAGTCATTTATGGCTTAAACAGATCAAGAGGTTTATGTATATCATGGGTTAGCGTAAAGTTACTGTAGGGAAATTGGTGGGAAAAAAAGTAAGAACAATAGAAAAGAAGATGAAATCCTGTTAATATATAGTTTCCACACAAATACACAACAAAGGATAATCATCTTCTATG
>JAEWQC010000128.1 GCA_023399355.1 Bacillota bacterium | reverse complement strand
GCATTAAAAAGTGCGACATAAAATGGGACTCCAATACAATTTTAATTCAGAGGGGTAAGGCTAATTATGGGCGTTATGTCCACATACCAACTGAATTAGCAGAAAAGCTGAAGTGCTACCTGTCACTGTGTGACATTTGCGAGTCCCCGTACTTGTTTTCAAACAATTGGGGAAAACCGAAAAGTAAAACCTGGGTTGAGAATATTTTTAGAAAATTCTCGCATGAGTTTGGCTTCAAAGTCACACCACGCACACTAAGACGTTCTTTTATAATACGTCTAGTGAAAAAAAGCATGCCCCCGCCATATTTGCAGAATTGGACACGATGTAATCAGCTCAATATGATGAATCATTATATGACATCAGTAGAGTCACCTCTAAAAGAAATAGATGAGAAAATGGACGATAAATTGAAATAAATGAGAGGTTATAATTATAAACCTGATCATTTTTCAGTAACAGGGTGGTTCAACACCCTGTTTTTGTGGGACGAGTAAGGCTTTTTTAAGAATATACAAAATCACGTTATTGGTTAACACTAATAGAAAGGGTGTTTAATATGTCAGACTATTGGATAGCTGTTGAAGATAGCTTACCAAACAAGGATTCTATAAATGAATACCTTTCGAGCTTAAAGATTGATAATAGAAGTATCTTAACAATAAAAGAATATAGACGCTTCTTAGTCAGCTTTTTTAAAGAAGTCCCCAAGGACATAAAGGAGCTGAATAAGATAGATGTTTTAGACTGGCTTAGTAAGTTTTCAGTAAATAAAAAAGAAAGTTCAGTATTAACTTCTATTAATATCTTGTCGGCATACATAAACTATTGTCTTGGTGAAGGATATGTTGAAAGGAATATAATTGTTCGACGCTGGAAACCCAAAGTACCAAAACCTCTTCCGAAATATTTGGAAAGAACAGAGGTTACAAAGATCAGAATGGTTTGTGAGAAAGAATGTATTAGGGACCGTTTAGTATTCGAACTCTTGCTGACATCAGGCTGCAGGGTAAGGGAAGCAGTAAACATAAACATTGAAGATATCGATTTATACAAAAGAACTATCAAGGTTACTGGTAAAAGGAGAAAAATTAGATTTGTATATTTTAATGACTATTGTGCTATTTTAATGGAAAGATATCTCAAAAGTCATAGCGAAGTTACAGGTGCTTTTTTTGTCGGGAGACATAATAAGAGACTTGATACAAATCAAGTCTGGAATATATTCCACAGATTGGGAGTTGAGGCGGGGTTGGTTGGTAATCTTTATCCACATCGAATGAGGCATACTTTTGCTACGCAAATGCTTGAAAACGGTGCCTCTCTGGATACAATTCAAGAAATGTTAGGGCATGCAAATCTGGAAACGACAACCATATATGCATATATGCCATTGGCAGATGTTGAGAGCTTATACCATAAGTGCATGGGCTAAATTAGCTTTATTCAAAATTCATACTGTAGAGTAAATATATGGTGTGAATTATTTCTAGAAGGAGATTTCATGGAAATTAACGATCAGATTATTGCACAATTCGTTATAGAGAGTAGATATTTATCAAGGCGGTCACTTTATAATTATAAAACTGAACTGAAACATTTCTTTAATCGAATAAACATACCTTTTGACCAAATCAAATCAAAAGATATAAGAAAATGGATGACAGATCTTAATGAGGCAAAATATAAAACTTCGACAATCGCTACTAATTTTATAATCGTTTGTTCTTTTTACAAGTATTGCACTGAAGAAAACCTGGTTAAAACTGATCCAACCGCAAATATCAATAAGCCAGTTGTTGAGGATAAACTGCCATATTATCTGAGTATCGAGCAATTGGATAAACTTAGGGATTTGGTTAAAAACAATGCAATGGAAAGGGCTATGGTAGAAACATTTTATTCAACAGGTGTTAGGGTAAGTGAACTGGTCAATATTAAAATCTCTGATATTGATTGGTATGGGAAAAAATTAATTATTATGGGAAAGGAGAAAAAGGAACGAATAGTTTTCTTTACATATCAATGTGAAGCAATACTCAAGGAATATTTATCAACTAGAAATGACCCAAATCCTTATCTTTTTGGTAAAGTTGCAAAAAAGAAAATTAGCAGAGAGAAAGTAGAGAGAATATTTAGAGGGTATAGAGAATTGCTTGGGTTTTATCTGACGCCCCACACAATGAGGCATACCTTTGCAGCTCATCTGGCTGAGAAAGGGATGTCTCTTCGCTGTATACAAACCCTACTAGGCCACGATACAATTAAAGCGACAAAGATTTATGCAAGATTGTATAAACATGCTAGGAAAATGGAATACGATAGATTTCATTGAACTGTTTTTCCACCTTTAATGTCAAAAGCGTGGTGGTATTAGCCGTCCACGATTTGACGAACAATTGTCTATTTGTAGCATGGATATAATTCATGAGACAACATAACTTGGCTAAGATTTTAACATGTTTACTTGTGTAAAGTTCCCATATATGCGAGAATGTAACTAAATACCATCCCAATTATTTTCTGAGAGGTAAAATATGAAGAGATTTATTTATGCTCTCCTCATTTTAATAATTATATCACTTATTTTTACTGGTTGTTACAGTAATAAAAGCAGTTTTGCACAGCAAGATAAAAGTCAAACGAATACACAACCAGACCCATTTCATTCACCTTCAATCCAAACTTCAACAGTTTCAGTAGCCGATACTACTAAAGAAAAAGATAATATCTTGAAAACTTCACAAGAACAAGCTAAAACCAATGATATTAATACTATATCTTCTGAATATAAAGCCTATCTCAACACTCTTGATAAATTGAATATTGAATCTATATTACTCGGTCTGAATAAGTTTAGAGAAATTGCTACAAACAATAAAGCAGAAAATGATATTCTTTATACAATTTATAATGAATTTTATAGAAATATGGTTTATTATTCAGGCCTGGATTTATCGGGAGAAAGTGTTTACTGGGGTTATTCAGATGAGAAATTATCTCAATATGGCTTGGAAAGATGGGATGGGGACGGTCAACAATTAGTAGAGAGTTCATCATTTATGTATGATACCTTCAAAGATTATTTAAGCGGAGGCTTAGTTGAATACTTGATTCTGCAGAAAGATAAAAACTTAGGTCAGTTCTTTGCAGAAACCTATTATTTTATTGGAACACTTAATGATTATAGTGATAGTATCATTGCTTGGGAGAATTATTACAATAAATACAACAACTCTCTTGAATATAAGGAAGAAGTCGAAGAAGCAAAGAATCTCGCAGATATAGCTGTAATGGATATCCTTAATTATAATAGTGTATATAATTTTGGTACATATTATGGACAGAAATTAACAGAAGATGCCCAAAAATGTTATAAGAGATTTGTTTCGTTATATCCAAATTCATCATACAATAAGATAATTTCAAAGTACTATGAATTGCTGAAAAAAAATGATTTTGTCTACAATGCTGAATCTGAAGCATTTCTTAAAAGTAATGGAATGTTCATTAAGCCCCGACCAGATGAATTCGCTTCGTATAAAAGTGCTATGTATAATGTTGCAAACTCTTCGTTCATAGCTGCGGATGATCAGTCTATTTACTTTATTGATAGCTTGGATGGAGATAAACTCTATTCATTATTAAAAGATAATGGAAATAAAACAAAACTAACGGATACCCCTGTTTTATGCTTATTTTTAAAAGATAAATGGATTTATTACTCCTCCCTAAGTAAAGAAAGACAAGATGATACAGGAATTTTCAAGATTAAGGTTGATGGAACAGAGAATACTAGATTAAGTGATTGTAATGCTTCAAATATTATTGTAGATGGAGATTTTATTTTTTATATATTAATTGATTCCGAATCGAAAGACAACGGACAAATATTTCGTATTAATAAAATCGACGGAAGTTCCAAAGAAAAACTGAACAATGTTAAAACTCAGAATTTTGTTAATTCGAATGTCGGGATATGTTATACAGATGACCTTAATAATCTTTACAAAATGGATTTCGATGGAGGTAATAACATTCGACTTGTTAATGAAAATGCGAAATTTATAAATCTTGATATTGTAAACGACTGGATTTATTATGCAGACCCTATGAAGAATGGAGAAGTCTATAAAATTAAAACCGATGGAACTAATAAAACAAGGATCGAAAATGTCTTTACTCAACATGGGTTAATCATAAAAGATGGTTTCTTATATTTTATCGATAGCAAAAAACTTTATAGAATAAATATGGATTCAAATTTGAAAGAGTTACTATTGGACAGGGATTTGAATGGAATAAACTTAATAGATGATTGGATTTACTGTAAAGAAATGAATCCTCCTTGCGAAATGTATAAAGTACAACTAGACGGTTCAAATTTAACTAAAATAGAATAGTTTATGGTAGATATTATTATTAAGGCTTCTGTACTCAAGATGTGAACTGTAAAAAGCAATATTAAGCGCAAGAATAAGGTTTTGGAGGTCTAAATGCAAAATGATGTTGAATTAATGTTACATTCATTTCCTTGTGAATTAGAAGAAGAAATAAAAGGAATATTCAATATAACTTCACTAAAAAAGAAACATGTCAATAGTAATACTTTTGATGTTTTAGTTAATAATCAGACTTTACAAATTCCAGAAAGAATCTATTATAAAGAACTTGAGGATAATAGCATGCTTTTGCTTACAGAAAAACAAAAGCAGATTATTGATTGCTATTTTACAAGGCATCACAATGGATATACTCGACAAAGAATGTTAATTAATATATTTAAGCGAGGCAAGATAGAAAACTAGGTTATCCCATATATAATCAGGTTAAGTGGTGAATATGTTGTTGAAATAATTGATGATATCTATAAAAACTTTTGCCGCATTAATAATGTAGAACTGAAAAACTTCATATTGGATAATCAAAAGTTCATATTAACAACTGAAGGTAGAATTGCAAGTTATTATGGCGAATTTTATAGATTGGACTATAGTAAAGAAGATTATGTTGGATTCAAAAAAAAATTATTCAGCAATTAAGAAAATGTGCTTTGAAAGATATATAATAAATTTAATATGGTAGCTACAATAAATCTATAATACCTTCGACTACTTTATTAAAGGAGACCAACTATGAATAGTCAATAGGAATTTCAAATTTTCTTTGGACTAAGGCAGGTTAAAAAAGAACATAGCAAACAAAGCAAACTGAATGCCCTTTGAAAAAAGAATATAGTAGGATTAA
>JAEWQC010000212.1 GCA_023399355.1 Bacillota bacterium | reverse complement strand
TATAGGTCGGTGGCTTGTTTCAGGCGAGCAGCCAATAGGTTGAAAAAAACGAATATGTCCGAAAGGACATTTAAAAAATCTCTCTGGTGAGAGAGTAGGAAGAAACTGGGCTCATGATTTCGCCGTGATTTATAATCGAAGGAGTTTATAATACTTATTTTAAGGTATATAATATAGTATCATAATATTGGCAGGAGGGTGCATGGATGGAAGAAACAAAAACGGAAGGGCAAAAATTGCAGGAGCTTTTGTCATTCAAACAGAAGAATGTTTGGGAAAAGGCAAACGAAGCAGACATTAAGACAGGATTCGACTTCTGCGAAGGCTATAAGGAGTTTTTAAACAGTTCAAAAACAGAAAGAGAATTTGCCGCTAATGCAAAAAAACTTGCAGAAGCAGTAAAATTTAAACCGATGGAGGAGTTCCTGAAAAAGAATACAAAAATCAAACCGGGAACCAAAATTTTTTATATAAATAAAAACAAATCGGCAGTTTTTGCAGTCATTGGAAATAAACCAATGGAAGAGGGCGTAAATATCATCGGCTCACACATAGATTCGCCCAGGATCGACCTTAAGCAGAATCCCGTCTATGAGGATACTGACATGGTCCTATTCAAAACACACTATTATGGCGGATTGAAGAAATATCAGTGGTTAACTGTGCCAATGGCGATTCATGGCATTTTTGTAAAAGGGGACGGAACGACAGTTGAAATAACTGTTGGCGAACAGGAAGATGATCCGGTATTCACGATTACCGATCTGCTGCCTCATTTAGCACAGGAACAAATGCAAAAGAAGCTCAGCGAAGCTGTTACGGGCGAAGGACTCAACCTGCTGGTGGGTTCCATGCCATATAATGATGAAAAGGTAAAGGAAAAAGTCAAACTGAACTTACTGAGCATATTGAACAAGAGATATGGCATTGTAGAAGAGGATTTCCAGTCTGCCGAACTTGAAATCGTACCGGCACAGAAGGCAAGGGATGTAGGCTTTGACAAGAGCATGGTCGGCGGTTATGGGCAGGATGACCGTGTATGTGCCTACCCTGCGCTCAAAACAATATTGGAGCTTGGGACGCCTGAACGGACCGCGATCTGCCTGCTGACAGACAAAGAAGAAATAGGCAGTGTAGGGAACACCGGAGCGCAATCAAATCTCCTGCAGGACTTCCTGGCGAACTTGATCTCACTGACAATACCGAATGAGTCTTACAGTGATTTGAAGCTGCGATCCTGTCTTTCGAAATCCAAGATGCTCTCTGCTGATGTGAACGCAGCTGTCGATCCGAATTATGACAATGTCTATGAAAAAAGAAACGCCACGTATATAGGACGCGGTATTGCGCTTCAGAAATATACCGGTTCAAGGGGCAAATACGATGCAAGTGATGCCAATGCAGAATTTGTAGGCGAAATCAGAAAGCTTTTTAATGACAACAAGATCATCTGGCAGACAGGGGAGCTTGGAAAAGTCGACCAGGGTGGGGGAGGCACGATAGCTATGTATGCCGCCAATCTCGGGATAGATGTGATCGACTGCGGTCTTGCAGTGCTCTCAATGCATTCTCCGTTTGAAATAACGAGTAAAATGGATATCCTCACGATATACAACGCTTATAAGATTTTTTATCAGTTAAGTTAGTTAAAACTAGAGGATCCTCAAATCAGAGGACTAAAAGGGGAGAGGTTCGGCAAATTATTGTCCGGGCTTCTTCTTTCTCTTTGAAGCAAATACATGATAGATCATAAAAAGAATTGCCAGAAGGATTAAAGCAACAACTACGTGATCGAATTTTTGAAAAACCGGCCTGACAACAGTATAGTAGTTTGCACCGAATTTATATCCAAGGAAGATCAGGAGGGCATTCCATGGAAGCATGCCCGCCAGTGAAAATAAGATGAATTTTTTAAGATCCATTTTAGCTATTCCAGCCGGGAGTGAAATAAATGTCCTGATAATTGGCAGCAGCCTTCCAAAAAAAACTGCTGCGCCGCCATATTTGTTAAAAATGTGATCTGCCTTGTTAAATTTATCTTCAGACAGGAAGAATTTCTTTCCATATTTCAGAATAAACGGACGCCCCCCGTAATATCCGACGAAATATGCAATCAATGAACCGGTCAAACTTCCAACTGCAACCGCAATGTTCGCCCAGAAAAAATTTATGGTACCGTCAGCAACCATGAAGCCGGCCACTGGCAGCACCGCTTCACTTGGAAGAGGGATGCACATGCTCTCTATCAGCATGCCGCCGGCAATGCCAAAATAGCCAAGCTGGGAAACGATATCTTTAATTAAAAAAAACAGTTTTTCAAGAAAATCAAACATAAAGGACTCCTACTCATTGTTTTATAGGGAATAAACCATCATGGATCCGCCTTGTCAGTCCCTTTGATAGTCGATTCGGCATTTGAAGGATTATTTTTTGTCGTATTCGTGCTTGTTGACCTGATAATTTTGTCCAATTCTTCTTCCATATTTTTATATGCTTCTTTCGCAGCATTGTCAATAGCGATAAAACTGCTGGTGCATTTGAAATTCTCTGCTACGACCTGACGTGCGCTTTCTATATCGCAAATATAATACCAGGGGGTTGAATCATATGGCTTTCCCGGCATCGGCATGAAATTAACATTATCGACCTTAAATTTACTGATATACCCTGTCATTTTTATTACCTCATTCAGCGACATGTTCGTATCAAAATCTTGAAACACTACGCTTATTATGCTATTAAGTTTCGGAAGATATTGCAGTGTTAATTTTTGCCTCATCAACTCCTTGAGGAATTCCTGCTGCACACCGGTTCTCATAATATCACTGCCATCATAATATTTTTTGAGTTCACTTGTCCATCTATTCGGTTTGCGGAATCTGATATAATGTTCGGCCTGGGTACCATTAAGAACCTGCTGTCCTTGCTTCAGGTGTATGTGGAGGTTCTGAGTGGGATCATCATAGTTCAAATCGACCGGTACATAATAATCAACACCGCCAAGCAGGTCGATGATATCCCGGAAGGCGGATGTATCTACAAAAGCGTAGTACTTTATATTCACATCAAGGAGTTCCGATACGACTTGGGCCGTCAGATCGACTCCGCCATGCGGATAAGCATAATTGATCTTGCGTGTTTTATTTTCTATTGAGACTCTTGTGTCACGTGGTATAGACATAATATTGACCTTACAGGTATCCGGATCAAAATTGGCAAGCATCATGGTATCTGAATTATTATTTACTTTATCACCGCCGAGAAGGAGGATGTTAAAGGGTTCCTTGATAGGGATGAAGGAAGAAAATATGTCATTGATCGGACTTTTTGAGTCTTTGTTGTCAACAGAAGCATTTATAATCTGGCTGTTTACATAATATAGAACCCCAATACCTGAACAAAAAAGCACGGAAGCTAATACGATCGTTAATATAAAATAAAATTTACGTAAATTCATTGTGACCCTCGTTTTTATCTACTGTTATACATTCTGACAGAATAAAACGGCGTTTTGTTCCGTTTTCGTTTTATTTAGCAGATATTATTATAATGAAATTTTTCTTAGAAGTAAATACAAGTGCATGCTTTAATATCAAGGTTTACACAATGTTCATTTTTTTTTGCTCGAAATTTGCAAGGGGATTGCTATCTACTGCATTTTTAAGCTGTTTGCTGTCTAAATGGGTATAAATTTGTGTTGTGGAAATACTTTCGTGGCCAAGCAACTCCTGCAATGCCCTAATATCTACATTCCCGTACTTGTACATCAATGTGGCGGCAGTATGCCTGAGCTTATGGGTGGAATATCTTTCAGGATCCAGCCCGGCTGCTTTAATGTATTTTTTAACAATTTTTTGTACGGATTCCTTACTGATCCGTCTTTTTTGATCACTGATGAAAAGTGCATTTCTATCTTTAATGGAATTTATCGGACGAACTTTCATATAATCCTCTATCGCTTTGATACAAGCATTATTGAGGGGGATGCCGCGTTCCTTGTCACCTTTACCGATGACTGTGAGCGTGGTTCCTTTGATATTGTTCAGGTTAATTCCGACTAGTTCCGATAAACGCAAGCCACAATTCAAAAATATGGTAATTATTGCATAATCGCGCTCCAGATGTACACCTTCGACGGATGTAAGCAATTGTTTGCTTTCTTCAATATTGAGATATCTGGGAAGCCGCTTAAGGATCTTAGGGGACTCAAATTCACTTGCGGGGTTAAAATCTATGAGTTTTGCCTTAATAGAAAGGTATTTGAAGAATGATTTGAGACAAGCGACTTTCCTGGCACGTGAATAAGATGAATTGTCGCGGTTGTTACTTACAAATGCCATAAAAGCATATAAATCACTCAAAGTAATATTTTTGATAAAGGAAAGATCAATATCAGCAATATTAATCTCATTAAATTCCGAATTATTGTTTATCATGTTTTTGTGTATTTTCATAAAACGGAGAAAAACCCTAAGATCATAAAAATAACTTAAAACGGTATTGGGAGATTTTCCTCTAATCGTTTGCATATAACTAAGGAAATCGCTTAAAACAGAAGGCATCTCAAAATCACTTAAGTTTTTCATAGGTATAAAACCTCAACAAATTAGAATATATCCATCATATACCCAAATATTGCTTTTATCAATTTTTCAAAAAATATAATGAATACTTTTTCCCCTCTATCTTTGACGAAAAAGTTAAATAGTCTGACCATTCTAAAGGGATATCAAGTAAAAATTTTATTAATTTGCAAAGGCCAAATATCAACCATTTGAAGGCAACTGGAATGAATATCCGGACACACCAGGTGAAAATCAGGCTTGCGGACAAGAATAAAAAATGGTAATATATGGAATATGAAAAAAATTATATTAGATTCGAAAAAATTTTATAATTCATTTAAAATGCTTAAGGGGAATACAAAGACATCTGTAGTATGCGAACCTTTGTTCGGTATTCCATTTGTGCTATTCAGCTTCTATCTGAGCCTGTACATGAAAGAGCTCGGAGTTACTGATCAGCAACTCGGATACATTATCTCTTTAGGGTATATCGCCGGAATATTCTTATCACTGATAAGCGGCGCTGTTACCGACAGACTCGGGCGTAAAAGGACAACATTGATATTTGACATTATCAGCTGGCCCTTGACGCTAGTGATATATTTAGTTTCTAACAGTTTTGCCCTGTTTGCCCTGGCTACCATAACAAACAATTTCGGAAAGATTGTTGGTGTTTCATGGAACTTGATGATAATTGAGGATGCGGATAATGAACAAAGAGTATCTGCATTTAACATCTTGAATATCATCAATATCTCGACCGGAATTATTATACCTTTGGCAGGGCTGCTTGTAAATGCCTATGGTGTGGTCATTTCTGAAAGAGTTTTTCTTATATATGCTGCAGTCAGTATGGGGGTAATGATAATCGTAAGAAACAGGTTTTACAAAGAAACTTCGGTAGGACAGCGCATAATTGATGAAAGGAAGACAAACCCGGCGACGAGAATCAAACTTAAGAATTTGCTTCCGTTTAAATCTACAGGGGTTTTCAAAGGTAACCCGAAAGCAGTTATTGCAGCCGTTGTTTATGTTTTGTTTTTTATCTATATTCCACTAGGAACCTTTAACAGTTTATTCTTTGCTCCTTTCATGACCGAAGTGCTTGGCCTTGAAAAATCATCCATATCCATATTGGGAGGCGTTTATTCCGGGGTTATGCTTGTTATCTTCGTATTTTTGATACCACGCATAAGCAAACTGAACAATACTAGAAATATGCAGCTTGGATTTTTAATTCAAGCAATTATGCTGGTCTTGCTTATACTAATCCCCACCGGAAGCATGATTTCAGCAATCCTTTGTATCGGGGCATACGCAGCCGGCTTCGGGTTATCCAGACCGTTTATCGATTCCATGTTCGCAGAGATATCGGAAGGCGACGAAAGAGCCGGCATCTACTCATTGATAAATACCATCAACTGCATCCTGACAGCACTGATCGCTTTTGTATCAGGTAGTATTTATATATTTGAACCCAGACTCCTATACGTAATGAGTGTAATCATACTTCTGTCCGCGATAATTTTGCTTAGCGTATATAACAGGATCAATCGTAAGCCGATTATTAGTCAACACATGAGTAAAGCCGATTGATTGAACTGTAAAATGCCATAAATTTTGTTTCTAATATATTTTATCCAGGGAATAGGCTCAGCCAGATTAAAATGAAATTTTGTGAAATTAAGGGAGATAAGAGCTTGTTGAGAAAAAGGATAAGATGTAACGGATATACAAAAAAACATTGAGGATTTATGAAAATAACAGTAAATGAGGGACAACGTCAACCATTGGATGGTGTGGAGGTCAATATGGATAATAATGGTTCTTCTGCATCCCGTATTGAGGAGAATCTGGCCAAAATGTGCAAAGAGAACCTGGGCGTCACAAACGTCCGGAAAGACAAGAATTTTTTTGACATGGGGCTGAACTCGCTAAGTGCAATTGAGCTGATGGCGAGATTTCGAAAGAATTACCCGCTGGACATCAATATCATGGATATTTTCAAATATACGACGATAAAAGAGCTTGCTTCAGCCATAGCCAAAAGAAACGGGCATGAACCTGAGCCGGTCTGTTCCGGCTCCGAAAACATAAATGAAGGCAAGGTACAGGCAGGAAAAATTACATGCAGGGATATTGCTGTTATAGGAATGTCTTTAAAATTTCCCGGCGCAGGGGATATTGATGAGTTTTGGGAAGTACTGAGTGAAGGAAGGGAAACAGTATCTTTTTTCTCGGCACAGGAATTGTCAGCTTTGGGCGTGGAGAACAAACTACTGGAAAATCGGAACTATATTCGTGCAAAAGGAATTATTAGTGACCTTGAATATTTTGACGCGGCATTTTTTGGATATTCTTCAAAGGAAGCTGAAATGATGGATCCACAGATAAGAGTATTCCATGAATATGCATGGAAAGCTTTGGAACACTCGGGATACAACCCCGAAGAATACGATGGCAGAATTGGGGTGTTTGCAGGCAGTGCCCATAATCATAACTGGACGCTTAAGATTTTCGATGAAATGCATGATATTGGGGAACATATTGAAAAGCTGGCTTTGACAGATAAGGATTTTTTAAGTACCCGTACTTCATACAAGCTTAACTTGAGGGGTCCAAGTGTAAATGTTCAGACTGCATGTTCAACCGCGCTGGTTTCGGTGCACCTTGCCTGCCAGTCAATCATTAATGGCGAATGTGATATGGCACTGGCTGGTGGAGTAACTGTCATGCTTCCCTCAAAAAACGGATATATGTATAAAGAAGGTATGATCATGCCTTCAGACGGTAGATGCAAGGCTTTTGACGCCAATGCGGACGGAACATTGTTTTCGGATGGCGTTGGAATAGTGGTCTTAAAATCACTGGAAGCAGCTATTGACGACGGAGACACAATTCATGCAGTGATAAAAGGCTCCGCGATCAACAATGACGGTGGAAAAAAGGTTGGATTCACTGCACCTGGAATACAGGGCCAAAAAGAAGTGATTTTGTCGGCACTTCATTCGGCCGGTATTGATCCTGAAACAATAACCTATATTGAGACTCACGGGACAGGGACTCAAATAGGCGATACAGTTGAATTTGAAGCTTTGAGGGAGGCTTTTGGCACACAAAAAAGGGGCTACTGTGCAATCGGTGCATTGAAAACCAATTTGGGACATCTGGATGCGACATCTGGAGTAGGAGGATTAATTAAAACAATTCTTTCATTGAAAAACAGACAAATACCTCCGAGTTTAAACTTTAATTCACCCAATCCCAATATTAACTTTATTGACAGCCCCTTCTTTGTAAACACCAAGTTAAGGGAATGGAAGCGTATTCCTGATAAAAGCAATGAAAATGCTTATCTTCCATTGCGTGCAGGAGTGAGTTCATTTGGCATTGGAAGTACAAATGCACACGTGATAATTGAAGAGGCACCAATCGACTTTGTGGACAAAACAGAAGAATTATGTTCTCAAAAGGATGGGTACAGCGTGCTAACCCTATCAGCGAGAACAATGAGTGATCTTGAGAGAGCGACGGAACAGCTTGCTGAATTTTTTAGCCGACATTCTGGAATATCATTAAGTGATGCAGCATATACCCTTCAAACAGGAAGGAAGCAATTCAAATACAGAAGAACGGTAGTCAGCAACAACATTAAAAATGCTGCCGCTATTCTGCAAAATAACAAAATATTTACGGGCGTGTGCAGTGATGTAAACGAGATTGTGTTTATTCTTCCCGATTACAGCAGTTGTTATAGCGATATGTGCCGTGGGCTTTATAATGAAGAGCCGCAGTTTCGCTGTGAAATAGATAGCTGCATGGATGAACTTAAGAGCGTCGTCGGGTATGAAACAAGTGAGATTGGTCAACAGACACACACATTTATTGTCCAGTATGCTCTTGCAAAATTTCTTACCCGCTGTGGAATTCTCCCCGGTTCATTCACTGCTGATGGGACAGGTAAGTATGTTGCAGCCTGTCTTACAGGTACTATCGCTTTAAAGGATGTGCTACTGCTGCTTTATGAAAGATTTCGGGCCGGTAGAAATTCCGCAAGTGATCAATATATTGGGATGGAAAACCCGGAATATTGGTATAAAGGTTCCTATGATGAAGACAATGCGGTATTTGTGGAAATAGGAACAGGTACTTATCTTCATGCTGTCGGGGATCAACAAAACAATAATGGCACCCGCGTCGCTGTTCATGTAATACGCCCTGAAAATGAAGAGGGATCGGATATGGAGTTCTTTTTACAAAAGTTGGCTCTGCTGTGGTGCTCAGGTGTAAAAGTTGACTGGAAACAATACAATTCCTGCCATAACAGAAAGCATATTTTACTGCCATCATATCCTTTTCACGGACAGAGCTATCCCGTTGACGGTCTTGGTTTCAAAAAGGCAGAATTTGTACATGGCGAAATGTATAAATCTCATAAAGAAACGGATATGGACAAGTGGTTCTACACTCCGTCATGGAGAACTTCCGGACTACCTCCCTGCAAACCATTGGAGCAGGCGGACAGTCAGATATGGCTGTTATTAACGGATATGTCCGGAATAGGATCAAATTTGGCAGTAAAATTAAAAGAAAAAGGACAGGATGTTTTAATTATTAAACCCGGAATGGGCTTTGAAAAGGTGGAAGAAGGGTATTACACCATTAATCCCGGTAATAGCGGCGATTATGTTGCGTTGTTCAAAGAGCTGAATTCAGCTCGCAAAATACCCCGTAACATCATTCATCTTTGGAATATGGACCTGGAAGAGGAGCTTGAGTATAGCCTGGATAAGTATTTTTACAGCCTGATTTACCTTCCCCAGGCAATAGGAAGACAGTGTGCTTCCAGTAAAATCAATATTTTTGTCATATCTGACAATATGCAGGTATTTCTCGATGAAGATGCAGTATATCCGCTTAAGAGTACATTGCTTGGACCATGCACGGTGATTCCAAAAGAATACGGGAATCTGACGTGCCGGAGCATTGATATCACTTTAACTCAAGAACAGGACGAACTAATAGAACAACTTTTGTATGAGTTTACTGCAGAGGTCGATGAGAATATTGTAGCATACCGTCATAATAAACGTTTTGTTGAGGGATATGAGCCTATTTGCCTTAAAGGGAATAGTAAAATGCCGGAAAGTCTTAAGAATGGAGGCATATATCTGATTACCGGCGGAACAGGAGGAATCGGGCTTGCACTTGCGGAGTATCTTGCACAAATACCGGATGTGAAACTGGTATTGGCCGGACGCTCGGCTTTCCCTGAAAAAGGTGGGTGGCAGCAGTGGCTTGAGGAGCACGATTCAAAGGATAAAGTCAGCAGTATCATTCATAAAGTAAGGAATTTTGAAAAAATGGGTGCGGAAGTCATGGTTGCAACTGTTGAAGTTTCTGACCTGACACGGATGCGAGGTATCGTAGATCAGGTTGAATCCCGTTTTGGACAGATTAATGGTATTATTCACACGGCAGGTGTTGTAGGGGATGGCGTAATTCAACTAAAGAAGAAAGAAATGGTGGAAAAGGTATTCGGCCCGAAAATAAGGGGAACCTTGGTACTGGATGCTATTTTCAAAGATAAGAATTTAGATTTCATGGTCATCTGTTCGTCTATTTCATCAGCTTTAAGAGAATTTGGGCAGGTCGATTATGTCGCGGCAAACCTGTTTTTAGATTGTTATGCCAGATTTGCTTCTCTTAGGAATAAAAATACTTTTACACTTAGTATAAACTGGGATACATGGATTGACACCGGAATGTTGTTGAAGACTATCGGGAAAATGCAGAAAGGAATGGCTGAGTTCTTTAAAGAGGGACTGACTGCCGCAGAAGGTGTGGAATGCTTCGGGAGGTTATTGCAGGCAAATGAGCCACAGATTGCTGT
>JAEWQC010000086.1 GCA_023399355.1 Bacillota bacterium | reverse complement strand
TATAGTTTATCTCCTATATAAATGATTCTCTGAACGTTTTTATCGCTATCATACCAGCTATTGCCGGCTTTCAAATAGTCTTCTCCGGAAAGGTGCGTGATCCTTCCCTTCAGTTTGAATCCGGTCTTGAGATCCAAATTGTATACCAGGGCCCCCTGGAACGTGAACTGTCCATATTGCAGCGAATCCTTACTGCCGGAAATGTTCTTTTGTTCCATCAGGGTAACCGGAAATGCCAGCAGATTTTTCTCCCTGGAGAATAAAAGCGCCTTATGGTTTCTGAGTAATTCGGAATCCGTACCTCTATCCCCGATCATTTCAGAGTATTGCTGTATCGGATGGCTTACATCAGTCACATCGAACAGCGCAATCTTCAGCCCCAGATAATATGCCTGACCCTTTATCTCGATGGTGTCCTTTCCAAAGCCGATGAGATGGTTTTCATCATACGGATGCAGATAATCGCTGTATCCAGGGATCTTCAGTGACCCAAGAACAGCAGGTTTCGCCGGGTCCTTCAAGTCTATGACAAACAAAGGATCAACAGTTTTGAAGGTTACCACATAGGCTCTGTCTCCCATAAAACGCACTGAGTAGATCTTTTCACCCGGTGCCATATCATCAATTTTGCCTGTGATGGATAGCATACTGTCAAGGATGTACAGAGCATTTCTGGAAACTCCATCCTCTGCCGTCCGGGTATTATCCCTTGAAGTGGCTATTCTGAAGGAATTCTCGCTTTCATCCATGGAGAACTGATTCAAGGTGATACCGGGTACTGTTCCCTTGCAAAGATAGGTCAGTTTTGAGTCCTTCATGGCGAATTTGTACAACTGTGTGTTTTCTTCATACGTATTCCCCGAGTTTGCGGCTGTATCATCCGTCACAGCCACATACAGGTTTTCAGCCGATGCATAGATATTCTGTCCGGCTCCCAGATAAGTTGTAACGTTGGCCATGCCAAGCTCTTCGATATTGATTCCTGCAACCATCATATAATTCGGCTCAACTGCTCCTGGAAAATAACGGATGGAATTATAAGCGACACTGACCGTCCCCACATTCAGCCTGGAATCCCAGTAAGTTGGTGTAGCATTGTCATCTCCATTTTGAATGCTGTAATAATCCACCTCATCATTAGCAACAAGATACAGCGATGTTCCTATCTTCCTTGAAGAGACGTAGCCGCCCTCGAGCTCAAGCTCACGGATCAGTTTTACATTTGCTTTGTCGGTCATATCATAGATCATTGCTTTTGTGCTTTCATGTATAGTGCGGCGCGAGGGATAAATCTCCTTTCTGACACCGTCCGCTTCATTATATATAGGAAAGTTCGCCTGGGATGAACCAATTACGATCAGCTTATTGCCCTGCAAATAAATTTCCCGGGGAACCAGTTTATTGTCGGCACAATTGACGATGCCCATTACTTTCATCTTTTGGCCGGGACCGGGAATTGCTTTAACAATAACAACACGCTGTTTATTAACCTGGTAGATATAATTACCGTCGGTTTTGACGATATCGCCCTCATCCACATCCTGTACCTGGATATTCGTGGTCGAATAATCGTCCGTTTTTGAATCAGCAGTGCTGTTAGCTGCGTTAGCTGATGCGTCTGCAGTCATTACCCCTTCTGTCGCCATAGGCGCATTTTGAGTTGTCGCCATATCCGCCCCTGACAGGTTTTTTCTCAATGCACCCCCATATCGGATCGTGCTGTCTTTCACCTGCTCCTGCAACAAGCTGATCAATTTTTCCCGGGTACCAACAACAGGAAGATAACTGAGTTTGGCAATCCATTCACTGATCAGCGACTTGTCTCTAACTTTGTCAAATGCAATTTTACTATTGCTTATAATGACGAGACCGCGCTCATAGATCGCTTTTTTGCCCAACAGTTCCGTGAATTTGTCCAGCGGAACAAAAGTTCTGCCCTTGTAGGCCTGGACGGGAACGCCCAGGGAATATCCCGAATTTCCCGACATTATTACAGCGCTGCCCTGTGTAAACTTATAGCTTTTATTGCCCAGTATAATGGTTGCGGTTTTATTTTTTTGATTCCATTGTACTCTGCCGCCTAAACTTTCCGCAATAAATCTCACCGGGACCATTTCAGTATTTTTTATAATAACGGGAGTGACTTCAAGGTTTGCAGGATCTATCCTCTTCTCCGCCCCATTTACATACGCCATCGGGCTTCCGACATATAAAATGATGCTCCCCTTTATTTTACTGTCAATGGAGCTGTCAGAGCTTGCAACAGCAGTGATCGTGGTTTCCGCCGCCGTTTTCCCCGAGAATGCCGAATTTGAGAGCATTGAAAAAATAAGAGTTATCACTGTTAGCAGTCCAATCGACATCAGTACCTTTTTCATGGGATTCTCCTCCTAAATTAGACTTCCTTGCTCCATAACACTCTCTTGACGCAAGAGGCTTCCTTAATGTTCCACAATGAATGCATAAGTTTTCGTCCTTATCAGACAAATGTGCCTGATAAGCGACGGCAGACATGTTAAAGTCCGGTTAAACCCTTTATTCATATATATTAGGTCAATTTACTTCAAATTAATATGCAATTTGTCGGTTGCTTTTTCTCCTGTCAGTGATATACTATTTTCTGGTATTTATTTATAAGGGAAAAAAGAATATCAGACAAACAGGCTTTTTTTTCTTATATTACATTAAGCAAATGATTAGTGCTCGGCACATTGATTATATGCCCTGATAAGAATCATATTTGCAGAAATTTATTACTTTCTCCGTATTAAATAATTTCTGCAGCAAATTTGGTATTTTACAAAGGAACAGACAATGATACACAGTATAACGGCAACAATAGTGATTTGCCTGCTGTTGGCAGCAGCAGCTTATGCATTTGTACCAAAAAATAAATATAAGAACCTGTATATACTCCTTGCAGTCCTGGCCGTACTTATCAGAATGGCGATTGTATCCTATCTGTACAGCAGCGGAACTGATACCTCCGGTACGGACAGCCTGCTCTACCATCAGGAAGGGATCGGCATTGCACATCAGCTTGCAGAAGGCGTACCCTTTTTCAGTGTAAAGTATTCCTATACCTGGTATACGGTTTTTGTGGGCTTGATCTATTATATTTTCGGTGTGAACAGGTATCTTGTTTCCTATATCAATATAGGACTTGCTTTTATTTCAGCTATTCTGATTTTGAAGATGGCTTTGAATCACAGATACAGGTTTTTAAACGCCGCTTTCATAAGCCTTGCTTTTTTATATTTTCCCAATCTGTCCCTATGGACAGCCGATTCACGCAAGGAATCCCTTCTGATCTTCGTCTGTTGCCTGTGCTGGTATAGTGTACAGCAGTTTACCAACGACATTTTGGAGAAAAAGGGGAAAACCGTATTCAATATCTGCCGTATCGTGCTTGTATGCCTATTGATGTGGCTGGGTACGCTGATTCGCGTATATATGTTCCTTCCGCTTGCTGCAGGCATTATAATAAGTCAGCTTCTGCTGTACAAAAAAAGCCTGTCTCGTTTGAGTACGGGTTTTGCTGCTGCAGTTGCTGCCAGTGCCATTATTATATTCTTTTCTACAATGAATCCGCTTACCAATGACTATCATGCCATCATCTTCACCAGCGAGCCTACTTACAGCACAACGCAGGAGGTTACCTCAAAAATTCAGACAGTAAAAACCATCGCTTCAAATCGGAATATTGCAGCCTCAATTGTGAACTACGTGATCCTTCCTTTGCCGGGCAACATCGATATCGCCGACCTGCATGGCAGTCACAAGCTTGAATTCATCGTGAGTATGGATATGCTTGCCTGGTATGGCTGTCTGATATTAATGATATCCGGTATATACTCCACCTTTAAAAAAAAGGAAAGCTGCTTTATAGGTCTTATGGGCTTTATGGCCGCCTATATTCTTATTAACGCAATAGTGGTCGAGAACGTTTCCGATACTATTTACAGGTACAGATCCGTTATAGTCGGTACAGCATTGCTCCTGATTGACGGAGATGTAATAAGGAATCTGTTTACCCGGCTCGAGGAACTTGTTGGACATAAATCCATGAATTCAAGCCGCAGCATCGTCAATAGTTTTGGTATCAAACAGTAAAATGGAAAGGGCATCTCAAGATAAATTGAAATGCCCTTTTGTACTATTATACACTTTAATTCCATTCCATTAACATCCTTTTATGAGGCGGCGCACACCTTTGCTGCTTCTTCGGCTGCTGATGCCGCATCCGAGGTATAAATGTCCGCTTTTACCTGGGTGCAATAAGCCTGTGTAACAGGAGCGCCACCGATCATTATGGTTACATTGTTCCTGATTCCGGTCTTTTCAAATAATTCTACAATTGTCTTGATTTCCGGCATGGTTGTAGTCAGCAGTGCAGAACATGCTACAATTTGCGCCCCTGATTCTTTTACTTTTTCTACAAACCTTTCAGCCGGAACATCAACGCCTATATCCAGAACCTCAAGTCCTTTGCCTTCCATCATCATTCTGACCAGATTCTTTCCGATATCATGAAGGTCACCTTTTACGGTACCCAATACAACTGTTCCTTTTGCCTTCACTCCACCTGAAATCAATAAAGGCTTTAAAAGCTCGGAGCCTGCATTCATCGCTCTTGCTGCTATCAGGACTTCCGGCACATATACCTCATTATTCTTAAACTTTCCGCCAATAATGGCCATACCGGCCAGAAGGCTCTCTTCAAGAATGGTTTTGACATCCATTCCTTCGTCTATAGCTTTTTGCACCAGCTCCTTTACAACCTTTGCCTTACCCTGCTGCAGATTGATGGAAATTTCCCCTAATATTGCACTCATTTCAAACCCTCCCTATTCTTTTACGGTTATTTGCTAAATTTAATAATATATGTATTTTTTACATAGATTGACCGCGTCTTTCCCTGTATTTACCCGGACTGATCCCCGTCAGATTTCTGAAAACCTTTGTAAAATAGCTTTGATCTTCATAGCCGACATAATTTGCGACATCTACGAGGGATAAAGTATCATCCATCAGAAGTTTCTTACTCATCTCAATCCTGATTTTATTGACATAACTGTTGAAATTACATTTCATTTCCACCTTGAATATAGCGCAGAAATAAGATGTACTCAGATGCACATGCGTTGCTACATCGTCCAGAGTGATCTTTTTCATATAATTTCTTTTAATATAATCTACTGCCTTATATATTACATCAATATGCTTCACATCTGTCAAGTTAAACACACAGTCGGTAAATCTGACCATTATTTCCGAGAGCCAATAGGATAGTTCATCTATTGTCTTAAAATCATGTATCTGGGACAGATACTTGTAGTTCAGACCGAAGATCTGCTCCACGTCCGCCCCGCCTTCAAGCGCAGCTCTTGAAAGAAGCACTACCAGTTCCAGAATTCTCGCCTTGATTACTTCAAAGTTTCCGCCTGTTGAGAAAAAAATATATCCCAGTATCTCATTTAATACTTTTTGCGAACCTGCCTTGTCGCCCTGCGTTATAAGGGCCAGGAGCTCTTTTTCCTTCTCGACCGGGTAACTTGCGACCTCATTATACTCCCCGCCCATTGTCTTTATATATTGCAGATACTCGGGAATCCCGGACCGCTGATCTTGACTATCGCCGTCCTCCTGGTATGGAGCCGGCATTTCGCCCGAGATGTGATTTGCCACAATAAATAGAAGCTCGGACAACTCGCTTACCGTCTCAGGGTTCACAATCGGTATATCCTTGATATACTGCTTCAATTCCTGCAATTTCATTTCATCAATATGACTTTTGGCAAGGATATCATCCAAAAGGAACTCATCGGGTTCCATCATCAATACCGGACCACCCAGTACCGCACCCTTCATGATCCCGTTCCTGGTAATGGGCGATGCCCAATGAACAAGTCCAATGGGGCAGAAAAAGATATATTTGCCGCCAAATCTCTCAGCCTGGTAGCTTCCGTACAAATGAACATTATGACAGCTTTGATAAGGTTCTATGATATCCTGGACCTTTTTGCAGAATCCGCATTTCTCCCTGCCGCAGACATCCAGTATGGTATTGCCCGACCCGTCAATGACCAGGCATTCTATGCCGATTGAACGGCTATAGGCCTCAACGCTGTGTTTCGCTTTATCAAAATCAAATCTGGTACCGTCTTCCGGCTGCATTTGCTTCATAATACGCTCACAGTAATGATTAATGTTATATACCGCAATTTTATCAAAGTCCGAAAGTTTTGTATACGTATAATAAGCTCAATACTTTTTCGCCTTGAATAAATCTACATAGGAATCACAGTAAATTTCCCTGTTCATTAAAATCCTGGCAGTTGCAGCCGCCTCCATCAACTCGTCGTCATTGGCATCCGCAATTGCGGAATCCAGACCGCATGCCATCAGCATCACAATCATTGTTCTGTTGAGCAGCTTTCTGTTCTGACATCTCTGGGACACGTTGGACAGACCCACTACTGTCTTTGGTGCCGGGTCGGACAACAACTTTACCTGTCTCAGGGTCTCCATTGCTTCAACTGCATGGTCCTGTGCAACATTCACGGGAAGGATGAGGGGATCGATGTACAGATCCTCCAATGGCAAGCCGAATTCATCGGCTGCAGCAACAAGTTCCATTGCGAGTGCGACCCTGTTGTCGGCGTTCTTGGGAATCCCTGAAGCTTCACTCATTGCTAGTCCAATGACCTTTGCACTATATTTTACCGCCATCGGAAACACCCTTTCTATCTTGTATCTGTCCGCATGGCAGGAGTTGATAAGTGCCGGTCTTTTGCACAGCTTCAAGCCCTCTTCAATGATATCGTAGTTCGTCGAATCCAGTGATAGCGGCGTATCGACAACTTCCTGCACTGTATTGATGAGCCATTTCATCGCAGCCATCTGGTCCTGTGCACTGGCTCCCGTATTAATATCCAGCCAGGTCGCGCCATTCTCTGTCTGCCGGACAGCCCAATCCTGAATTGGTTTCTTATCCTGAGCGATGATCCCCTCTCTTATATCTTTGAACATGCCATTGATTCTTTCACCGATAATTTCCATTCTATTGAACACTCCCTCATTTAATTTTGAGCCGTTTTAACCTGCCGCATTAACCCTCAGGCCTGCTGCCTGAGGCTGCATGAGTTCACAGGCTGGGATTCTTACAAGCTGCTGTTTGTCATCAAATTCGAAATATTCTTCCTGACCAGCTTAACTGCCTGGGGATGCCTCATGACAAGGATGTCCAGGCCAGACTGCAGCAGGGCCGCCGCAGTTACGGCCTCCCATAGTATTCCTCTCTCCTTCTGATCTCCCCATCCTGGAAATTCTTCCACAGCCACATTGGCTTCCTTTGCCTTCCATGCTTCAAAACCAATCGTTCCCAGCGTAGGCATGGAAAGCATCTTGTCTCCCTGCAATGCACCAAGTCTGCTTCTCTCACCGATGGAATAGGAATATTCAATGCCGTACCCGAGTCCGCCTATGCTGGGGTCGATAATGATCTTGTCAAGAGGCAGTCCCATTTCACTGATCAGGATATTCAACTGCTTGCATATGTTGATATCCAGTGGTGATTGCGCAATGACAGTATGTTTGTGCACCATGCAGGCCGCAACAATCGTATTGTAATTCTCCTGCGAGGCAAAGCCCAATAGCAGGTTCTCTCCTGCGCACGCTTCTGCTACAGCGGAAATAATAACATTGTCAACCTCATCCAGCCCGCATCCGATTACTGCTAAAGGTACTCCAACCGCTGCCAGTACGTCCTTAACCGTTTGTATGCATTTCTCCGGCGTGCTGTTTCCCATCTCAGGGTCCGCACTTTGAAGCCTGAGGAAAATCATGTCGGCTCCGTACTCTTCCACACACTTCTTTGCCCATGCTGCAGGGTTATCCATCACATCGGCAAAAACATCCTTCAGTTCCCTGTTCCATTCAACCGGAGCTCTGTCCACCACTTCCATCGCAATGACGGGCCTGTTGGGCACTTCTCCTTCGAAATGCAGATATGGCAGACAGGAAGCGCCGCCCACCTTTATTGTGCTTGTTCTGGTTCCACCTTGTTCAGAGGTTGCCCCCAATGTTACTGTTGATACCTTGCTTGGATTTCTGTCCTTTAAAATCTGTACAGGCATTTCATTATCCCCCTTAAAACCTCTTCCGTTAATTTTCTATCCTATCTTAAGTTTGCCCAATATAGTATTAATTGCTTGAACCGCCGGTGAATCGGATGGAAGGTCAAACAACGGACGACCCTTGATATCATACTGTGTTATCAAGGGATCATTAGGCACAATACCCGCAAGTTCCAATCCCGTTTTCTCTATCTCATCCTCTAAAAGCGCTATATCCTGCTCTGTTGCTTTTGTTACGATCAGGTACACCTTGTTCACCTTGGTTTTAATTTCTTCCAGCAGTTTCTTCACTCTTCCGGCAGAGCGGATCGATCTGGCAGAGCTGTCGCTGATGACAAATAAAACATCCACATCCTGGGTCGTACGCCTGCTGATATGTTCCAGACCTGCTTCATTGTCCATTACAATATATTTATAGCTTCTGGTCAGGTTATCCAGATATTTTCGCAGCAGGTTGTTGGGGAAGCAAAAACATCCCGGTCCTTCGGGTCCGCCCATGACAAGGAGGTCCACGTTTTTTCCCTCTGCCAGTGATGCATTCAGCTTGTACTCAATATAAGTCTCCTGGGACATTCCCTCAGGAATGCCATTCAGATCTTTGGTTTTGGATATGAGTTCCGATACCGTATCATTCTCTATGGTGAGTCCCAAAGCTTCATTCAGGTTTGCATTTGCATCCGCATCCACTGCAAGAATCGGAGTCTTGCCCTTCTCAATTAAATATCGTATCAATAAGGCACAGAAGGAGGTCTTTCCCGTACCGCCCTTCCCCGCCACTGCAATCTGAACCGCCATCGTCACAACTCCTTTATCCTATATTGCTCTCTGCACTCTGGTTTTTTGCTCCCTGCCTGGAAACAGGCTGAGGTCGGTATGTGGTATGAACATCGCAGAAATAAACTCTTCCATAAACAGGTTGCCTGCCGATAGTTCCAGATAAGTCATTCTGCCTGCTATATCCACAGCCTCGCGCATTGCCTCCCTGCACAGCAGTGCGAGCATTGCTCCCTGTATGCAGCTGTTTCCCACATATTCATATTTTTCAACCGGTAAATCGGGAAGCAGACCGATGTTGATTGCGTCTGTGATGTTGATATAGTTCCCAAAGCCGCCTGCAATATATACCCTGTCAATATCGGCAACATTCAGCTGCACTTCCTGCAGCATGGTTCGTATCCCTGCAAAAATAGCCCCTTTGGCTCTCAGAAGGTTCTTAATGTCACTTCCGGTTACCACAATATCCTGTCCGTTCCCACTGTCCTCGGCAAATACCAGAACATATTCCGGCTCTCCACTGCTTTTTCGGATTCTGCGGGAGGAGATCCCCTCATTGATTTGTCCCGCCCGGTCAATAATCCCGGCTTCCTTCATTTCCGAAAGGGAATAGATAAGTCCTGAGCCGCAAATACCCAATGGTTTGCGGTCTCCGATCGTCCCGCACCGGACTTCAAAGCTATCCCCATCTATGTCAATCCTGTCAATCGCTCCATCCATGGCCCTCATGCCGCAACTAATGCCGGAGCCTTCAAAGGCAGGCCCTGCTGAACAGGAGCAGGTTACCATCCATTCACTGTTGCCGAGCACCAGTTCGCCATTCGTACCAATATCAATAAACAAAGTCAATTCTTCAGAATGGGCCATCATCGTTGCCAGAACACCTGCTGTAATATCTCCTCCGACATAGCTTGCCACGGAGGGTATCGAAACAACCGGCGCCTCAGGATGGATGGCAATGCCAAGCTGTCTTGCTTTCACGGTTGGAAACCGGATGGCTCCCGGTACATAGGGTTCCAGTCTCAAGTATGTTGCCGGGACTCCAAAAAACAGGTGAGTCATCACGGTATTCCCGGCAACTACCATAGAAGAGATTTCTTTCCTCTCCAGACCGTTTTTTATGAGCAGCCCCTCCACCAGTTCATTGACTGTAGCAATAACGGCTTGCTGCATTACATCCGGACCATTGGCAGCTTCATCAGTATAAACGATCCTGGCGATGACATCGGAGCCGTAGGCGGCCTGCCGGTTATAGCTGCCTGCCCTGTCAAGCACCTTTCCGTTTTCGAGCCTCAGCAGACTGACGACAACGGTTGTCGTTCCAAGATCAACTGCCAGACCCATAGCAGGTTTGTCTGCCAAGCCGGGTTCAAGACCGATTATTTCGTCAACCCCGTTCATATCGGCAAGGGTGGCCGTAATCCGCCAATCACCCGTTCTTATAGCTCCGGAAAGCTTTTGGAGACATTCCAGGCTTATTTGCAGTTTTTCCAGTCCATACTCTTTGTACAGGAATGTTTTTAATCGATCCAAATCATTCAAGCTATCCGACAGATCGGGTTTTTCCAGTTCAATAAAAACTTTCCTGCTGATGGGATCCATCCTGTGATTTTCAAAATAATCATGTTCCCTGCTGAATCTCGTTTTCTGACTGGATAAAACCACCTTATGCCCGGACAGCCTGGAAGGTTGGGACACTTCGATGACCAGATCCGTTTGCACCTTAGCCCGGCAGGCGGGAATATAACCTGCGTTTTTGAGATCTGCAGGGAAGTGTACCTCTTCCTCTAATTGGCAGGTTCCGCTGATTACTTTTACAGCGCATTTCCCACAGGTACCCTGCCTGCCGCAAGGGCTTGCAATGTCAATACCTGCTTCTTTCACAGCAACCAGCAGATTTGTACCTTTTTCAACGAATACTACCCTGTTTTCGGGCATTATGGCAACTTGGCATATTTCCATCGAATCCACCTCAGGGCCGGCTGAAATATTTCAGTCCTCCCTATTTTATTCAGGCAAAGTGAGCTTTGGCAAAAGCAGGCAGACCAGATGCTTCAGCAGGAGCTACCGTTACATTCCATCCTGATTTCTCTTCAAGCGTACCTTTTATAACTGCTACATAACCCGGTATTACCAGATTCTTATGTTGTACCTTTTCCTCAATTCCGCAAGTTTTCAGGAATTCCGATATCTTCTCCCCGTTGAACTTGCCCGCAGCCCATGCTGTCAGCACAGATGTGCCGTCCGTAGGGCAGGCGATGATATAGGATGGGATCTTGCTGCCGGACAGCTCACCTTCAACTGTATAATAGGTTAATGAAAAATTGGTGGTTACATATACCGGAGAATCCTTTGTCACAGCTCCGAGTTCATACACCTTCGGTTCAACCTGACTCGGTTTCTGGGGATCCGTATATAAATTCATCCTCAAAGCAAGCAAGGGTAACAGCTGGGACTTCTCGTCCGCTTTCATTACAACACACCCTGCATATTTTGCAATATGGACAGAAGCCTCCAGCACTTCCTCTTCCGCGTCTGCCGATGTTGTAAACGCTATGACCGGGTAACCGAAGGGTCTGAATTTCTTTTTGGTCGACAGCCTTCTTGTCTGTGTAATTTCCGCCAGCGCTTGTGAAAGCTGTCTTGTGCCTACATCCAGCACTAATTCCTTATAAGAAGCCGCTACTTTTTCAACAAGCGCTGCTGTTGATTCGAGTCCTCTTCCTTTTACAACAAGAGGGCATGCATATTTTTTTGCCAACGAAACCATTGCCTCCCAGTTCGTCTCTGTCGCTGCATAAATCAAGGGCTTTGTTTCCCCTGCTATTTCGAGGGCCTTCTGCATTGCTTCAGTGTCTTCGCTGATCAGCATTGTCGCAAAACAGGTTTTATCAGCAACCGCCTTGACCGCTGCTGCAAAATTTCCCGCATCTCCGGTATCGTTTCTTACCGCAATCATATCAATAGAGACTGTTTGTCCGACTCTCTCAAAGGTCAGTGAATTGACCTTTTCTATTTTTGCATCAAGCTCCCCGCCTGACAGTTTGTCAGATATTTCTACTGCAATACAAGTGGGATGATAAAATGCCTTATCATGTCTGAACAAGACAACCTCATCACCCATTTCACGCTCATACCCTGATTTCCCGACCTTGATGAGTTTAATCGGCGGTGCTGCGGCTCCCCCCAAAGTCTCCTTTGCTTCTTCAGAAGCGTAAGGACATTTTTCAAGCGTTGTCTTCGCCGAGGCCAATGCCATCGCAAAAGCCAGACAAGTCGGCTGTCCGCATTCCTTGCAGTTTTTCTTGGGCAGTAATTTAAAAACATCCAACCCTGTAAGTGCCATCTTATTTATCTCTCCTTATATAATATTCCTCAAAACAGAGGATCCATTGTCAATGCAGGGTGCCCCTTCTCTTCCAGGAATGGAAGGATCTCTTCCGTGGCAATTCCTATGCTTTCGTCCGCTATTTTATCAACAAAATCTTCTCCGAGACCTTCTTCAACACTTCTTTTAATGAGGTCATTCCTCAGGAAATCCTTGAGGTCTCTGGGCATCCAGACAACTCTTCCCAGTCCGCCGTCTGCCTTAATGAATTTCCTGCTGATGATATACCTTCTGCCGATCCCCATGAAGCCGGGTGACTGAACACCGCCGCCAACCGAGCCGGCCAGTGTCGAGAAGGTCATACCGCAGGGTGTCATCCCCGTATGCTCCCTGGTGGTGATCATCAACCCGTTTGCTTCGGGTACGATTGCCATGATGGCTTCAAAACAGCCGCAAGACGTCATTGGCATTTCCATCAGTGTATAAAGTGCAACTTCTTCAAGACTTCTGTTTGAAGCTGTAAATACAAAGTCATTTACGTTTTTCCAGATACCTTTATATTCGTCGATAGCCACTTCTTTCTTAATCGGACGATTCGGACCCGTCGGGGTGATTTCAAAGGAAGCCTTTGCATCCAGCCAGCTCACAGCACCGCAAAGGCCAACACGTTCAGGCGTTACGATGCAAACATGATTTGGCGCGAAGGACTGGCAAAGCAAGCAGGAATAGAACTCCTCGACGGTTTCATCCGTAAGGCCTCTCAGCCTTTCATCCCTCTTTGCATAAGTTGCTCTGGCTTCCTTTATCTTCTCTTCCACCTTCTCTTGTTCCGTATATAGAATAACTTCTACCCTGTCGACGATTGCAGGGAATTCAGATTTATACTTTGCAATCAGTATTTCACCAAAATGCTTTATTTTAAAACCTTTCGCCTGAGCGTCCCTACTGATTCTCAGCCAGCAAAGATCCCTCTGAGCAACATGCCACAGTCCTTCTCCATAATTAACGAAATAGTGCACTCTTCTCTCAAGGACTCCTTCAAAGTCCTCCTGCATTTTTCTTCCGTATATCTTTATATAAATGCCCAATGGAAGCTTTGCTCCCTCTTCGACATCGTCAATTTCAGGTCCGATCACAGTGATCTTCCCATCTTCTATATCATCCGCTTCAACCATCTTTACAAGTTCGAAAGCCGTCGTTCTGCCCCCTCCGAATTCCACATAGGCATCTGCCTTCCGGATGGTCTCTCCCTCGAAGGCGGGGCCAATGGTAACAGGTACAGGAATATCAACAATTTTGAGTTTGATTCCCCTCAGTTCAAGCGAGTAGGGAACGATTTTCGCATAGTCCGGTTCGTATACGTACCAATCCGGAACCTCCTCCTTGATCGGCTGATCAGTAATCACAGGGAAGCCCAGCATGATGGCTCCGAATTCCGCTGCTATCCTGACCTCGTCCTGCTCCCCCAGTGCCAGGACAAAAGCCCTGACACGCCTTCTCTGATAATCCAGCTGGGCCTGCTTGCTGCCGGGAGCTATTCCGCCGAAGGCAAGTCCTGCACGAAGAGCAAAGTTGATCGCATGAATCGCCTGGGTAAAGTTCCCCAAAGGGAACGCAATATAATCAATGCCCAGCTTTACGTTTTCTTCCAAAAGCTGTTCAATGATCTCATTGCAAAGCATCAGCATCATACCCTTGCTTTGCAGTTCCTTCACAATCTGTGCGGCAGCCTTGCTGTCCCTGGCCCTGCCGATGATCACAGCGACCCCTGGGATTGTAAAGTCAACCAGCTGTATTCCAAACTTTCGTAATACAGGATCCGTCAGAAATCCTGTCCATGGTTTCACCTGCGGATTTTTCCCGTTCAAGTAACCGAGAGCCTCAATGATCTCCGCTGCATACAGAGCTGCTTCGCCGCTGTTTCTGGCCCCTTCCAGCGTCAAGTCCTCTTTTATTTTTGTAGTCCTTATTCTGTTTAAAACGGGTACCAGGTCCTTCAAGGTCTTCACGTCCTCACCACTTAATGCAGTAATGACGGGAAGCTTGTATGCCGTATCGGGATACACGACCGGAGTATCTTCGCCGTATTCCCTGACCGCCTGGGTGAGCAGAATCTCTGCATAGCTGGTAGCAATGACTGCTCCGTCAAACGCCTGTTTATATAATTGATTAGCCATCTTTTTCCTTGTATGATGTATTTAACATCAATACATTCCTTTCTTAAGGATTTTTATTTATACTTTGCTTAACACTGTGGACTTTTAATTTTTTTCTATAGCTTTGACTATTTTGAGGAGTGTATTGCCACAGTTTTATCTTA
>JAEWQC010000266.1 GCA_023399355.1 Bacillota bacterium | reverse complement strand
GTCGTTGACTGGCGTCAACTGCTCGCCCATGCGACCTGGCTGGTCGTTGACTGGCGTCAACTGCTCGCCCATGCGACCTGGCTGGTCGTTGACTGGCGTCAACTGCTCGCCCATGCGACCTGGCTGGTCGTTGACTGGCGTCAGCTGCTCGCCCATGCGACCTGGCTGGTCGTTGACTGGCGTCAACTGCTCGCCCATGCGACCTGAGAAAGACTTTTAGGAATCATATGTTTTAAGCAGGGTGATATTTATTATAAAAGAGAAGACGGAAAATCAGAATTCTCAAAAGGATCAAAAAAAAAGCAGCACAACTCATGACAAACACATTGACGCTGTAATGCTATTTTACAGATGGATGATTTTTTTGTTTTCAGTTATCCTATGCTTCGCTGGTACAAGGTATGCTAATTATGGTTATGCAATCATCGAATCACTGGCGGTAGCAGCCATCTATAACGGTGTCGTTACGGCATACATACTCACCGGTGGGAAGAGAGCCTACTCAATTCAGTATCTTGACATAATTGTGATTATGCTGCTTGTCATGTTTTCAGGCGGTATCAGATCCGATCTTTTTATCTTCACTTTCTTTATAATAGGATTCTGCGGGATCAATAACGATGTGGCAAATACCATGAAAACAGGCATTGTATGCGCAATGCTTTATACGGTTACCTGTATTTTTGCAGACCGTCTCTATATGGCCGGCATCAATTATGCGACTCTTGTCATCCGGGATTTACTTTACCTGATGGGGGCTTTCTCCATATCGAGGGTATGCTATGAGGTAAAAAGATATGATGACATGCGAAAAAAAGAATTCAGGCTGGCGCGTACAGATAAGCTGACGGGTCTTGCGAACAGGCATTATTTCGACCAGAAGCTCAAGGACGAGGTGGAGTACGCTGTAAACAGGGGTTCTGTAATAAATATACTTATGTTCGACCTGGACAATTTTAAAAATTTCAACGATACCTTCGGGCATGTTTCCGGAGATAAACTATTGGTGCTTTTCTCGGATATTATCAGGCGGTGTGTCCGTAAATCCGATATCCCGGTACGTTATGGCGGAGAAGAATTCATGATCATCATAAGGGATCTGGACATCATTATTGCTAAAAGCGTCGGCGACAGGATCAGAAGACAGCTTGAGAAACAGCGCATTTACCTTGGACAGCAGGAGGAAAAGTCAAGAGTGACTGTAAGCTGTGGCATAGCGCAATTCCCAACGCATTCCGCCAATATTAAGGACGTTATTGAACTTGCGGATCAGTCCCTTTATTATGCAAAAGAAATTGGCAAGAATATTGTCGTTTGTTACGATGAGATGGGGAAAAGCCGTGAGACGCTCGAAGGAGAACCATTTAAGATCTGAAGTTCTTCAAATTAACGATTTTTCCGATCTTTTTTTAGCTGTTCCAATTCCATTTTGAGGATACCGATTTCCTGCGAAAGTGTCTTGACGCGGTTGGCATTTCTGGAGAGCGCTATTGTCAGTGTAAATATAATCATCAGCATGAAAAATATGATAGAGAGAAATAAAGTATTGACAGGCTCAATAATATTCAACAGCTTTGACAGAAGCTTCAAAAGATCCGGGAACAACGCAGTAATCAGAAGGCAAATTCCTGCCAGAAGCCAGATGAGTGAATACTTCAATTCTATTTTTTTGTTGCGGAGCATCAAAACGATATAGCAGAGAAATAACACGGAAGCAAGGATCATGATGATCTGCAGTCTGCTGTTCATGGTTTTTGCACCTCCATTTTACCGCTGCGGAAAAAGGATGCGATAATGATGGCCAAACTTACCTTTATCATATAATAAATGGACCGGGAACTGGTAATTGAGGTTTTTCCACCTTCGCGCCGGTTCATGACCACAGGCAGCTCCGATACCTTCAAACCTTGTCTTGAAGCATTCACGATCGATTCCGGTTCGGGATAGTCGCGAGGGTAATCTGCGGCAAATAGTTGGATAGCTCTTCTGTCACAGGCTCTAAAACCCGACGTCGGGTCTTTTATCCGCTGATTTGTAAAAATATAAATCAACGTACTGAAATACCTTATACCCAGACGTCTGATGGCTGAAGATTGAAAGCCTTCTCCATCAATGAACCTAGAACCGATACACAGATTCGAATTTTCTCCAAGACCGGATAAAAGCAGACTGATGTATTTCGGATCGTGCTGACCATCGCCGTCTACCTGTACAGCAAAATCATAATCGTTATACAGGGCGTATTTGAAACCGGATTGAACAGCGCCTCCAATACCGAGATTGACTGGCAGGTCGATCACATTGGCACCTGATTCCCGGCACAATCTCCTGGTATTGTCGGATGAACAATCATTCACCACAACAACATCATACTCCGGACAAGCGACTTTCAGCCTGTCCAAAAGTCCTGCAATGTTTTTTTCTTCATTATAAGCGGGTATGATTACCAGTGCTTTCATCCTGCCGCCTTTCGTCAGACCATATTGTTGATACACTGTCAGCATAAGCTTAAAAAACAGTATGCCGGTACTCTGCCAATTCAAGTTTGAAATCCGACAAAGTACCAGATACCAGTATATCTCTTTTAAATGTCCCGGACAATAGATTACTGCTAAATAACCATCGTTCTTCCTACTGATTTTGCTACCGGTTCAAACTCCTTCATAAGCTGTGCGAATTTTGAAGGACGAAGTGACTGTGGACCGTCGCTGAGTGCATTCGGCGGGTCGAGGTGGACTTCTATAATCAGTCCGTCGGCACCTGTTGCGATTGCACCCTTTGAAAGTGCACCGACATATTTCCATGTGCCCGCAGCATGACTCGGATCTACGATGATCGGCAGGTGTGAAAGCTCTTTTACTACCGGGATGGCACTAATGTCGACAGTATTTCTTGTTGCGGTTTCATAAGTGCGAATACCCCGTTCACACAGGATGATGTTGGAATTGCCGGCAGCCATGATGTATTCCGCAGCCATCAGCCATTCCTCAATCGTAGCAGCAAGGCCTCTCTTCAGGAGTATTGGCTTTGATGTCATGCCGACTTCATGGAGCAGCCTGAAATTCTGCATGTTTCTTGCACCGACCTGTATCATATCAGCATACGAGGCAACAAGTTCAACATCACGGGTGTCGACAACCTCGGTGACAATCGGCAGGCCTGTTATTTCACGGGCTTTCGCCATTATTTTCAGGCCTTCCTCTTCAAGGCCCTGGAACGAGTAAGGGGAGGATCTTGGTTTGAAAGCACCTCCGCGTATTATTTTTGCACCGGCTTCCTTTACCTTTTTTGCAGTTTCAAGGAAATTTTCCTCACTTTCGATAGCACAAGGCCCAGCCATGACAACAATCTCATCACCGCCCACTTTTACACCGCTTACGTTTACAATGGTCGGATTCTGCTTTAGCTCCCTGCCGGCAAGCTTGAAAGGCTTCATGATCGGGACAAGGCTTTCGACTCCCGGCATGGAGGAAATGGCATGCGTATTCAGCAGTCTTTTGTCTCCGATAGCTCCAATGACTGTTTTTATCTCTCCGAATATGGGATGTGTCTTGAAACCAAGATCGGATAGCTTTTGCTCAACACTGTCAATCTCCTGTTTTGTGGCATTCTGACTCATTACAATAATCATAAAAAACCTTGTATGATGTATTCAACATCAATACATTCCTTTCTTATATATTTTTATTTATACTTTATTTAACACTGTGGACTTTTTATAAAAATTTATAGCTTTGACTATTTAAAGGAGTGTATTGCCACAGT
>JAEWQC010000089.1 GCA_023399355.1 Bacillota bacterium | reverse complement strand
GATACCTGCTTCCTGAGTGTATTACTATGTAGATATGCCCCTCTTCATCCTTGTCCGCTTCGATAAAATGATTTCCTCCCCCAAGTGTTCCGATTGAGTGAATTGCTCGATGTTCATGGATTTCCTTATAACATCGGAGGGCAGTTAAATCAATCTCATCATTGTATTTATGTGGTGTTGCCCGGACATTCATTCCGGACGGTATTTTGGCATAAATCAGCTTATCCAGCTTTTCCAGTTCAATACGCTTATTTTCTATCTGTATGGTTTCCATACCGCAGCCAATATCCACACCGACAAGGTTTGGAACTACCTTGTCTGCAATCGTCATCGTAGTACCGATGGTACAGCCGGCTCCTGCATGAACATATGATTATTTTGAATGTGTATAAAACGGATGAAAACCTATATTACAGGCTCTATTATAATGAAATTTAATATTTCTAAGAATTATACACAAAAAACTTGATTATTGGAACAAAATGACATATGATTATTTTGATATGTGTGTAATATTTCATCAATTAAAAGGAAAAGGTACTAACAAAATGGTTATTATAAAAGAAATTTATAAAGGCAAGCAAAGTATATTCTGCCGAATCCATTGTGATGAAAATGGTAAATCACTCTTCGAAGATACAGTTAAATATAGACTATATAAGACCTCAACCGACAATTTTGATGCATTCGTTTTGTATGATGATAAAATGAATGTAATATCGGATGCTTATAAATATGTTAATATTTATATGGCATCAAAATCCTATAACTCCAGGGAAAAAGCCATATACGCTATTCGATTATTTTATTGTTTCTTAGAATTAACTAAATCGAATATGTCAGACTTATCAAACGATGATATTGAGAAACTTAAATACTTCCTTTTAGGTTATTCACCAAATAAGGGGGTATATTCCCTTCAATTGAAAACAGTTAGAAGGAATTCGACCGTTAACGACTATCTGAGCATTTATCGTTCATATTTTAAATACCTTAAAATAGATTGCGACTACTTATTTGAAGCAACCAAATCAACTATTATTGGAATCAACCCCATTTCAGAAACTCCTACAAAAGTTACCTCTTTCAAAACAAACCTTAAAACTGGAACGCCTGTAAAAAGAGTTCCTCGTTACATTTCAGTTGAAGATTTCAAAAAGATTATTGAAATAATCCGAAAACAAAATAATATGCTTGCCGAATGTATGGTTCGCCTAATGTATCAGTTTGGATTACGTATTGGAGAAGTTTTAGGACTTACATTTGAAGATATTACTGAAATTGATATTGATAATAAGCTGTGTCCTGTACTTATAATAAGGAATAGGCTATCTGATAGGTATTTTCAAAAAGCTAAAACATGTATGAATATAACGGACGCAAACCAGTATAAGAGCAAAGATTATAAGGAAGAAAACCTTGGATTTCAAAAAGTAATTATAACTTATGACATTTATGAACTTATTAATAATTATATTGACAAGTATCACTCAATTGCAAGAGAAAAAAATAATACAAGATATAGAAAGTCAGTGATTGCTGATGTAAATGCTACAATGGAAATGTAGAAAAGTTCCGACATGAAAATGTAGGAATTTATGCATTTCTGATTGTGGCTTTTTTCTTATATAATGATGTTATCTTTTTACGGAGGTACCCCGCATGCGAGACGACATCAAAGACACCATTACATTTTTAGCAAAGGAGGATATTTCATTGTTTAACAAAGCAGAATTAGCTCGCCGCTATCACTGCGATCCCAGAACCATTGACAGGTATTTAAAAATTCATTCTGGCGAACTTGTTCCAAAGCCTAGTTCACGCGTTTATCATTCTAAACTAGATGATTATAAGACTATTATAATTAATAAAGTTGATATTTACGGCTGTACAGCGATGGCAGTATATAAGTTTATCTGCAAACGTGGCTATTCCGGTAAATATAGTATTGTCGCTGACTTCGTTAAACACCATAAGGATATGGAGATCAAGAAAGCAACAATAAGATTTGAAACCAATCCTGGATTGCAAGCCCAGGTCGACTGGAAGGAAGATATGACATTAGTTAACCGGAAAGGCCAGGCGTTCAGAATCAATATCTTTCTTATGGTCATGGGCTTTTCACGAAAAAAGTTTATTATGGTTACTTCTGACAGAAGCCAGGAGACCTTGTTTAAATGTATGATAGAAGCCTTTCAGTTTTATGGCGGACTTCCGCATGAAATACTCTTTGACAACATGAAGACTGTTGTGGACCATACTAAGAGCTCATTTGCTCAGACCATCTTTAATGACCGCTTTGAGCACTTTGCAAAGGATATGGGCTTCATCCCTATAGCCTGCCGTCCATACAGACCTCAAACAAAAGGTAAAGCAGAGGCTCTGGCTAAACTTATGGATCGTCTAAAGGCCTATAATGAAGAATTCGAAACCTGGGATGACCTGATCGCTATCTCAAATGAATTCTTAGCAGACATTAATCAAGAGGTATCTCAGGGATGCGATGACATACCGGATGAACTCTTTAAAAATGAAAAAGAGTATCTCCTGCCTCTTCCTCATATGGAACTGTTAAATAGTTACATCTCCCGCCAAGAAGAAAAAACTTATCCAGTTAACAGAGAATCCATGATTAAGTATGAAGGCCGAAAATACTCTGTGCCCACGCGTTACATAGGCGAAAGAATGACCGTTACCAAAGGAGATAACGATATTCTCAGCATTTATTATAACAAGCAACTTGTGGTGTGTCACGCAGTAACTAATCGGAAATATAACTATACCGTGGATACTGCCTGCGACATACTTAAAAGTGACGCTATGAAAGGCCGCTCTGATGCTGAGATTCTCGACTTTGTTCAAAACAATCTATTAAACATGGATAGATGCATAGGAGGGTTATAAAAATGTATGCAAATCTTATTAACAACTTAGATGAACTGGGCTTTACGGAAGTAGAGCCCTATATGTCGGACTATCTTTCAAAAGTATCCAAAGAGGGCATAAGCGTCCAGGATGCTTTGATAAATATCACTGACAGAGAATTAAAACTACGTAATAAACGTGCTGCACAGATACAGGTAAGTGTTTCGCATTTTCCATATGTTAAAACCCTTGATGATTATGACTATACTTTTCAGCCCTCTGTAAACAAGGCTGAAATAAAGGATCTGGCAACTCTACGATTTATGGATCATGCTGAAAACATTCTGTTCTTTGGGACTCCGGGAACAGGGAAAACTCATCTGGCTACTGCCTTAGGAATAGAGGCGGCACAGCATAGAAACATTACCTACTTCATCACATGCCATGATCTTATTCAGACGCTTAGAAAAGCCCATGATGAAAACCGCCTTGAGGCTAGGCTTAAACACTTTGCAAAGTATAAGCTTCTTATTATCGATGAGATAGGATATCTTCCTATCGATAAGACGGGAGCAAATCTGTTTTTTCAACTCATAGCTAAGAGGTATGAACATACATCCACAATAATTACTACGAACCAGCCGTTCAGTAAGTGGGGTGAGGTATTCTCTGATGCAATGCTTGCTAACGCTATACTAGATAGACTTTTACATCATGCTCATGTAATAAAAATGGTCGGTCCATCATATCGAACCAAGGATTATTATGATCTGCTTGATGTAGATGAGCAGAAAGCTAGTCGTTAAGAAACTGCATTTTCATGTCGGAACAATAATGCATTTTGATGTTGACATTTACATCCACCCCTTTATTCCTTAGACAGATCAATGGTTGGCGGCACGCAAATTTATTATTTTTTGAGAAGAACCGGTTTTAACATGATGTCACTGGCGGCTACCAGTGAACATCCAAGCTTATGTAAAACTTCTTCTCCATGATAAAAGCTGAATGTTTCGTAGGGACTACGATTATTTAGCTTTTTTCTTTTGTAAGAATTGATGTGATTCATCATCAAGTTGATATCCTCCTGCGTGAGGTTGTTGAAACTTGTACCTTTTGGCAGAACTCTTCGTATCAGTTCATGATTTACTTCAATCGCTCCTTTTTGAAAAGGACTGCCCGCATCACAATAGAACACTTTCGTTCGAGAGCATGGCACCGTTTGCCGGTATTCAATTCCCTTCGGATTGGAAAACTCACTTCCATTATCGGTAAGAATGACAGGGAACAGACTGTTGAATATATCGCTTCCCAAATCCTTATCAAGTTGGTCGAATATATCTGTAACAGACTTTGATGTA